>NZ_JABWDK010000001.1:270734-537524 GCF_013361255.1 Faecalibacillus sp. H12 | reverse complement strand
TCAAAAAGAAGTTGATTTTGATGGAACAATGACAGTAATGATTTGTACATTATAAGGCGGAAGCCTTATTTTTTTAACTTGATTTTTTAGGTTGTTTAAAGTATTCTAATTACTATATTATTTAATAAAATGAAATAGGTGATTTTATGAAAGAATGGTTGATTTTAGCGTTTATATTTTTTATAGGAAGTTTAGCTGGATGGCTTTTAGAACTTATTTTTCGTCGCTTTTTTTCCAAAGCAAATCCTTCAAGAAAATGGATCAATCCTGGTTTTTTAGTAGGACCTTATTTACCACTTTATGGTTTTAGTTTATGTGTCGTTTATTTACTGGCACATATTAATGTTTCATTTATTCATGGAGTGTATTTAAGAAAGACGGTACTTTTTTTACTAATGGCTTTATCGGTTACTTTAATTGAATATTTTGCAGGACTTATTTTTATCAAAGGAATGCATGTAAAGCTTTGGGATTATAGTGATGAAAAGTTTAATATTCAAGGAATCATTTGTCCTAAGTTTACTTTCTTTTGGTATTTATTAAGTGCGATTTATTATTTTTTAATTCATCCTAATATCATTCATTCAATTGAATGGCTTGCCGGAAATCTTTGGTTTTCATTCTTTGTAGGTTTATTTTATGGTGTCTTTTTAATTGATGTTGGATATTCTTTAAACATTTTAAACAATATCCAAAAATTTGCGAAAGAAAACGATATTATTGTCCAATATGAAGCGTTTAGAAAACATATCGGTGAGTTAAGAAATGAATTTAAAGAAAAAGAACGTTTTGTTTTCTCTATGAAATTGGATCATATTTCAATCAAAAAATCATTAAAAGCGTATTTTGATAAATACTATAAATAGGAGAATTGTATGGAATTAAAGAAAATAAGTGAAAATGATATTGAACAAGTAAGTCAACTTTATTACAGTGCTTTTCCTGAAGATGAAAGAGCACCATGGAAAGCTCTTATAGAAAAACACAATAAAGGTAAAGGAGAATTTTTATCAATCTATGATCAAAATAAATGGGTTGGGTTAACGTATGTCATTACCTATCAAAATTTATCCTATGTTTTGTATCTTGCTATTGATGAACTTCAAAGAGGTCATGGCTATGGAAGTAGTGTTTTACAAATGTTGAAAAAGAGATATCCTCATACCATTATGTTATGTATTGAAGAAGTAGATGAAAAATATGATAACTACAAACAACGTGTTCATCGTAAAAACTTTTATTTAAGAAATGGACTTCAAGAAATGGGCTTTAAATATGTAGAAAAAGATGTTAAATATGAAATGCTTTATGTAGGAAAAAAATTATCAAGTAAAGTTTATGACGAATTGATGGTTGCTTATGCCGGACCTGTTTATCATAAATTTAGAGATTACCAGGCTGATGAATTGATTGACTAAACATCCATATGGATGTTTTTTTGCTTTAAGAGTATAATAAAGGTAATGCTAGGAGGAAGAAAGAATGTTACATAAAAAATTAAAACCATTTCCTAAAGACTTTCTTTGGGGAGCAAGTACATCTGCTTATCAAGTAGAAGGAGCTAACTTATCACATGGAAAGGGTCCTTCGGTTCAAGATGTCAAAAAAGTACCAGAAGGGACATCTGATTTAACAGTATGCGCTGATTTTTATCATCGTTATAAAGAAGATATTGCTTTAATGGCTGAAATGGGCTTTAAAGTTTATCGTTTTTCTATTTCATGGTCAAGAATTTTACCTCAAGGAACAGGTGAAGTAAATCAAGAAGGAATTGATTTCTACAATAATGTTATTAATGAATGTTTAAAATATAATATTATTCCATTAGTAACAATGTTCCACTTCGATATGCCACAAGCCTTAGAAGAAAGAGGTGGCTGGGAAAAACGTGAATCTATTGATTGGTTTGTTAATTTTGCTAAAGTGATGTATGAAAATTTTGGTGATCGTGTTAAATACTGGCTTACGATCAATGAACAAAACGTTTTAATTTTATCAGGAGATATTATTGGAACAACAACCCTTACAGGACCAGAAAAATATAAATCTCTTTACCAACAAAATCATCATATGTTAGTAGCACAAGCAAAAGCAATGGCTTTATGCCATGAAATGGTAGAAGGTGGAAAAATTGGACCAGCACCAAATATTTCTCTTGCTTATCCAGCAAGTTGTAAGCCTGAAGATCAATTAGCTGCTCAAAACTTAAATGCGATTCGTAACTGGCTTTACTTAGATATGGCTGTTTATGGAGAATATAATCATCTTGCATGGGCTTTTATGGAAAAAAGAAATGCAACTCCTCATATCGAAGAAGGAGATATGGAAATTCTAAAAAATGGGCATCCAGATTTCATTGGTTTCAACTATTATTCAACAGCAACTGTTGCTTGGTGTGATGAAAACCAAGAAGAAACATTTGGACATGATCAACAAAAAACACGTATGGAAGAAGGTGTTTATCTAGGAGCTGCCAATCCAAATCTTCCTCATACTGATTTTGGTTGGGAAATTGATCCATTTGGTTTTAGAGCAACTATTCGTGAAATGTATTCAAGATATCGTTTACCAATGATTGTTACAGAAAATGGGTTAGGTGCTTATGATAAATTAACTGAAGATGGAAAAATTCATGATCAATACAGAATTGAATATTTAAGAAAACATATTGAACAAATTCAATTAGCGATTACTGATGGTGCAGAAATGATGGGATATTGCCCATGGTCAGCAATTGATTTAATTTCTACTCATGAAGGTATGGTTAAACGTTATGGATTTATTTATGTAGATCGAGATGAATTTGATTTAAAAACATTAGATCGTTATAGAAAAGATTCATTCTATTGGTATAAAAAAGTTATTGCTTCTAATGGAGAAGACCTTAGTGATTAAATCTTTAAAGAAAAATCTTTAAAGATTTTTCTTTTGTTAATGACAAGTTCATTTTTTTAGGCTTTAATAGAGATGAGGTGTTAAAATGAAACCAAGTCAAAAAATTAAACAAAATGTTGTGAATCAAATAGCAAAAACTACTTTATATGAAAATGTCTCAGAATTAATGAAAATGCAACAAATTTATGAAGCAGGAATTAAAGAAATTCGTACAAAATTAGAAATATTAGATGCAGAATTTAAAGTAAAACATGATCATAATCCGATTCATCATATCGAATCTCGTTTAAAATCGCCAGAAAGTATTTTAAAAAAAGCTATTAATAAAGATATTCCTGTAACAGAACGTTCGTTAGAAGAAAATATTCATGATATTGCGGGAGTTCGTGTTATTTGTAATTATGTAGATGATGTTTATAAGGTAGCACAATTACTTACAGATCAAGATGATATCCGTTTAGTTGAAGTAAAAGATTATATTGCAAATCCAAAAGAAAGTGGTTATATGTCTTTACATCTTGTTTTAGAAGTACCAATTTTCTTATCAGAAGGATCTAAACCAATTCATGTTGAAGTACAGCTTCGTACAATTGCGATGGATTTCTGGGCTTCTTTGGAACATAAACTTAAATATAAAACAGATAATAATGTTCCTGAAGATATTAAAGAAGAATTACAAGAATGTGCAAAAACAATTTCTGAACTTGATTTAAAAATGCAAAATATCCATAATCGTTTAAATAAAAAACGTGTGTAAAAAAAGATATCGCAATTGCGATATCTTTTAACTATGTTCTTTTTTTAATTTGTTCATCAAAATAACTAGTGTTGGAATCAAAATAATGATAGCAGCAAACCAAGCAATAGGATTGGCAAAACAAATGGCATTATAACCAAACTTACCAACGAGGGCAAAGGCAACAAAAGCTCTTGCCACTAATTCAGCACCCCCAGCAAGCATCGTAAGTGCGGATTTTCCTAAACCTTGAATGGTGTTTCTTGAAACAAATAGAATACCTAAAACAAAATAGAAAATACTATTGCAAATCAAGAATTGTTGAGCATCATTAATAACGCTTGTTTCATTACCGGCAACAAATAATAATGAAAGGTATTTTCCAAAGAAAATCATAAAGATACAAGCAACGATACCATAACCAATAACAAGGAGCATAGATTCTTTAATTCCTTTAAAAATACGCTCTATCTTTCCAGCACCTAAATTTTGTCCAGAGAAGGTAGCCATTGTAGAACCCATCATATCCATTGGTTGTGTAAAGAACATCGATAATTTTTGGGCAGCAGCAATAGCAGCAACTTTTGCTGAACCTAAAGTATTAACGGCACTTTGTAAGATAACAGCACCTACAGCCGTAATTGAATATTGTAAAGCCATTGGGACGGCAATATTAATAAGTTTTTTGATAATTGGAAAACTTATAGAACGTGCATGATGATCAAATCTTAAATTAGGATATTTTTTAGCCATATAAATAAAACATAAAACAGCTGAAATTCCTTGGGCAATCACTGTGGCAAGGGCAGCACCTCGAACACCCATATGAAAATTAATAATCATTGATAAATCTAAAACAACATTAAGTAATGATGATATAATTAAGAAAATAAGAGGTGTTTTACTATCCCCTAAAGCACGTGAAACACTTGCTAAAAAGTTATAAGCAATGGTACATGTTAAACCATAAAAAATAATTGAAATATAATCATAAGATTGTTTAAAAATATTAGCAGGTGTTTGCATCCATTGAAGTAATGTTTCCGTTGTAAAATGTGTTAAGACAGTAAGTACAATTGAAAAGAAGATACATAAGTAAAATGCATTCATAATGGTTTGAAGCATTCTTTTTTCTTCTCTAGCACCAAAAGCTTGCGCAATAGGAATCCCAAAACCAGCAGCAAGTCCTAAAACAAATCCAATAATTAAAAAGTTTAATGAACCAGTTGAACCAACAGCAGCAAGAGCATCTACGCCGACAAATCTTCCTACAATCATTGTGTCAACGACGTTATAAAGTTGTTGGAAAATAGCTCCCCCAATTAAAGGAATACAAAATGAAATAATCAGTTTTAATGTATTTCCATGTGTTAAATCTTTTTCCATCTAATCCCTCCCTAAATCCTGTTTTCTTATTATAGCATAGAAAAGGAGTGAAAGATTTTTAAATTATGAAAAAAGTATCCTCTATTTTATAGAAAACATTTTTTTACTTGAATAAGGAAAAAGGAAAGAAGAGAAAAAATATAAATCGGAATCATTTGAAAAAGGGATACTTTTTCAATACTTTGCACTATGTTTTTTTACTTGAAAATCATATAATCCTTCTAAAGAACTTTCACATTCTTTTAAGATATCTTGACTACTTTTTTGATAAAACATCACGGTTCCTCCTTTGAATAAAAAAAGACAAAACTCATTAAAGATGAAATCCTTAACGAGTCTTGTCTTTAAGATGTACCAGAATAGAAAAACTATTCGCGTTTGTTGATATCATCACACAGATTGTGAGACTCTTCCCTTATTGATTTCATTTTAACAACGATTCTATAAAAATAATGTCGATTTATAAAATCTTAATAATTTTATTTTTGTTAAGCTATGATATAATGACAAAGAAAAAGGAGAAGAATATGACATTAGCACAATTAAGATACGTTATTACAGTTTCTCAAGTAGGAACACTTTCAGAGGCTGCTAAACGTTTATATATATCACAACCAAGTTTAACAAATGCAATCAAAGAATTAGAAAAAGAATTAGGTATTACGATTTTTATTCGTACCAATAAAGGAGTTATTTTATCAAGACAGGGAGAAGAATTTTTAGGTTATGCAAGACAAGTGATTGAACAAACAAACTTGATTGAAGAAAAGTATTTACAGGATCATAATATTAAACATGAATTTTGTATCTCAACGCAACATTATTCTTTTGCCGTAGAAGCTTTTGTTTCTTTGATTAAAGAATATGGTGGGAAGGAATATGATTTCAGGATTCGAGAAACACAAACTTATGAAATTATTGAAGATGTTGCCAAACTTAAAAGTGAAATTGGGGTTCTTTATCTTAATTCATTTAATGAAGTTGTTTTAAAGAAAACGTTGAAAGAAAATGACTTAACATTTCATCGTCTATTTATCGCAAAACCTCATGTTTTTCTTGGAAAAGATAATCCCCTCGCAAATAAAAATAAAGTATCTTTAGAGGATTTAAAAGAATATCCACGTTTATCTTATGAACAAGGAGAACATAATTCTTTTTACTTTTCTGAGGAAATACTGAGTACTTTAGAAAGCCAAAAAGAAATTAAAGTATGTGATCGTGCAACACTCTTTAATTTATTAATAGGTCTTAATGGCTATACAATTTGTAGTGGAGTCATTAATAAACAGCTTAATGGAAAAGATATCATTGCGGTTCCTTTAGATGTGAATGATTTTATGGAAATAGGATATATTACACATAATAAAGCTATTCTAAGTCGTTTTGGACAACTTTATATTGATATTTTAAAAGAGTATACAAAAAAGGATTCGTAAGGAATCCTTTTAGTTTGCACGTGTTTTGCTAAAGTAAAGAAGATCTGTTGCTTGCATGTTGTTTTCATAGATTTCTTGAGGATAATAATCAATGAAAAAGTTTTCAATTTTATGACTATAATGATAACCAAGCTTTGTATAAATAAGCATGTTTGTCATTGAACTATTGGCGGTACCAATTAAAAAAGTTGTTTTGTTTTGATAAAGATTTTCAATATATTGAAGTAAGGATTTTCCATATCCACGTCCTCGATTATTTTCTAAAGTAAGTAAGTTTTTAATTTCAAGGGTAGTATCATTGATTTCTTTAACAGCAATAAAAGCAAGAGGTGTTTGTTTTTCAAAGTAAGCAAATAATCTTCCATCTCTTAAATAATTTTCAACAAGATTAATATTAGGATCACTTTCGCATAATAAAGATGCATAATCTAATTTATTTTCAATAATTTCTTCAATCATGTTTTATTCCTCCAATAGAGGTATTTTAACATATTTTAGAATATGTTAAAATAAGTTGAGGTGAATTTCATGAATCATAAATTAAATAAGAAAAAAGTAGCATTTGTTATTATAATAGCTGTACTTATTATTTCTTTAGGTGTTTTTCTTTTTAATAATGTAAATCAATCTACAAAAAAAGAAACACCTAAAAATGTACAAGAAAAAACAGTACAAAAAGAAGAGAAAAAGAAAGAAGAAGCTGAAGTGAATTTTACTATTTCTTTTGCTGGAGATTGTACACTTGGAAACTATGCCGGACAAGCCTATGATGGATCGTTTAATCAAGAATATAAAAGACAAGGAAGTGATCCTACATATTTTTTAAAGAAAGTAAAAGAAGTCTTTGAAAAAGATGATTTGACAGTTGTTAATCTAGAAGGACCTCTTACAACAGCAAGTAATCATCTTGAAAAAGAATTTCCTTTTAGTGGAGCTCCTGAATATACAAAAATATTGACTTCTTCATCAGTAGAAGCAGTTACCCTCGCCAATAATCATAGTGAAGATTATTATGAAGCAGGTCTTCAAGATACAAAAAAATATTTAGATGAAGCTTCTATTGGTCATTTTGGTTATGATGATTCTTATATAAAAGAAATCAAAGGCATCAAGTGTGGATTCCTTGGTTATCGTTCACTTTCGGTATCTATGAATAATGAAAGTGGTCATCAAAAAATTCAAAATGCGATCAATCATTTAAAAAATGAGGAACAATGCCAACTTGTTTTTGTTTATTATCATTGGGGTATTGAAAGACAATATCAAGCTAATGAAGATCAAAGATCACTGGCTAAGTTTACCATTGATGCTGGAGCAGATGCTGTCATTGGTTCACATCCTCATGTTGTTCAAGGAACAGAAACGTATAATGGAAAGCCTATTATTTATTCATTAGGTAATTTCTGTTTTGGTGGTAATCGTAATCCAAGTGATACAGACACAATGATTTATCAACTCTCTTATTCTTTTAAAGGAACGACACAAACAGGATATCAAGTACAAATTATTCCATGTTCTTTAACTTCATCAAGAGGAAGAAACGATTATCAACCTTATATTTTAAAAGATGAACAAGCAAGTAGAGTCATGGAAAAGATTAAGAAATATAGTTATTAAGAGGGTAAAAATGAATACTTTTCTAGAATTAATTCATAGTAGACATAGTTTTCGTGGAGAATATCAAGCAGTTCCAGTAAAAAGAGAGGATCTTATCAAAATAATGCAAGCAGGAATCGACGCTCCTTCTGGATGTAATAAACAAACAACAAGTTTTATTGCGATTGATGATCCACATATTTTAAAACAATTACTCAATGTTATAGATCCGCCAATAGGACAAAGTGCTCCTGCTGCCATTTGTGTTCTCACTCAACGTATCTATGCATATCGTGATAAATGTTTTGCCATACAGGATTATTCAGCAGCGATTGAAAATATGTTCCTAGCAATCATTGCTTTAGGATATCAAAGCTGTTGGTATGAAGGGCATATTACTGATGAAGATCAAATCGGTAAAAAAATGGCACATATATTAAATGTACCAGATGATTATGAATTGGTATGCTTTTTGCCAATTGGCATTCCAAAAGAGAAAAATATTATAAAAACAAAAAAGAAATCATTTGATGAGCGTGCTTGGTTTAATGGTTTTAAGAACTCTAAATAAAAAGAAATGGGAAATTTTTTCTCATTTCTTTCTTTTTTCTACCTTTATATTACCACAAAATGGGCTTTTTTTCAAGACTAGTCATTTCTGTAAAAGTCTTGTATTAAATATATGGAGGTAATTTTATGGAACAAAATATGACAGCATTAGTAAGTTTGTTTGCAAGAGCATATCATCAAAAAAATAAGGATATTAAAATTTTTGATGATCTTCTTTCAACAAAATTAATTACAGAAAAAGAGTATGAAATGATTGGGTTAAATATGTCACAGGGAATTTCATTTTTTAATCCCACTTTTAAAGGAAGTAAAGAAGAAGCTTTAAAATGGATTGTTGATCATCAACTATCACCTTCTGTTTTAGTAAGAAGTGCTTTTTGTAAAGAAGCGATTGAAGAGATGAAAGAAAAGGGATGTCAACAATATTTAGATTTTGCATCGGGTTATGATTCGTTTGCATATTATTATCAAAATCAAATGCATGTTTTTGAAATTGATAAAAAAGAAGTAATTGAAGATAAAAGACAAAGATGTAAAGATGTTGATATTGAAAATATTCAATTCTTATCAATTGATTTAAGTCAAGATAATTGGATTAATACTTTATTACAAAGTGATTATCAAGAAGACCAGCTTTCAATCAGTAGTATGTTAGGACTAAGCTATTATCTTACAAAAGATGAATTTAAAAAGATGTTAAAACAATTATCTAAATATCTCTTAAAAGGAAGTCATCTTGTTTTTGACTACCCAAGTATTCAAGAAAGTAAAGAAACAAAAATCAATGAAATGTTGGCAAAAGAAGCTGATGAATCAATGAAAGCAAAATACAGTTTTGCTGAACTTAAAGAGATATTAAATCAATGTCATCTCACAATTATTCAACATGAAAATCATCAAACAGTAACAGAAAAATACATATCTAATTATAATGTCTATTATAAAGATGATTCCATAAAAGCACCTGAAGGTGTTTGTTATTGTGTGGTTGAAAAATAAAACACTATTGTTTTGAAACAGTAAAATAGAAAAATATAAGAGGTATGAAGGTTTCTTAGTTTTTCTTTTTTTGTGCTAAAATAGAATTATAATTTAACTGATATAAAAGTATTGAAAGGAATGAAGAAAATGAAAGAAATATTAAATGTAAAAATAATCTACCATTTTTATCATCATGTGGTAAAAGCTGAATTGAAAAGAAGAGGCTTTCCGAAAGATGTTGCAAGAAAAATAGGTGAAGAGCATTATAAAATTATTCAACGTGCAAAAGATATTGGAAATTCAAGATTATTAAGTTCATATATTATGGGAAGTTATTTTATTGCAATGAATCGAAGCACAGGGAAACCGCCAAAAGAAAATTATGAAATATTTCGTGATGGACTTTATGCCTCTAAATTATTTCATAAAGTTATGGGAGATGCTGAGAGTTATTTAGATTCTAAGAAAATGGCAGGGAGACTACAATGGTCAAAAGAAAGTCATGAACACATTTATGAAAATGATTGGGTCGTTGATATTTTACCAGGTAATGATGAATATGATTTAGGATATGATTATCATGAATGTGGAATATGTAAACTTTGTCAAGATGAAGGATGCCCCCATCTTGCCGCTTATTTATGTCAAATGGATTATGTATTAGCGGATATTATGCATATGAAATTAGTAAGAACAAAGACAATTGCTGAAGGTGCAGGCTATTGTGATTTTAGATATAGTAAATATAAATAAAATTGAGGGGGTGGGAGGATTGATCATGAAAATACAAAGGATTCATCAAGATTTTTCGATATGTCAAGTTGAGGACTATTCACTTGTCAATTTAGAATCTAAATATTGTTTCATTGAAAAAACAGATGAAGAAAAATCTTTGGTATGCCTTACAAATGAAGTACCATCAAATGTTATTCGTCGAGACGATGGCTGGAGGGCATTTTGCATACAAGGTATTTTGGAATTTTCTTTAATTGGAATATTATCAAAGATAGTATCAATTCTTGCAGATCATCATATTTCAATTTATGCTGTTTCTACATATAATACAGATTATATTTTTCTAAAAAAAGAAAACTATCAAAAAGGATTAGAAGTTTTAGAAGCTGCAGGTTATCAGGTAATAGACTAAATAGTTTTGGAGGTAAATTTATGAGTGAATGGAATGCAACGCTGTATGATAATAAACATGATTTTGTTGCTGAATATGGGAAAGGTCTTTTAGAATATATTCCTCAAAATAAAAATCAATGTATTTTAGATTTAGGATGTGGAATAGGAACACTTATTGTTCAACTTAATAATTTAGCAAAAACAGTCATTGGTGTGGACCAATCTTAAAGTATGATTAAAAAGGCTCAAGAACAGTATTCCAATATAGAGTTTAGGGTATGTGATGCACTAGAGTTACCATTTGAAAATCAATTTGATGTTGTTTTTCAAATGCGGTATTTCATTGGATAAAAAATCATGAAACTTTATTAGATTATATCTATAAAGTACTAAAACCTAAAGGATTATTGATTTGTGAATTTGGTACGAGTGGTAATATTGCGACGATTGAAAATGCTTTTATAAAAGTTTGTCAAAATTTAATTTTCCAACAACTAAACATTTTGCGGATTTATTAACAAAGAAAGGTTTTATCATTGATAAAATTTATGATTATGATTGACCAACACCATTAAAAGATCATGAAAGAGGATTAGAAAATTGGATGAGACAATTCTTTGCTTTTGAATTGGAAAAAATGTCAAAAGATATCCAAAGCAAAATTATTAAAGAAGTAGAAACTTTGACAAAGGATAAACTTTGGAAAGAAAATGAATGGATTGCAGATTATCGTCGATTAAGAGTAGTTGCACATATATAAAGGGGGGAAAAATAATATGATTGGAGATATCGTTAAAGTCATCGTTGATCGACCACTTGGAAGCCAACATCCTCAATATAAAGAAACATATTATCCTATAAATTATGGTTTTGTTGAAGGAATCATGGCGGAAGATGAAGAAGAACAAGATGCTTATATTTTAGGCGTTGACGTTCCTGTAAAAGAGTTTGTTGGGAAAATAATTGCTATTATTCATAGAGATGATGATATAGAAGAAAAATGGGTTGTTGTCCCTCTAAATAAGTCATATACAAAAGAAGAAATAAAAAAGCAAGTTGAATTTCAAGAAAAATATTTCAAATCAGAAATTATTATGTAAAAAGGAGTGTAATAGATGATTTTATGTTATTCAGGAACAGGAAATAGTCGCTATATAGCACAAAGAATTGCAGATGAATTGCAAGATAATATAATAGATTTAAATGAAAAAATAAAAACGAATAATTATTCGTCAATAGAAACAGGAGACGATGTTATCCTTGTTGTTCCAACTTATGCTTGGCGTATTCCAAAAATTGTTTCCAATTGGCTTTATAAAACTAAATTCATTGGTGCAAAACGTATTTGGTTTGTTATGAATTGTGGTAGTGAGATAGGGAATGCTACAAAGTATAACTTAATGCTTGCAAATGATAAACATTTAGACTATATGGGAACAAAACAAATCCTTATGCCGGAAAACTATATTGCGATGTTTAATGCTCCACAATTAGAAGAGGCAAAAGAAATCGTAGAAAAAGCAGAAATAAATATAAAGGAAACTGTTAAATATATTAGAGAAGGAAAAGTTTTTTTGAAACCACGTCATAATCTTTATGATCGTTTGATGAGCAGACTTGTTAATCCTCTTTTTTATCATTTCTTTGTTAAAGCAGCTGCTTTTAAAGTCAAGGATACATGTACTGGTTGCAATCAATGTGTTAAGAAATGTCCAATGAATAATATTCAACTTATTGATGGAAAACCTGTTTGGGGAAAGAATTGTACACACTGTATGGCTTGTATTTGTTATTGTCCGCAAGAGGCAATTGAATATGGAAAGAAAAGTGTTGGCAAACCACGTTATCGTTTTGAACAATTGAAGATTAAATAATTTAAATGAGCTAAAGAGTATTCTTTAAGCTTTTTTAATTTACAAATGTTATAAAATTATATGTCAAGCTATCTATGTTAAAACATGTGTAGATATAAATAAGTTGTTATGAAAAAAATAAAAATTGTGAAAAATAAAGGGAATAAATAACTATATTGTTATTTATTTTTATAACGATTCTTTTCTTTAATGGTGAAAGCTTTTAGATGAAAGATGGTCTTATATTCCTTCCTAGGCAATCAAAATAGCCTTCATAATATGTTTTATTTAGCGGGTTTTATTGATTATATTTGCTTATAAATTACAAAAGAAATTGAAAGTCTTGTTAATGGGGTGGAAAAAGAAAAGTATAGCACTTATTTCTGTTGTATTGACAACGGGAATTGTTTTAGAAATAGGTAAAAGTTATATAATGTACAGTCTTGATTTTGATGAAAAGGTAGAAAAATATGATCAACATATTGTACTCTATGTAGATAATATTTTTGTAAGGCCACGTTTTTACTATCCACATTATCAATATGAAGAAAATCTCTTGCTTAAAAAGAAATTTAAATAAAAAAGAATTAAAAGATTCTATTCAAAATATGGAGATCCAGATGATTCTTATCAAGAATGAAATAAAAAGGAATAAAATATGAAGACATATCTTTAACGATTACTCAAGAAATTGTTTCAAAGATGATGGAAAAGACCGTGGACGAAATGGGAAAAGCGTTATTTCCAAACTTGCCTGAAGAAAGACCATAGATGGTTTTGGCAATGAAGAAGTTAAGTGTTTATCCCAAAAGTGTGCTGTTTTATATGAAGATTTGGAAGAAACTCTTAAAATATTATCTTTAGATTATAATGATAGAGGCTACGTTTGTAGTCTTTATTTATATGTTAAAATAGAGCTAGATAAGGAGTGGTTATATGAAAAGATATATGGCTTTGCTTAGAGGAATTAATATCAGTGGTAAAAATAAAGTAGTGATGGCAGAGTTAAAAAAAGAGTTTGAAAGTTTAAAGTTTGAAGATGTTAAAACTTATTTAAATAGTGGAAATGTTATTTTTTCAAGTCGAGAAAATATTGAAAAGATTACAAAACAAATTGAGGAGATGTTAAAGAAAAACTATGATTTTAAAATACCTGTTTTTGTTTTAGAACAAGGTAAGCTAAAAGTTATTTTAGAACATGCACCAATTTGGTGGGGCAGTGATGATAAAATAATCTATGATAATTTAATATTTATGATTCCTCCAGTCACTTTTAAAGAAGTTTTTGAAGAAATTGGTGAAGCTAAAGAAGGATTGGAAAAAATTCAAAATTATAAAGATGTTATTTTTTGGTCATTTAGTCGAAAAGATTATCAAAAAACAAACTGGTGGCCTAAAACAACAAATACAAATGTTAGTAAAAAGCTAACAATTAGAACGGCTAACACGGTTAGAAAAATTGTTAGAATGTAAACAAATATAATTGATACGTTATTTATAAAAATAGTATCTTTTTGTTTGAAAATGGCTTTAACTAATTCAATTAGTTATAATACTAATATAGTTAGTTAAGAAGGATACTATGACTGAAACAAGGATTATAGAAGTAACTATAGAAATTATCAATCAAGAGGGGTTTGCCAATTTATCTTAGTGGCTAAAAAATTAAAAATAAAATCTCCATCTTTATATAATCGTATTTCTAATTTGGAAGATTTAAAAAATAAAATTAGTCTCTATGGTTGGAAACAATTAGAAGAAAAAATGCTTCTTTCTATTGTTGGGGAAAGTGGCTATGAGGCCATAAAATGTATGGCATATGCTTTTTATGATTATGCAACAGAAAATAAAGGAATTTTCGAAGCCATGCTTTGGTACAATAAATATATGATAGAAGAGGGAAATCAAGTAACACATAATACTTTTGATATACTTTTTAAAATACTTAGGAAGCAAAATTTAAGTGATGAAACGATAAACCATTTTATTAGAACACTTAGAGTTTTTTTAGAAGGCTATGTTCTACTTGTGAATCACCAAGCTTTTGGACATCCTCTTTCTATTCAAAAAAGTTTTGATTTTTCATTAAACATTTTAATCAATGGTGTGAAAAATATGGAGGGAAAATAGGTGGAAGAATACATAAATATCACTTTAGATAATATTGATCAAGAACATATTTGTTGTGCTATAAGTGATAAAAAACATTTTGAAGGTGTTTTTAATAAAAAGGAATGGTTAAAAAAGAGAATAACAGAAGGTCATGTTTTTAGAAAACTTAATGTTCAAGGAAAAGTATTTGTTGAATATGCACCTCTAGAAAAAGCATGGGTTCCTATCGAAGGTAATGGTTTTCTATATATTTATTGTTTATGGGTTTCGGGAAAATTTAAAGGTCATGGTTATGGTAAGCAATTATTGGAATATGTTATTAATGATGCTAAAAAGAAAGGAAAACAAGGTGTTTGTGTAATATCTTCTAAAAAGAAGAAATCTTATCTGGCAGATAAAAAATTCTTTTTAAAATATGGATTTGAAGTTGTTGATCAAATTGAAGATTATGAATTATTATCGTTATCTTTTAATCATCAAAAACCTTCTTTTTGTAAAAATGTTAAACAAATGATGATTGATTCAAATCATACAACAATATATTATTCACCACAATGTCCTTTTACATTAAATTGTATATACGAAATTAAAGAATACATGAAAGATTGTAATATACAAGTTGATTTTATTAAAGTTGATACTTTGGAAAAAGCAAAAAACATACCATGTATTTTTAATAATTGGTCAGTTTTTAAAAATGGAAAATATGTTTCACATATTTTGTTAAATAAAAAAGGTTTTGAAAAATTATTAAATGATTAAAAAGAATGATAGATTGTTGGAAAATTGATTTTTAGGTAAAATAAAAAATATTTTGGTGTTGCTAAAAGAGACATTTTTTGATATTATGCAGTTAAGTTATACGACTGACGGAAGTGGAATAAACCACAGGGAGTATAATCGTGTAAAAGAGTCGACCGTCTGGGCTAATAATAGTCTGGATGAGTGGGCTCTTTTTTTGGTTGGTAGAGTAAAAAAACTAGTTTCACATATTGTCTTGTAATATAATGAAAGTGGTTAATAGAATCAATCAAAAAGAAAAAAAGAAAGGATGAACGACAATGTTAACTGATGTAGAAATTGCACAAAGTGCAAAGATGAAACCAATTGTTGAAGTTGCTCAAAAAGTTGGTTTAGATGAGGATGATCTAGAATTATATGGAAAATATAAAGCAAAGATTTCTCTTGAAGCTATTAAAAAACTAGATCAAAACGAAGATGGAAAATTGATCTTAGTAACAGCAATTAATCCAACACCTGCAGGTGAAGGAAAAACCACAACAATGATTGGATTATCACAAGCACTTAACAAATTAGGAAAGAAATCTGTAGTTGCAATGCGTGAGCCATCGCTAGGTCCATGTTTTGGAATCAAAGGTGGAGCTGCTGGTGGAGGATATGCGCAAGTTGTTCCAATGGAAGATATCAACCTTCATTTTACAGGAGATATTCATGCAATCACTGCTGCAAACAACTTAATTGCAGCGATGCTTGATAATTCCATTCATCAAGGGAATCCACTTAATATCGATGTAAGACAAATCGTTTGGAAACGTGTGGTCGATTTAAACGATCGTGCATTACGTCATACTGTTTGTGGACTCGGTGGTAAAGTAAACGGGGTTCCTCGTGAAGATGGATTTGATATTACCGTTGCTAGTGAAGTTATGGCAATTCTTTGTTTAGCGACTTCTTTAGAAGATTTAAAACAAAGAGCTGCAAAAATGATTGTCGCTTATACTTATGATGGGAAACCAGTTACTGTTGATGATATTGAAGCAACAGGAGCGGTAACACTTTTATTAAAAGATGCGATTAAACCAAATTTAGTTCAAACTTTAGATCACACACCAGTATTTGTTCATGGGGGTCCATTTGCAAATATTGCCCATGGATGTAACTCTGTTATGGCCACTCAACTTGCTATCAAGTTAGGGGATTATGCGATTACTGAAGCTGGATTTGGTGCTGATTTAGGAGCTGAAAAATTCTTAGATATTAAATGTCGTCAAGCAAATTTAAATCCTGAAGCAGTTGTTATTGTTGCAACTGTTCGAGCTTTAAAAATGCATGGTGGTGTTGCTAAAAAAGATTTAGGAAATGAAAATTTGGAAGCTTTAAAAGCTGGTTTAGGAAACTTAGAAAAGCATATTGAAAACATTGCAAAATTCGATTTACCTTGTATCGTTGCTATTAATGCTTTTCCAACAGACACAGAAGCGGAACTTCAATTATTGAATGAATGTTGCAAGAAACTTGGTGTTGAAGTAGCTATTAGTAAAGTTTGGGAAAAAGGTGCTGATGGTGGAATCGAACTTGCTGAAAAGTTATTAAATATTTTAGAAACAAAAGAAGCTAATTATCATCCACTTTATGATTTAGATTTATCAATTGAAGAAAAGATTGAAACAATTGTTAAAGAAATCTATGGTGGAGATGGTGTTGAATTTACAAAGAAAGCAAAAAATAAAATTAAAAAATATACAGAACAAGGATTAAGTCAATTACCAATTTGTGTTGCTAAAACACAATACTCATTATCTGACCAAGCTTCTTTACTTGGTCGACCAACAGGATTTACTGTTAAAATCAATGATATTATTCCATCTGCTGGAGCAGGATTCTTGGTTGCTATTTCTGGTGATATTATGCGTATGCCAGGACTTCCAAAACGTCCAGCCGCTGTCAATATGGATATTGATGAAGATGGAAAAATTATAGGATTATTCTAAAAAGGAGAGAAAGATGAAAGTTGCTATTATCATGGGTTCAACTTCTGATTTACCTAAAGTTGAACCAGCTATTTCGATTTTGAAAAATTATGGTATTGAAGTGAATGTTCGTTGTTTATCTGCTCATAGAGCACATTTAGGACTTTCAAGTTTTATTAAAGAAACAGAAACGGATGGCACAGAAGTTATTATTACAGCTGCAGGAATGGCAGCAGCTCTTCCAGGTGTGGTGGCTAGTCAAACAGTTTTACCTGTTATTGGTGTTCCAATTGCAGGAAGTAATTTAGATGGAATGGATGCTTTATTATCCATTGTTCAAATGCCTTCGGGTATTCCAGTAGCGACTGTTGCTATTAATGGAAGTAAAAATGCAGCTTATTTAGCACTTCAAATTATGGCTATTAAACATAGTGAAATCAAAGAAGGGCTACTTAAAGAAAGAAAACAAATGGAAGCTGACGCAATGAAAGCTAACGATGAAGTCATAGAAAAATACAAATAGGGGGAAAAGAAAAATGGCAGAATTATTGTATGAAGGAAAAGCAAAACAAGTTTACAAAACTGAAAAGGAAGATGAATATTTAATTCATTATAAAGATGATGCAACAGCAGGAAATGGTGTTAAGCATGATAAGTTTGAAGGTAAAGGTGTTTTAAATAATACAATCTCTTGTATTATCTTTGATATGTTAGAAGAAGCTGGAATCAAAACACACATGATTAAAAAATTAAATGAAAGAGATATCTTAGTTAAAAAAGTAGATATCTTCCCATTAGAAGTTATTATTAGAAATATTACAACTGGATCTTTCTGTAGAAGATTAGGAGCACCTGAAGGAATTGTTTTAGATGAACCAATCTTTGAAATGAGTTATAAAAATGATGAATATGGTGATCCATTAATCAATGATGATCACGCTGTTGCTTTAAAACTTGCAACAAGAGAAGAATTAGCATACATCAAAGAAACAACATTAAAAATCAATGAATTATTAAAAGAATTCTTCTTATCAATGAATTTAAAACTTGTTGATTTTAAAATTGAATTTGGTAAAACAGCTGATGGTACAATTTTATTAGCTGATGAAATTTCACCAGATTCATGTCGTTTATGGGATGTTGATACAAACCAAAAATATGATAAAGATGTATTTAGACAAGATATTGGAGATTTAATTGAAACTTATAAAGCAGTTCTAGCAAGAATGCAAAATAAATAATTAAGGAGAATAAAGATGGATTACAAAAAAGCTGGAGTCGATATTGAAGCAGGTTATAAATCAGTAGAATTAATGAAAGAACATGTTAAAAAAACAATGCGTCCTGAAGTTTTAGGAGGACTTGGTGGTTTTGCAGGTGCTTTTGATTTAAGCGGAATTAAAAACATGGAAGAACCGGTTTTATTATCAGGAACAGATGGTTGTGGAACAAAAGTAAAACTTGCTTTTGTGATGGATAAACACGATACAATTGGTATTGACGCTGTAGCGATGTGTGTCAATGATATTGCTTGTTCTGGAGGAGAACCACTTTTCTTCTTAGATTATATTGCTTGTGGTAAAAACTATCCTGAAAAGATTGCTTCAATTGTAAGTGGTGTTGCTGAAGGATGTTTACAATCTGAATGTGCTTTAGTTGGTGGTGAAACTGCTGAACATCCAGGTTTAATGCCTGAAGATGATTATGATTTAGCTGGTTTTGCTGTAGGTGTTGTTGATAAAAAAGATATTATTGATGGTTCAACAATTAAAGCAGGAGATACACTTATTGGTATTGCTTCAAGTGGTGTTCATTCAAATGGTTTTTCACTTGTTAGAAAAGTGTTTGAAATGACAAAAGAATCATTAGATGCATACTATGATGAATTAGGAAAAACTTTAGGAGAAGCTTTAATTGAACCAACACGTATTTATGTAAAAGCTTTAAAAAATGTAAAAAATGTGGGTGTTAGAATTAAAGGATGCTCTCATATTACAGGTGGAGGTTTCTTTGAAAATGTTCCAAGAATGCTTCCTGAAAATGTAAGAGCAGTTATTAAAAAAGATAGTTATCCAGTACCAGCTTTATTTGATTTAATTCAAAAAAATGGAAATATTGAAGAACATATGATGTATAACACATTCAATATGGGTCTTGGTATGGTAATTGCAGTTAATCCAAAAGATGTTGATGCAACAATGAAAGCTATTGAAGATGCAGGAGACAAATGCTATGTTGTTGGAAATATCGTTGAAGGAGATAAGGGCGTGGATCTATGCTAAAATTTGCGGTCTTTGTTTCTGGTGGAGGAACAGATTTACAATCTATTATTGATGCCAAAAACGAAGGAAAGATCAATGGCGAAATCGCTCTTGTTCTTTCTAATCGTCAAAAGGCTTATGGCTTACAAAGAGCTAAAGATGCTGGGATTGAAACAGCGGTTGTCAAAAAAGATGATGCTTTGATTGTAAAGATGTTAAAAGAAAGAAATATTGATTTTATTGTCTTAGCGGGTTATCTAGCAATTTTAACGGATGAGTTAATTGATGCATATCCAAATAAAATTATGAACATTCATCCTTCCCTTATTCCTTCTTTTTGTGGACCAGGAATGTATGGAATGCATGTTCATGAAGCTGTATTACAACGTGGTGCAAAGGTTTCGGGGGCAACCGTGCACTTTGTTTCAAATATTGTCGATGGGGGACCGATTATTAAACAAGTTGCTTGTGATATATCGGATTTAGATACAGCGGATGATATTCAAAAAAGGGTGTTAGAGATTGAACATAAATTATTACCTGAAGTTGTAGGGTTATATTGTGATAATAAGATAAAAATTATTGATGGAAAGGCAAAGGTAATTTAAATGAAAAGAGCTTTAATTTCAGTTACAAATAAAGATGGGGTTGTTGATTTTGCTAAAGGATTAGTAGAATTAGGTTTTGAAATTGTATCAACAGGAGGTACAATGAAAGTTTTACAAGAAAATGGGGTTTCTTGTATTGCAATTGATGATGTGACAGGATTTCCTGAAATGTTAGATGGACGTGTTAAAACACTTCATCCAATGGTACATGGGGGACTTTTATATCGTCGTGATTTACCTAGTCATGTTGAAACAATTAAAAAACACGGCATTCATCCAATTGATTTAGTATGTGTCAACTTATATGAATTTGAAAAAGCTTTAAAAGCTGGTAAAGATTTACCAGATATGATTGAAAATATTGATATTGGTGGACCATCAATGATTCGTTCAGCAGCTAAAAACTTTAAAGATGTTTTAATTGTTACAGATCCAAAAGATTATGACAATGTTTTAGATGCGATTAAAAATGATACAACTGATTTTGATTTCAGAATGAATCTTGCTTATAAAGCATTCTCTATGACAGGTGCTTATGATGCAATGATTTCAAGATACTTTGCAGATCAAGTTGGAGATCAATTCCCAGATACATTAAATCTTTCATTAAAGAAAGTAGAACATTTACGTTATGGTGAAAACTCTCAACAAGCAGCTAATAAATATGAAGATAGCTATGTTCAAAAATCTTTATTAGATTATGAACAACTTCATGGTAAAGAAATTTCATTTAACAATGTAAACGATTTGTATGGAGCTGTTGCACTTGTTAGAGAATTTGGAGATCAAATCGTTACAGCAGCTATCAAACATTCAACTCCTTGTGGTGTTGCTATTGGAAATACAGGTTATGATTCTTATATGAAAGCCTATGAAGCTGATCCTCAATCTATCTTTGGTGGAATCGTTGCTGTTAACTATAAAATCGATAAAGCAACAGCTGAACAAATGCATAAGATTTTCTTAGAAATCGTAGCTGCACCAGATTTTGATGATGATGCTTTAGAAATCTTAAAGAAAAAGAAAAACTTACGTATTTTAAAACTTAAAAACTTAGATGCACGTGGTGCTAAATATGATATTAAATATCTTGAAGGAAAAGTATTAGTTCAAGAATTAAATACAAAAATGATTGATGAAATGAAAGTTGTGACAAATGCACAACCTACAAAAGAACAACTTACAGATATGGAATTTGGTATGAAAGTTGTTAAATATGTAAAATCAAATGCGATCTGTATTGTTAAAAATGGTGTAACACTTGCTATTGGTGGAGGACAAACATCAAGAGTATGGGCTTTAGAAAATGCTATTCATAATAATCCAGATAAAGATTTCAATGGTTCAGTACTTGCTTCAGATGCTTTCTTCCCATTCAATGACTGTGTTCAAGTGGCTGCAGATGCAGGTGTTCAAGCAATTATTCAACCAGGTGGTTCAATTAGAGATCAAGATTCAATTGATTTATGTAATGAAAAAAATATCCCTATGGTATTTAGCGGATATAGACACTTTAGACACTAGGAGGCTTATATGAAAGTTCTTGTAATCGGTAGTGGTGGTCGTGAACATGCGATTGCTTATAAATTAAAACAAAGTCCAAAAGTAACTGAACTTTATGCAATACCAGGAAATCCTGGTATTGCAAGTTTAGGTACATGTGTACCTGGTTCAGTAGAAGATAATGAATTTATTGTTGATTTTATTAAAAAAAATCAAATTGATTTAACTGTCATCGGTCCAGAAGTTCCTTTATGTAAAGGGCTTGCTGATGATATTGAAAAAGCGGGTTATAAAGCTTTTGGTCCTCAAAAAAAGGCGGCAACTTTAGAAGGAAGCAAAGCTTACTCTAAAGATTTTATGGTCAGACATCATATTCCTACAGCAAAATATGTCGAAGTCACAGACTTTGAAAAAGCTTGTAAAGAAGTTGATCATTTTGATTTTCCATTAGTTATCAAAGCAGATGGTTTAGCTGCTGGAAAAGGTGTTGTCATTGTTGAAAATAAAGAAGATGCCATATCTACTTTAAAAGACATGATGGTTGATGGTGCTTTAGATGGTGCCGGAAGTAAAGTTGTATTAGAAGAATTCTTAACAGGATTTGAATGTTCTTTACTTTGTTTTACTGATGGTAAAACAATTGTACCAATGGTTTCAGCAAAAGATCATAAACAAATCTTTGACGGAAATAAAGGACCTAATACAGGTGGTATGGGAACTGTTTCTCCAAATCCATTTTTACCAGAAGGTATGGACGAAGTCTTAAAAAAAGATATTCTTGATCCATTTATGCAAGGACTTAAAGAAGATCAAATGGACTATCGTGGAGTTGTTTTCATTGGTTTAATGATTGAAAATAATCAAGCGAAAGTACTTGAATTTAATGTCCGTTTTGGTGATCCTGAAACACAATCAATCCTTCTTCGTTTAGAAAGTGATCTTTATGAAATTATGGATGCTTGTGCGACTTATACTTTAGATCAAGTAGATGTCAAATGGTCAGATGACCACGTGGCTTGTCTTGTTCTAGCAAGTGGTGGATATCCAGGTAAATATGAAAAAGGAATTGAAATTAAAAATATTGACAAAGTAAGTGATGATATTGTTGTTTTCCATGCGGGAACAGCTTTAAAAGATGGTAAACTTGTCACAAATGGTGGACGTGTTTTAAATGTGTGTGCAAGAGGAGCAAATTTACAAGAAGCACTTGCGAAAGTCTATGAAACTGCTACAATTATTACATTCGATGGTATGTACTATCGTCATGATATTGGACTTAGATAGGAGAGAACTCTATGACAAATGTAAGAAGAATTTATGTAGAAAAAAGAAAAGAATACGCAACAGAAGCGCATGAAATTCAAACCAACCTCGTTGAACAATTAGGTTTAACGATTCATTCACTTCGTATTGTTCATCGTTATGATGTACAAGGAATTAGTGAAGAAATCTTACAACAAGGAATTAATACAATTCTTGCTGAACCAATGGTGGATCATGTTTATGATGAAACATTTCCAATGAGTGAAAAAGAATCTGTTTTCGCAATTGAATTTTTACCAGGTCAATATGATCAACGTGCTGATTCATGCGAACAATGTTTCCAAATTCTAACAGGAACATCTTCAACAAAAGTAAGATGTGCCAAACTTATTGTAGTAGACATTGATAAAAATGAAGATGTTTTAAATCAAATCAAACATTATTTAATTAACCCTGTTGATCAAAGAATTGCTTCTTTAGAAAAACCAGAACATTTAAATGATGAAACACCTGATATTAAATCTGTACCAACTTTAACTGGATTTAATGATTTAGATGAAGCAGGATTAAATCAATTCTTAAAAGATAATGGAATGGCTATGAATCTTGATGATTTAAAAGTAACACAAGATTACTTTAAAAATGAAGAACATAGAGATCCTACTGAAACAGAAATTAAAGTATTAGATACATATTGGTCAGATCACTGTCGTCATACAACATTTGCGACAGTTATTACAGATATTGATATTCAAAATGGTGCTTTTAAAGAAATCTTAGAAAAAGATATTGAAAGCTATAAAACAAGTAGACATGCAGTTTATGGGGTAAATACAACAAGACCTCTTACTTTAATGGATCTTGCAACTATTTCAATGAAAGAACTTCGTAAAAAAGGATATCTTGATGATATGGAAGTTTCTGAAGAAATTAATGCATGTTCTATTGAAATCACTGTTCATACAAATCAAGGAGATGAACAATGGTTATTAATGTTTAAAAATGAAACACATAACCATCCTACAGAAATCGAACCATTTGGGGGAGCTGCTACATGTTTAGGTGGAGCTATTCGTGACCCACTTTCAGGACGTGCTTATGTTTACCAATCAATGCGTATTACTGGAGCAGGTGATCCAAGAAAAACATTGGCAGAAACAACGCCAGGTAAATTACCACAAAGAAAAATTTGTCAAGAAGCCGCTCATGGTTTTTCAAGTTATGGTAACCAAATCGGTTTAACAACAGGTTATGTTCATGAAATATACGATGAAGGTTATATCGCTAAACGTATGGAAGTAGGAGCCGTTGTGGCTGCTGCACCAAAAGAACAAGTAAAACGTTTAGAACCACAAAATGGACAAATCGTCTTATTAATTGGGGGACGTACAGGACGTGATGGTATCGGTGGTGCTACCGGTTCTTCAAAATCACATGACGTAAAATCTATTGAAACAGCAGGTGCTGAAGTTCAAAAAGGAAATCCTGTTGAAGAAAGAAAAATTCAAAGATTATTTAGAAATAAAGCGGTCTCAGAAAAAGTTGTTAGATGTAATGACTTTGGAGCTGGTGGAGTTTGTGTTGCCGTTGGTGAACTTGCTCCAGGGCTTGATATTGATTTAGATGCTGTTTTGAAAAAATATGATGGTTTAACAGGTACAGAACTTGCTATTAGTGAATCACAAGAACGTATGGCCATTGTTGTCAATGACTATGATGTTGATTTCATTAAAGAAGAATGTACAAAAGAAAACTTAGAAGTTGTTCAAGTGGCAACTGTTACAGATACAAATCGTTTAGTAATGAAGCACATGGGTAAAGATATTGTTAATATTTCTCGTGATTTCTTAGATGCTGCAGGGGCAAAACGTTATCAAAATATTGAAGTTGAATTACCAAACTTTGAAAGTACACCTTTTGATGAAGAAGAAAGAAATGATTTTGTTGGTACAACAAAAGAAGTATTATCAAGATTATCTGTTGCTTCACAAAAAGGTCTTGTTGAAAGATTTGATTCATCTATTGGAAATGGTACAGTTTTATCTCCTTATGGTGGACGTACATATCACACAGAAACAGAAGGTATGGCTGCTTTAATTCCTGTTTTAGGAAAAGAAACAACAACTGCTTCATTAATGGCTTATGGGTATAATCCTAAGATTTCTAAATGGTCACCATATCATGGAGCTATGTACGCTGTTGTTGAAAGTGTTGCTAAGATCGTTGCCATGGGTGGAAACTATCATACAATTCGTTTTTCATTCCAAGAATATTTTGAAAAATTATTAGATGATCCAAAACGTTGGGGTAAACCATTAGCTGCTTTACTTGGAGCTAATCGTGTTCAACAAGAATTAAAACTTCCATCAATTGGTGGTAAAGATTCAATGTCAGGAACATTTGAAAATATTTCAGTTCCACCAACACTTGTTTCTTTTGCTATTACAGCAAGTGATGTTCATGATGTTATGACACCAGAAGCAAAAGAAGCAGGACATATTTTAGCGGAAGTTCAAATTAAAAAAGATCAATTTAGAGTCTTTGATTTTGATCATTTACAAAAACAATATGATGCTATTCAAGATTTAATGAAACAAAAGAAAATTTATTCTGCATATACAGTTAAAGATGGTGGTGTAATCGAAGCTGTTTGTAAAATGGCTTTTGGTAATGGTTTAGGAGCTGCTTTCAATACAGATCATACTCTTGCTTCTTATGTTGAAAAGAATTATGGGAATATTATTGTTGAAGTGAAATCTGAAAAAGATCTAGTAGGTTTAGATTATAGAGTAGTGGCTACTTTAAATGATAGTGAAAAATTCTCTTATGGAATGGATACAATTTCTATTCAAGAAGCTTACGCAATCAATAAAGCACCATTAGAAAGTGTTTATCCAACAAGAGAAAAAGCACCTACACAAGAAATTAAAGTTGCTGAATGTAAAACAAGATCAACTTTAAAAGCAAAACAATATATTGAAACACCTTTAGTTGTTATTCCAGTATTCCCAGGAACAAACTGTGAATATGATTCAAAACGTGCTTTTGAAAAAGCAGGGGCAAAGGTTGAACTTGTCTTAATTAGAAATAAAACAGAAGAAATGTTAAAAACATCGATTGATGAATTGGAAAATGCTATCAAACGTGCTAATATTGTGATGCTACCAGGAGGATTCTCTGCTGGTGATGAACCTGAAGGTTCAGGTAAATTTATTGCAACAGTTTTAAGAAATCCAAGATTAAAAGCAGCAATTAGTGATTTATTAGATAATAGAGATGGTTTAATGATTGGTATTTGTAATGGATTCCAAGCACTTATTAAATTAGGATTACTTCCATATGGTGAAATTAGAGATATGTCGGAAAATGACGCTACTCTTACATTCAATACGATTGGGCGTCACTTATCTCAATTTGTAGATACACGTATTGGTTCTGTTAAATCACCATGGCTTGCTAATGTTAATGTGGGGGATGTTCATGTTATTCCTATTTCTCATGGAGAAGGACGTTTTGTTGCTCCTAAAGAAGTTATTGATGAATTATTCGCTAATGGACAAGTATTCTCTCAATATGTTGATCCTAATCGTAAAGTCACAATGCAAACACCATACAATCCTAATGGTTCAATGTATGCTATTGAAGGTATTGTTTCTCGTGATGGTCGTGTTCTTGGTAAGATGGGACATAGTGAACGTCAAGGAGAAAACCGTTTTAAAAATGTTTATGGTGAAATGGATCAAAAATTATTTGAAGCTGGTGTAAATTATTTTAGAGGTGGTAAATAGAATGGATAAACAACAATTTGAATGTTTTACATTAAGTCCTTTAGATGGACGTTATGCAGGTATTAAAGATGCTTTAGGTGAATATTTTTCTGAATATGCTTTAGTGAAATATCGTGTTTTTGTTGAAATTCAATGGTTAAAATTTTTAATTGAAAATGTAGAAAGTGATGTTCTTTCTAAATTTGACAAAGATAACTTAGGACAAATCGAAGCTATTTCAAAAGATTTCAATTATGATTCTTTTAAAGCAATCAAAGATATTGAAGCTGTTACAAGACATGATGTTAAAGCAGTAGAATATTTCATTGGAAATCAATTAAAAGATATGGGTTATGATTATTTAATCAGTTTTGTTCATATTGGATGTACTTCAGAAGATATTAATAATACATCTTATGCTTGTATGATCAAACATGGTTTAAATGATGTTTGGTTAAAGAAAGCAAAAGAATTTACTGCTGTTATTAATAAATGGGCTGTTGAACATAAAAATGATGCGATGTTAGCTCATACTCATGGTCAACCTGCCACACCAACAACAATTGGTAAGGAATTTAAAGTTTATGCTTATCGTTTTACTTCAAGCATTGAAAATATTGAAAATATTAAAATTAAAGCTAAATTTAATGGGGCAACAGGAAACTATAGTGCTATTTTAACAGCATTTCCTCAATTAGATTGGCAAACTCTTAATAAAAAATTTGTAGAAGAATATTTAGGGTTAACTTACAATCCTTTAACAACACAAATTGAAAGCCATGATTATACATGTCATATTTTAGATGGTATTCGTCATTTCAATAATGTGTTAGTGGATTTTGATGTTGATATGTGGTTATACATTTCAATGGAATACTTCAAACAAATTCCTGTAAAAGGAGAAGTAGGAAGTAGTACAATGCCTCATAAAGTCAATCCAATTCGTTTTGAAAACTCAGAAGCAAATGTTGATATGTCTAATAATATTTGTGTTGGTTTATCAAACAAATTACCTAGATCACGTATGCAAAGAGATTTATCAGATAGTTCAAGTCAAAGAAATATTGGTTTAGCTTTTGGTTATTCTTTACAAGCAATTAGTGAAACAACAAATGGTTTAGCTAAATGTGTTGTTAATAAAGATAAACTTGCAGCTGACTTAAATGAAAAATGGGAAGTTCTTGCTGAACCAATTCAAACAATGCTTAGAAAATATGGTATTTCTGATGCCTATGATCAATTAAAAGAACTTACAAGAGGTAAAAATATTTCACAAGAAGCAATTATGGAATTTGCGAAAGGATTAGATGTTTTATCAGATGAAGATCGTCAAACTTTATTAGATATGACACCTGCAAGTTATATTGGATATGCTTCTAACTTATGTGATATTGATTTATAATGATTGATCGTCGTGCAATAAATATTTTATATAATGATCAAGTTGGCAAAAAGCTGGTAGAAGATTTCTATCAGCTTCTTGTTGTTTATAGTCAAAATGAAAAAATAAAACCTGTTGAAAGTTATCTTTTAAAATTGAATGATATTGCTAGAAAGAAGAAAATACGTCTTGTTTATTATGATAACCATAGTTTAAAAGAAGATCTGTCACAATTTATTGTAGAAGAGTATCGTCTTTCAAAAATGGAACAAAAATGAGACAAATTTGAGACATAAATGATTAAAAAACGTGGTATACTATAGATGCTAGAAATAGGAATTGATTTTTTAGTCATTATTTTATATAATCTTTGTAATCCATTGAGCAAGATTAAATAGTGGAAATAGTTAGAGAGAAGATGGTTGGTGAAAATCTTTGTATGGAAGCTATGGGACACTTGTGAGGAATTACTTGAAAAGAGTAATCGTTAATCGCGTTAAGATGAAAGTGCGTATGAAAATACGAATTAAGGTGGTACCGCGTTGAAACGTCCTTATGAGGGCGTTTTTATATTTTAAGGAGGAAAAATAATGGGATATAGTGCACCAAGAGGTACGGTAGATATTTTACCAGGACAAAGTGAAAAATGGATTAAATTAGAACAATTGTTAAGAACGATTGCCGCTAATTATAATGTCAAAGAAATGAGAACACCAATTTTCGAACATGCTGAATTATTTAACAGAGCTGTTGGGGATACAAGTGATGTTGTTTCTAAAGAAATGTATACTTTTCAAGATAAAAAAGGAAGATATATTTCACTTAGACCAGAAGGAACTGCTGGTATTGCAAGAGCTTATGTAGAAAATAAAATGTATGGTTTACCAGAAAAACTACAAAAAGTTTATTATATGGGACCAATGTTTAGATATGAAAGACCACAAAATGGTCGACAAAGACAATTCCACCAATTTGGGGTAGAAATGTTAGGTGTTGAATCACCTTATGTAGATGTTGAATGTATGCTTATGGCAGTGACTGTTGTTGAAGCATTAGGACTTCAAAATGTCACACTTCATATCAACTCTTTAGGTGATAATGAATCAAGAGATGCTTATCGTGAAGCTTTAAAAGATCATTTTAGAGGCCATTTAGATGACTTATGCGAAGATTGTAAAGCACGTTTTGAAAAGAATCCTTTACGTATTTTAGATTGCAAAGTGGATGTGAAACATCCAGCTATGAAAACAGCACCGAAAACAATTGATTATTTAAGCGAAAGTGCTAAAAATCATTTTGATAAAGTATGTTCTTTATTAGATGATTTAGAAATTGATTATGTTATTGATACAAATTTAGTAAGAGGATTAGATTATTATTCTCATACTGTTTTTGAAATCATTTCTGATGATCCAAAATTAGGTGCTGGAGCTACTGTTGGTGGTGGTGGACGCTACAATGGTTTAATCGAAGAAATTGGTGGACCGGCTACACCTGGTGTTGGCTTTGCTTTTGGTATGGAAAGACTCCTTCTTGCTTTAGATGATGAAGAAGATGAAGACGAAGATGGTTTAGATTGTTATATTATGCCTTTAGGCGAAGAAGCAAAAGATCTTGCTATGCAAATTATTGCGATGTTAAGAGCAAATGGCTTTACATGTGAAATGGATCATGTATCTCGTGGCTTAAAAGGACAATTTAAATCAGCAGATCGTTTTAATGCACATTTCTCTATTATTTTAGGGGAAGAAGAAGTAAAAAATGAAGTGGTTAATATTAAATGTAATCATGATAAAGAACAAGTTGTAGTACCATTAGAAAATATTTTGGCACATATTGAAAATCATTTAAGTGGAGGACATGAACATGAATAGAACACATAATAACGGTGAACTTCGTTTAGAAAATGTTGGACAAACAGTTGAACTAAAAGGATGGGTTGCTAAAAAGAGAAATTTAGGAGCTCTTGTATTTATTGATTTAAGAGACCGTTATGGAATTACACAAATTATTATCAATGAAGAAATGGAAAATATTTCAAAAGATATTAAAAATGAATATATTTTATATGTTAAAGGAACTGTTGTAGAACGTTCTAGCAAAAATCCAAATATGCCTACAGGGGATATTGAAGTCGATGCATCAGAAATCAAAATCATCAATACAGCCAATACGACACCAATTATTGTTGCAGATGATACAGATGCTTTAGAAGAAACAAGAATGCAATATCGTTATCTTGATTTAAGAAGACCTGTTATGCAAAATAAAATTCTAACAAGACATAAAATTACAAGAAGTATTAGAGAATACTTAGATAGTCATGATTTTGTGGATATTGAAACACCTTATTTAAATAGATCAACTCCTGAAGGAGCAAGAGATTTCTTAGTACCTTCACGTGTACATCATGGTGATTTCTATGCTTTACCACAATCACCTCAATTATTTAAACAATTATTAATGGTTGCTGGTTTTGAAAAATATTACCAAATTGCTCGTTGTTTCAGAGATGAAGATTTAAGAGCGGATCGTCAACCAGAATTTACTCAAGTTGATGTTGAAATGTCATTTATGACTACAGATGAAATCATCGAAGTTGGTGAAAATATGGTAGCTAAAGTCGTCAAAGATGTAAAAGGTGTTGATGTTAAGTTACCACTTCCACGTATGACTTGGCATGAAGCGATGGAAACATATGGTATTGATAAACCAGATATCCGTTTTGATATGAAACTTGTTAACTTAAATGAAGTTGTTAAAGATGTTGATTTTATGGTATTTAAATCAGCTTTAGAAAATAATGGATATGTTAAAGGAATTAATGTTAAAAATCATGCAAGTGATTATTCAAGAAAGAAAATTGATCAATTAACAGAACTTGCAAAAACATATAAAGCAAAAGGTCTTGCTTGGTTAAAAGTAAATAATGGTGTTGGTGAAGGGCCAATTGCTAAATTCTTTAGCGAAGAACAAATGCAAAGATTAATTGAAGCAATGAATGGTGAAGATAACGACTTATTATTATTTGTATCGGATACAAAATATATGGTTGTTTGTGATGCTTTAGCTGCTTTACGTAATCATTTAGGAAAAGAATTAAATTTATATGATCCAAAAGAATTAGGATTATTATGGGTTGTTGATTTCCCAATGTTTGAATATGATGATGAAACTCAAAGATATTATGCAATGCATCATCCATTTACAAGACCTAAAGAATCAGATTTAGATAAAATAGATAAAGATCCAGCAAATTGTCTTGCTGATGCCTATGATATTGTTTTAAATGGTTTTGAACTTGGTGGAGGTTCTCAACGTATTTACGAACAAGACTTACAACAAAGAGCTTTCAAAGCTTTAAGTTTAACAGATGAACAAGTAAGAAATAAATTTGGTTGGTTTGTTGATGCATTAAAATATGGGACACCACCACATGGAGGATTTGCTTTAGGATTAGATCGTCTTGCCATGTTACTCACTGAAAGTGATTCTATTAGAGACGTTATTGCTTTTCCTAAAAATGCCAGTGCAACATGTCCAATGTCTAAAGCACCAAACAGTGTAGAAGAAGATCAATTAAAAGAATTAGGTATTGGAGTTTTAAAAGATGAATAACGATCGTATACAAGAAATACTTGATTTAATGGAAGAAGCAAGATTGGATTACTTTTTAATAAGTGATCCTCAATCAATTGCTTATTGTACAGGATACTATAATGATCCGCATGAAAGAATGTTTGTTTTCATGATTTCAAAACATGGAAATCATACCTTATTCATGAATGATTTATTTTATTTGGATCATGATTTAGATGTTAACATTGTTTGGCATAAAGATGGACAAGATGCTATTCAAACAATTGTTGATGAAATGCATTTTCCAGGAAGAATTGGAATTGATAAAAATTGGGCCTCACATTTCTTGTTAGATCTTATGAAAAAACTCCCAGATGCAAAGTATATCAATGCTTCACCATGTGTTGATCTCGTACGCATGAAAAAAGATTTACAAGAACAAGTTTTAATGATTGAATCAAGTAAAATCAATGATGCTGTTATGGAAGAAATCATTCCATTCATTCAAGAAGGCGTGACAGAAAAACAACTTGCTAAAAAATTAGATGAATTATTTTTCAATCATCATTCTACTTGTTATGGGGCGATTGTTGCATTTGGTAAAAACGCTGCTGATCCACATCATGAAAATGATGATACACTACTTAGAAAAGGTGATTGTGTACTGATTGACATGGGATGTGTTTATAAAGGGTATTGTTCTGATATGACACGTACATTCTTTTATGAAGGTATTTTGGAAGAAGAAATTAAAGTTTATGAAATTGTAAAAAAAGCAAATGAAGCTGCAGAAGCAATGATCAAACCAGGAGTTAAATTATCAGATATTGATAAGTGTGCAAGAAAAGTCATCAGTGATGAAGGCTATGGAAAATATTTTACACATCGTTTAGGACATTTTATTGGTCGAGATGTTCATGAATATGGAGATGTCTCTTCGGTAAATGAAATGGAAGTTGAAGAAGGAATGATTTTTTCAATTGAACCAGGTATTTATTTAGAAGGAAATTTCGGAGTACGTGTAGAAGATCTAGTTATGGTGACAAAAGATGGATGTCAGGTTTTAAATTCATTTACAAAAGATATTTATATTATTTAAAAACGAGCTTGTGCTCGTTTTTTTTGTATAAAAAAGAAAAAAATGAGTAAACTTTTAAAGTGAAAAAATATTTTTAAAGCCTCTTTAAATAGACAAATTTTGTCAACAAGAAATTATATAATAATATCAAAAGAAAGGATGAATTATATGGAAGTAAAAAGAGGAGATTTGTTTTATGCTGATTTGAGTGTAGGTGTAGGAAGTGAACAATCTGGAATTCGACCTGTTGTTGTTATTCAAAATGATAGTGGGAATCGATTTAGTACAACTATTATTATTTCACCTTTGACATCATCTAAAAAGAAAAATATTCCTACCCATACATTTATTAAATCAAGAGATGATTTAAAAGAAAATTCAATTGCCTTGCTTGAACAAATGAGGACCATTGATAAATCACGGTTGATTAGAAAAATAGGGGAATTAACGCCATTAGAAATGGAACGTATTAATAAATGTATTCGTATTAGTTTGGGGGTTTAAACTTACATAGAATGTTTCAAAACGGGCTTTGCTCGTTTTTTTTAAAAAATATACACTTAACAAAGAAAAAGAAATCAATTTGTGATAGAATAGTTAGCGAGGTGACAAGTATGTATTATTTTATAGGAATTAAAGGGTCAGGAATGGCTCCACTAGCAACAATTTTATATGAATTAGGGAACGAAGTTGCTGGAAGTGATATTGATAAATATATATTTATTGAAGATGAATTGAGAAAAAGAAATATTCCAATTTATTCATTCAATAAAGATAATATAAAGGATGGTTATCACGTAATTATTGGTAATGCTTTTGATGAATCTAATGAAGAAGTCAAAGCAGCTTTAGAAAATCCAAATGTAAAGTGTACAAGATATTATGATTTCTTAGCTGATTTTATGGAACATTATGTTTCTATTGCTGTTGCAGGAACACATGGAAAAACAACAACAACAGGTATGGCTTACCATTTATTTGAAGATTTTGATAAAACATCTGTTTTAATTGGTGATGGAACTGGACATGGACAAGTAGGAAGTAAATATTTTATTTCAGAAACGTGTGAATTCCAAGATCATTTCTTACATTATCATCCAGATTATGCCATTATTAATAACATTGAATTAGACCATGTTGATTATTTTGGAAATCTTGAAAGATATATTCAATCTTTTGAACAATTTGCTAAGCAAGTTAAGAAAACAGTTATTGTTTGGGGAGATGACCCTAACATTAAGAAAATTCATTTTGAAAAACACGTTTTAAGATTTGGTTTAGGTGAAAATAATGATGTTCGCGCTGTTAATGTTTTAGAAACACCACAAGGATTATCATTTGATGTTTATATTCATCAAGAATTATTTGGACATTTTAACATACCATTATTTGGAATGCATATGTTATATAATTCATTAGCTATTATTACTCTTGGTTATTTAGAAGATATGTCTTATGACTATATTTTAAGTAAACTTCAAACATTCAAAGGAACAAAACGTCGTTATACTGTAAAAACTCAAGGAAACAATGTTTTTGTTGACGATTATGCACATCATCCAACTGCAATCAGATATGTTATTGAAGCAACAAGAGTGAGATATCCTGGTAAGAAAATCGTTGCCATTTTCCAACCAGATCGTTTTTCAAGGGGAGCGCGTTTTGCTAAAGAATTTGCTCAAGAAATGGATAAAGCGGATTACCCATATTTCTGTCCATTCCCAGAAAATGCAAAACATGAAGACGGTATTGATATTGATATCTATGATATTTCAAAAAATAGTGCACGTGCTAAAGTCATTACTGAAGATGAAGCAGGTGTTAAAGAATTAATGCAATATGATAACTGTGTATTCTTATTTATGAGTAGTAAAGATATTTATAAATTTGAAGAAATGTTGATTGAAGCCAAAAAATCTATATAAAAAGAGTAAATTATGGTAAAATTATTAATGAAAGTAGAGGGATGTTTATGACAACAATGGACATTTGTTACTGTGTTTTAATTTTAGCAGGTGCATTTTGTTTAGTTGCTTTAGGGGTGCTGTTTATTCGCACATCAACAGCAATTAAACAAACAGGGGATACTGTTGAAATGGCACAAGATACATTGAAAAGAGTTGATAAAATCTTAGATGATGTCAATTACAAATTAGACTTATTAAATGCGCCTGTAGAAACAGTTGCAAAGTTCTTTGATCCTCAAAGACCAAAGTTTAATCCATTGAAAATGATGATGAGCTTTATTAAGAAAAAATAGAAAGGTGAGATAATATGAAATTAGGAAGATTTTTAACAACTTTAGGAATTGGTGCTCTTGCTGGGATGTTATTGGCACCAAAAAAAGGAAGCGAGTTAAGAGAAGAATTAAAAGGTAAAGGAAAAGAAACTCTTGATAGTGCTAAAGAAATGACGGTTGAAGACTATCAAAAATTAATTAGTGAAACAATTGATAGTATTAAAAAAACAGTTGATGAATTTGATGTTGATGACTTTAAAGATAGTTCTTTAGCAAAATTAAATGAATTAAAAGATAAATTTAATGATGTTGTAACAAAATTACAAGATAGCGACCAATATTCTAAGTTAAAAGATCAAGTTGATAATGTTATTGTCCAAGTGAATGATAAAATTAATGAAGTTAAAGAAAAAATGAGCGAACAAGAATTTGATGATTTTTCTGATTTAGAAGATGAAATTAATGACATTGAAGATGATTTAAATGTCATTATCGATGATTTAAAAGACTAATGAAAAAAGCAACGATTTATGATGTTGCAAGAGAAGCAGGCGTTTCTCTTGCAACTGTATCTCGTGTTATTAATGGGTCATCAGTTGTTCGTGAAAAAACTAAAGAAAAGGTAATGAAGGTTATTGATGAACTAAACTTCAAACCTAATCAAATTGCTCGAGGTCTTGCGACAAACAAAACTACAACTATTGCAATTATCTTCCCACAATCATTATTTGCTCATGTAAAAGATATGATTGGTGGTATTGGTGATGCTGGTAGAACATTGGATTACAATATTACGATTTATACAACAGATGATATTGGAAATGGTCCAATGGACGACGTTATGGAAAAAGTCATTCGCACAAGAGCCGATGGAGTTATATTATTTAATAACGATAATATTGATCAACAAATTGAACTTGTTAAAAAACATAGTATTCCGGCAGTTGTTATTGGAATGCAAGTAAGCGATGAATCGATAGGTTCTGTTTATGTTGATGCACAAAAGATTACATATGATATTGTTAATAATTATTTAGAAAAAGGTAAAAATGATATTATTTTTGTAAGTCCTCAACAAAATCTTATTCGTACAGTTGATTTGATTGAAGGAATGAAAAAAGCTTATCAAGATCATCAATTACCATTTGATGAGTCAACACAGGTTATTAATACTTCTACTCACTATGAAGAAAGCTATACACAATTTGTTGAACATTTTAGAAATCATAAACATGATTTAGTTTTTGCAAGTTATGATAAAGAAGGGGTTGCAGTTGTTAATGCAGCAATCGATAATAACATAAGCATTCCAGATGATATGGAAGTTATGGCTATGATGGATACAAGCTACTCGCTTATTTGTAGACCATCACTATCAACGATTCATCTTCCAATTTATGATATGGGTGCGTTGGCTGTACGTTTACTTACTAAAATTTTAAATCAAGAAGAATTAGAAACAAAAGAAGTGTGCGTAGGCTATACAAATATTTATCGTAAATCAACTATTCAATAAACCACGAAAGTGGTTTATTTTTATATTCACTTGACTTTGAATATGAAATTTAATATGATGTATTTACAGCAATGAAGGAGACAAGTAATATTACTTAATTGTTATAGAGAGCTTGTGGTTGGTGGAAACAAGCCAAGAGGTAATATGAATACACTCTGGAGCTTCTAAGTGCAAAGCTTAGACGGTGCAAGCCGTTATCTACTTGAGTGTATGTCTTTGACATGAATTTAGGATGGTACCGCGATCAACTCGTTCCTATGGGAATGAGTTTTTTATTTCAAGGAGGAAATTATGAAGATTTATGATGAATTAGTTTGGAGAGGATTAATTAAAGATGTCAGTTCTCCAGAAATTGAAGAAAAATTAAATAATGGAGGATTAACTTTCTATATTGGAACTGATCCAACAGGAGATAGTTTGCACATTGGGCACTTTTCATCATTTTTAATTAGTAAAAGATTAAAAGATGCCGGGCATAATCCAATTTTATTAGTTGGAGGAGCAACAGGATTAATTGGTGATCCTAAACCTGATACAGAAAGACCAATGATTACAAAGGAACAAGTTCAACATAACTTTGACTGTTTAAAAGCACAAGCTCAAAAGATTTTTGGTTTTGAAGTGGTTAATAACTATGATTGGTCAAAAGATTTAAACTTTATTGACTTTTTAAGAGATTATGGTAAATATTTCAATGTCAATTATATGTTGAATAAAGACATTGTAAAAAGAAGATTAGATTTAGGTATTACTTATACTGAATTTTCTTATATGATCATGCAAGCAATGGATTTCTACTGGTTACATGAAAATAAAAATTGTCAATTACAAGTTGCTGGGCAAGACCAATGGGGAAATATTACTGCTGGTATTGAATTAATTAGAAAGAAAACTGGAAAAGAAGCCTATGGTTTTACAATGCCACTTTTAACTAAAAGTGATGGAACAAAATTTGGTAAAACAAATGGTAAAGCGATTTGGTTAGATCGAAAAAAAACTTCTCCTTATGAAATGTATCAATTCTTTATTAATTCAGAAGATGATAAAGTTATTGATTACTTAAAATTCTTAACTTTCTTAACACCAGAAGAAATTATGGAATTAGAAGAAAAAAATAAAACACAACCTCATTTAAGAGAAGCACATAAAGCTTTAGCTAGAGAAGTTATTACATTCTTACATGGTGAAGGAGCTTATGAAGAAGCAGTTCAAGTTTCACAAACATTATTCTCTGGTCAAATTCAAAATTTAACTTTAGAACAAGTTGATGTTGCTTTTGAAGGTGTACCAACAGTTGAAACTGAAGAAAATGAAATGAATATTTTAGACGCTTTAATTTTAGTTGGAGCTGCTAAAAGTAAAAGAGAAGCGAGAGAATTTGTTAATGGGGGATCTGTTTTAATCAATGGTGAACGTATTAAAGATTTAGAATTTACTGTTAAAAAAGAAGATGCTTTTGGACAAAGCAAAACAGTTATTCGTCGAGGAAAGAAAAATTATTTTGTATTAAAATATAATGGATAAAAGCTCTTAGGAGCTTTTTTTCATAAAGAATATGGTATACTATCTAATAAGGAGGGACGGCTATGGAAAAATTAAGAAGTATTTTTAATTTTATATATGGATATTATTTAGATTACCGCTATAAAGTACCACCTGCATCTGCTTTGTCTTTTGCTTATTATATGATACTTTCAATTATCCCAATATGTACATTATTGGCTTTTTTTACACCGTTTTTTCCTTTAGATATTAAAACAGCACAAGAAATTTTATCATATTATTTAAGACCGGATGTGACAAAAATGGTTATTCAACTGATAGAACCACGTTCTTTATCAATAACAACTATAACCACTTTAATAGCGTCTATCTTTGTTGTAAGTAGAGGTTTTTATCAGTTACATCGTATTTCTAAAAATATGTTTCCTAATGATAAAGAATATCCATTTTTCATTGATCAAGGAATTACTTTTTTAAAAACCATTCTTATCTTTATTTTAATACTTGCAGTGATTTCTTTATTGATTATTTTTCCGTTTTTTAAGATTATCTTTATTGATCAACATAATTTTATAACAAGAGTTTTATTCTTATTTATCATTATTTTTGTTATTTTATTTTTATTATATAAAATCATTCCTGATCAAAATGTAGATTTTTTAGATACAATTAAAGGAACAGTCGTTGCAACATTATTGATTGAATTGATTATAGGTATTTTATCTATTTATTTTTCCATTGTTGATTATAGCAACGTTTATGGTCCGTTAGCGGCGTTGGTTATGTTGATGTTTTCGATTGCTGTATGTTCAGAAGCTATTTATTTTGGTATGTATGTTATTTTTGAATGTCATATTCGAAGATTAATAAAAAAATTATAAAGGAGAAAAGTAATGTATCCTTATATCAATTTAGAAAAAACAGGCAAACAAATACAAAAATATATGAATCAAGGTGGCTATTGTGTTCAAGATATTCAGACTTATCTAGGACTTTCTTGTAAACAAAGTGTTTATAAATGGCTAAAAGGAAAGTCATTACCTAATTTAGAACATTTATGTGCTTTAAGTTATTTGTTTCATTGTACGCTAGATGATTTAGTTGTTACACAAATGAATTATTATGTAATCAAAGAAACAATATGTCAGTATTCATTAGGAGATTGTTAATGATTTATTTAGTAATAATAAATGTATTAGGCTTTTTGATAATGGGTCTTGATAAAGCAAAAGCAAAAAAACAAAAATATCGTATTTCTGAAAATACTTTGCTTTTTGTGGCTTTGATAGGTGGAAGTTTAGGAAGCTATTTAGGTATGTATTGTTTTCATCATAAAACGAAACATATGAAATTTTATATAGGTATACCGTTGATTTTATTTATACAAATCTTGATTTATTGTTTTTATTTTTATACAAAATTCTAGACAAGAATTTTGTATATGCTATAATACAAACGTATTAAGCGAATGCTTTGATCCACATTGTTAGGGAAAAAACAGTGTGTTTTTTTTATGGAGGAATTTATGAAAACAAATAAAAAAGATATTCTTAGTATATTACTTGGAAATACGTTACTTGCACTTGCGGTTATTTTATTTATTGTTCCAGGACATTTATTAAGTGGTGGGACAACAGGTATTTCTTTGTTTTTAAATCATTATTTTCATTTACCAATTTCATTATTTACTTTTATTTTTAATTTTATTGTCTTTATTATTGGAGCGCTTATTTTGGGAAAGAAATTTGCTTTACAAACACTTATTTCAACATTTTATTATCCATTTATTCTAGGCGTGTTTGAACTTTCTTTTCAAGGTTTTTATTTAACCGATGATATTTTAATTAATACACTTTTTGCGGGTGTTTTAGTTGGGGTTGCTATTGCTATTGTTATTAAAGCAGGGGCTTCAACAGGAGGTATGGATATTCCACCCCTTATTTTAAATAAATTATTTAAAATTCCTGTTTCTATTTCAATGTATGTTTTTGATACATTAATTGTGTTAGCGCAATTTGGTTTTTCTGATGTTAGACAATGTCTTTATGGAATCGTGTTAATTTTTATTTATACAATGGTTATTGATAAGATTTTAGTAATGGGTGCTCAAAAAATCGAAGTTAAAATCATTTCTTCAAAATATGAAGAAATTAGAAAGGCTATTTTAACGAATGTCGATCGTGGAGTAACAATGCTTCATGGTCAAACAGGCTATTTATTAGAAAATACAGAAGTTTTAATTAATGTTATTTCGACAAGAGAACTTGTTCAAGTTGAAAGACTTGTAAAATCTATTGATGAAGATGCGTTTATGATTATTTCAAATGTTCATGAAGTTCAAGGTAGAGGCTTTAACTTGGAAAAGGAATATATTGAAAAATAAGATGTTTCATTTAGCTTTGTATTTTGATGAAAAAACAAATCAAAAGTTTTCTTTTTTAAATAAAAAAGTCGAAAAAGAACTACATCAAAATTATTTAGAAAATCATCATATTCCTTTTCATCTAACAATTGCGACTTATAAAGAAATAGAGGAAAAGAAATTTATTGAACAGGCAAATCAGCTTTTTGAAAAAGAAAGTAGTCAAGAGCTCTATTTTGTTTCGTTAGGTTGTTTTCAAAAATCGACGCTTTATTTATTACCTGTATATAATGAATTTTTAAATCAACTAATTTTAAAAATCTATCAAACTTTTGATGAATATGTATCTATTTCACCAAAAAATCGTTATTTACCGTACCACTTTGTACCTCATGTTTCTATAAGTAGAAAGTTAAATGAACAACAAACCAATCAAGCGTTTAAGATATTGAATCATTATTTTGAACCTTTTTATGGGAAAGTCATACAGGTTGCATTAGTAAAGACAAATCCGTATCAGGAAATAAAGATATGGAATCTATAATGCTTGCAAGGCATGATAGAAGCTAAAAAAGAAGCATTTTACATAAAATGTTTCTTTTTTTATAATGAAGACAAGGGGGAGAGATGAAAATGTTTTCAAATAAAGAATTAAGAAGTATGATCATTACTTTGTTTTTTGAACAATTACTGGTTATGCTTGTTGGAATTGTTGATACTTTTGTTGTAAGTAGCTGTGGGGAAGCGGCTGTTTCGGGAGTATCACTAGTTAACCAATTTAATACAATTTTTATCTATTTATTTACAGCACTTGCTTCAGGAGGAGCAATCATTGTCAGTCAATATATTGGTAATAAAGATGAAAAAAGAACGGTTTTATCATCAAGTCAGTTATTGATGTTTTCCATTGTTTTTTCAATTGTTTTATCAATTCTTGTATTGATTTTTAATAAACAACTTTTAGGATTACTATTTGGTAAAGTTGAATCAGATGTTATGAAGGCGTGTGTAACTTATTTACGTATTTCAGCATATTCTTATCCAGCACTTGCTATTTATAATGCAGGAGCCGCTTTATATCGTTCAATGGCCAAAACCAAAGTAACAATGTATATTTCATTTGCTGCAAATATTATCAATGTTGTGGGAAATATTATCGGTGTTTATGTTTTAAAAGCAGGAGTTGCAGGGGTTGCGTATCCTTCACTTATTTCACGTGTTTTTTCAGCAATCATTATCACAGTTTTATGTTTTAATAAAAAATTGGAAGCTTACTATGATTCAAAAGATATTTTTAGATTTGATGGAAAGATGCTCAAACGTATTTTAAATATAGCAATTCCTAATGGGGTCGAAAATGGAATTTTCCAACTTGTTAAAGTGGCTTTAAGTTCAATTGTGGCGATGTTTGGAACCTATCAAATTGCAGCTAATGGGGTTGCACAAAGTATTTGGTCATTAGCGGCACTTGTGGGTTCAGCAATGGGACCAGTCTTTATTACCGTTATTGGACAATGCATGGGTGCAAAAGATGTAGATCAAGCAAAATGCTATTTTTCAAAACTTATTAAATGGTCGCTTGTTTTTTCGATTGTATGGAATGTGCTTGTTTTAGCAATTACACCATTTATCCTACAATTTTATAATCTTGCAGATGAAACAAAACATTTGATTATTATTCTTGTTATTATTCATAATATTGCCAATACGGTAGTTTTCCCGCTTTCTGGACCTTTATCTCAAGGATTAAGAGCAACTGGAGATGTCAAATTTACGATGATTGTTTCTATTGCTTCAACTGTTGGTGGAAGACTTGTCTTATCTATTATTCTTGCTTTAGGACTTCATTTAGGTGTTATTGGTATTGCCCTTGCGATGTGTGGAGATTGGACAATTCGAGCAATTATTTTCTATTATCGTTATAAATCAAATGCTTGGACAAAATTTGAAGTTATTTAAAAACAGGATTTTATGGTATAATGTTTTCAAGCTAAGAAAGGAGTATTTTTATGGCAATTGATATTAAAGAAATACTTGCAAATGGTTTGTTAGACTTATGCCACAAAAAAGACTTATCTCAAGTAACAGTTAAAGATCTCTTGGAAACAACAGGAGTTAGTAGACAAACATTTTATAATCATTTCCTAGATAAAAATGATTTAATTCAATATATTTACAATCATAAAATTATCAATCATTTTAATGGACAAAATACAAATCTTGATTTCTATGAGTCACTTATCGAATCTTTTGAACATATGAAACAATATCAAACCTTTTTAAAACAGGCTTGCTTAATGGATGGACAAAATTGTTTAAAGGAATACATTCCTAAACATTGTGAGGAATTTGATTTAAAATGGCATCAACAACTTTATGGTGAAAAACTAATGCCAGACGCCTTAAAATTTGCAACGATATATCATGCGAATGCTTCAAGTGCAATGACTTTGTCATGGATTTTATCGGATATGAAAGTCCCTGTAGAAGAAATGGCAAAAATGATTACCCAAATGCGAGGACTTGGAATGGATGATTTATTTCAAGGAAGTGATTGTACAACAAATCCTTATAAAATTGACAAATAGTCTTTTTTGTCAATTTGTTGACAGAGTAATTTAATTATAAATTACTCTTTTTTTTTAGCGTATTACAATAAGAGTGAAAGAAGGGAAATGTATGAAAAAGACACTTTATTTAATGAGACATGGACAAACCTTATTTAATTTACAACATAAGATTCAAGGATGGTGTGATTCGCCACTTACAGAATTAGGAATCAAACAAGCGAAAGTTGCGGGAAAATGGTTTAAAGATCACGATATTACTTTTGATCATGCTTATTCAAGTACAAGTGAAAGATGTTGTGATACATTAGAACTTGTGACAGATATGCCTTATGTACGTACTAAAGGTTTAAAAGAAAACTATTATGGAGAGTTAGAAGGAGAAAGTGAAAGATTAAATTCTCATTTAACACCTAAAGATTGTGAAACATTCTATTTACAATATAAAGGAGAATCCTCTAATACGACAAGAGACCGTATGGTAAAAACTTTAACAGAAATTATGAATAAAGAAGACCATCATAGTGTTTTAGCCGTGAGTCACAGTGGGGCTTGTTTTAACTTTTTAAGAGCTTTCCAAGATCCTATGGAAGAATTAAAAAAAGGATTTGGAAACTGTTGTATTTTTATTTATGAATTCGATAATGGAACATTTACATTAAAAGATGTAATTAGACATCAAATCTAGGAGGAAATATGGAATACGTTAATTTAGGCAATACAGATATTAAAGTTTCAAAAGTATGTTTAGGATGTATGGGCTTTGGTAATCCACAAGCAGGAATGCATTCTTGGACACTTCCTTATGAAGAATCCAAAAAAATCATTAAACATGCCCTTGATCAAGGAATCAACTTTTTTGATACAGCAATGGGTTATCAAGGTGGAACATCAGAAGAATATTTAGGACGTGCAATTAAAGAATATTCAAAAAGAGAAGATGTTGTTATTGCGACTAAATTTATGCCACGTAGCCAAGTACAAATTGACCAAGGAGTCAGTGCCCGAGAACATATTGAAACATGTTTAAATAATAGTCTAAAAAGGTTACAAATGGATTATGTAGATCTTTATATTCTTCATCGATGGGACAATGTAACACCCATTAAAGAAACAATGGAAATCTTAAATGATCTTGTTAAATCAAAAAAAGTAAGAGCCATTGGTGTTTCTAACTGTTTTGCTTGGCAAATTGCTCGGGCTAATGAAATTGCCAAAAACAATGGATGGGCAACTTTCCAATCAATTCAAGGACATTACAATCTTATTTTTAGAGAAGAAGAAAGAGAAATGAAACCTTATTGTGATTTAATGGGGGTTTCGATGACACCATACAGTTCACTTGCTTCTGGAAGACTTTCTAGACATCCAGGAGAAACATCTAAAAGATTAAAAGAAGATGCCTATGCTAAAGGAAAATATGATGAAAGTGAAAAAGAAGATCTTGTTATCATTCAAAGAGTTGAAGAACTTGCCAAAAAAAGAAATTGTTCAATGTCAGAAATTTCTTTAGCTTGGTTGATGTCTAAAGTAACTTCACCCGTTGTTGGTGCAACTAAATTAAGTCATATTGATACAGCTTGTAAGGCTTGTGATTTAAAATTAACAGTTGAGGAAATGAAATATTTAGAAGAATGTTATAAACCACATCCATTAGTGGGTGTCATGAAAGAAAATAATCAATAAAAACAAGAAAGATTCTTTTCTTGTTTTTTATTTTTTGTTATATTATAAAAGATGAACAAGAAAGAGAGTAGATAATATGGGTATTGTAGTAATTGGTGCAGTTTTTGTAGATATTAAAGGATTTCCACTAGATGCATATATTCCAACTGGAAGAAATGCAGGACATATTAAATATATTCATGGTGGTGTAAGTAGAAATGTGGTAGAAGATATAGCAAACATTGAATTACGTCCAACATTTTTATCAATTGTTGATGATAGTGCTTTGGGAGAAGATGTTATTCGTAAATTACAAAGACATAAAGTTAATACAGAATATGTTCAAAAAATTCCTGAGGGAATGGGAACATGGCTAGCTGTATTTGATAATGATGGTGATTTGGCAGGTTCTATTTCTCAACGTCCAAATTTAATGCCAATTTTGGATTTAATTAATGAAAAGGGCGATGAAATATTCAAAGATTGTGATTCAATTGTTTTAGAAGCTGATATTGATCCTGAAATTATAAAAACTGTTTTAGATTATTCAAAAAAATATAACAAAAAAGTATTTGGTGTTATTTCGAATATGACACTTGCAGTTGATAGAAGAGACTTATTACAACAATTTGATTGTTTGGTATGCAATGAATTAGAGGCAGGTATTTTCTTTGCTGAAAATTATAGTAAAAAAAGTCCAAAAGATTTATGTGAAATCATTTATCAAAAAGTTTCTGCAGGAGCTATTAAATCAATGGTTGTTACAATGGGAAGCAAAGGAAGTATTTATGCCGATCATTTAGGAAATAAAGGAATCTGTCCTGCTAAAAAAGTAACTGTTAGAGATACAACAGGTGCTGGTGATGCTTTTTGTGCAGGGTTAACAATAGGACTTACTTATAGAAAAGATCTTTCTGATGCAGTTGAAATTGGAACAAAATTAGCAGCTTCTGTTATTACATCATCAGAAAATGTATGTCCACGTTTTTTACCACGTGAATTGGGATTGGATATGGATGTATCTGATTGTTAAAAATATCCTAAAGGATTAGGATATTTTTTTTGACAGTCTATAAATAAAGTTATAGAATATGTGCAAGTAGGTGAATTTTATGGATTTAAAGAAAATAAAAATAACAAAACAAGCTAAAATATGTTTGAGTCTCCTTATCGCCATTATCATGCTTCTTTTTATCATTATTATTTTGTATAATGATAAATTTTATCCAAATACCTCAATAGGTGGAATAGATGTTTCAAATATGACTTTGTCAGAAGCTAAAAATGCTGTTCAAACGGATTTGAAAAATCATGTTCTTGTTATTAAAGGTAGAAATAATGCAAAATATGAATTAAGAGGCACGGATATTGATTTGAATGCTAATTATGAAAAACAAGTAGAAGATTGCTTTAAAAAGACACATGGATTATTTTCGTTTTATAAAATAATTTCAGGTGAAGATTTTGATGTAAATTTTGATGTTTCTTATAATAAAGAGGCCTTTAAAAATAATCTTTCTCAATCATTTTTAATAACAGGAGATAATTATACAATTACAGCACCAGTAGATGCACATGTGGAATATGATAAGGCTGCTAAAAGTGGTAAAATTATTAAAGAAAAACAAGGAAATCAATTAGATCAAGATAAGTTTTATAGTTATGTTGAAAAGTCTATTCAACAATTAAAGACAAAAGTCAATTTAGATAAGGCAAATGTTTATTTAAAACCAAAATATGTACAAACTGATAAAGAGGTACTAAATGAGTTAAGCCAGTATAATAATTACTTATGTCGTTGGGTTCGTTTTGATATGGGTGAAAAACACTATGAAACAATTTCCCCTAAAGAAATTAAAGATTGGATAGTTATTGGTGATGATGCTTCTGTTTCAATTGATCAAGAAAAAATGGCACAATGGGTTGAAAAATTCTGTTTGAAATACAAAACAGTAGGAAAAACAAGAAAATTCAAGTCACATACTGGTGAAGTATTAGAAGTATCTGGTGGAGATTATGGATGGCAAATTGATTATAGTCAAACTGTTGATCAAGTTTATAAAGCGTTGACAGAAAATAATACGCAAAGTGATGTAGATGCATATGTAAAAAATAAAAGTAATACAAACAAGAAAAAATTACTTAAGAAGTTAGAACCTATTTATAAAAATAAAGCTTACAAAATGAACTTTGAAAATCCAACAGAAGATTATAATACTCAAACATATAGTGAAGTAGATATTTCAGAGCAAATGGTTTATGTTTTCCAAAATGGACAAGTTGTTTATAGTGCAAAATGTGTAACAGGACTTCCAAGTGATGCAACACGTTCTACTAAAACAGGATGCTGGTATATAAAAGATAAAAAACTCGAATATACTTTAACAGGTGCGGATTATACAACACCAACTAAATATTGGGTTCGTATTACATGGACTGGAACAGGATATCATTATATGAATCGAAGTGATTGGGATAAATGGTCGCCTGAATTATATAAAACAAGAGGTTCTCATGGATGTGTTAATTTACAATTAGAAGATGTTAAAAATATTTACAATCTTGTTTCTATGAGAGACATGGTATTTATACATGATTAGAAACCATCGAAAGATGGTTTTTTAATTTGCAAATGAATTGCATATTTATTGACATAATAAAAGAGGAATGCTAGAATCTAGTAAAATGCAAATGAATTGCAAATTAGAGGTGGTAATATGCGTTATAAAACGAAAACTTTTCAATTGATTGAAAATTACTTGAAAACGTGTTGTGATAAATGCTTTCGAGCACATGATGTTTACGATTATATCGTAGCAAATGAAATGAAAGTAAATATCTCAACTGTTTATAGGAATTTAGAACAGTTTGTTGAAGCAGGACAATTAATTAAATATAAATCGGGGAATAATGATGTTTGGATGTATCGTCTCAATCAACAGTTTAGTCAATGTCATGAACATCTTCATTTACAATGTAAAGAATGTGGAAAAATTATTCATATAAAAAAAGAATCGATGGATTCTATCATCGCAATGCTAGAAAAAGATTATAAATTCTTTTTAGACTGTGATATTTCTACTATTGGTGGTTTATGCAAAACATGTATGATGAAAAAGGAGTTAAAATGAACAAATTATTAAAATACACATTTATGTTATTATGCTGTTTTTTGCTGATGGGATGTTTACCTTTAGATAAAGAAACAGATAAAAAAAGTATTGTTTGCACAACGTATGCCCAATATAATTGGTTACAAGAAATTATTGGGGAGAATAATTCAACATTTGAACTTACTTTACTTATTAAAGATGGAGCTGATTTACATAGTTATCAGCCAACAATTCAAGATTTAGCAAAGGTATCATCTGCTGACTTATTTGTATATGTTGGTGGAGAATCCGAACAATGGGTAAGTGATGCGTTAAAAGAAGCAAAAAATAAAAATATGTTAGTTGTTGATATGATGGATGTTTTAAAAGAGAGAATCAAGGAAGAAGAACATGTGGAAGGAATGAAAGAAGATCACGACGAAAATGAAGATGAAAGTGAATATGATGAACATGTTTGGCTTTCACTTATTAATGCACATGAAGTGGTTCGCTATCTATCAAATGAAGTACAAAAATTAGATGATGTCCACAAAAAAACATATGAAGAAAATACGATACGCTATTTAAATGATATTGATGATTTAAATCATCAATATGAACAAGTGGTAGAAAATGCCACTACTAAAACATTACTTTTTGCAGATCGTTTTCCATTTAGATATTTACTGGATGATTATGATCTTAATTATTATGCAGCTTTTCCTGGATGTTCTGCAGATGTCGAAGCAAGTTTTTATACGATTACTTTTCTAGCAAATAAAATAGATCAATTGGATTTAAAAAGTATTTTTGTTATTGATCAAACAAATTTAAAAATTGCACAAACAGTTAAAGATAATACAAAAAAGAAAAATCAAAAAATCATGTATTTAGATTCTTTACAGTCAGTTGATGATCAGAAAATCAAGGATGGTTATAGTTATTTAAAGGCAATGAAATATAATTTAAAAGTGCTTAAAAAGGCATTATAGAATAAGGAGATATTATGTCATATATAAAGGTAGAAGATTTATCATTGGGATATGATAGTGAAATTGTTTGTTCAAATATAAATTTTGAAATTAATAAAAATGACTATTTATGTATTATAGGAGAAAATGGGGCAGGGAAAAGTACCTTGATCAAGACAATTTTAGATTTAAAAGAAAAAAAAGCAGGTAAGATTTTATTTTCTGAAAATTTAAAAAAATCAGAAATAGGGTATCTTCCTCAACAAACAGTTGTTCAAAAAGATTTTCCAGCAACTGTCTATGAAGTTGTTTTATCAGGTATGTTGTCACAATTAAAATATCGCCCTTTTTATACAAAAAAAGAAAAAAAACATGCAAAACAAGAAATGGAAAAATTGGGAATTACGCATTTACAAAATAAAAGTTATCGCCAGTTATCTGGTGGACAACAACAACGTGTTTTATTAGCAAGAGCTTTATGTGCTTCAGATAAAATTATATTATTAGATGAACCAGTAACTGGTTTGGATCCTCAGGTTACACAAGAATTTTATGGCTTATTAAAATCATTAAATGAACAAGGAATGACTATTGTCATGGTTTCTCATGACTTATCTGTATTAAAATATGCAACACATGTTTTATATTTAAAGAAAAAAGTCCCCATTTTTATGGAAAAAGAAATGTTTATTGAAAGGTATGGAAAGGAGATTTATAATGACTAATTTTATTGCAACATTACAATATTATTTTTCTTATCCTTTTGTACAGTATGCTTTAATTGTTGGAGTTTTAATTGCTTTATGTTCTTCATTATTAGGAGTAACACTTGTTTTAAAACGTTTTTCATTTATTGGGGATGGTCTTTCACATGTTGCCTTTGGGGCAATGGCTGTGGCGACGGTTTTACAGTTTACATCACAAACTTTATTTATCATGATTGTTACAGTTATTGCAGCTATTTTTCTTTTAAGGACGGGGCAAAATACTAAAATAAAAGGAGATTCGGCTATTGCTATGCTATCTGTAGGGGCTTTAGCTATCGGTTATTTAGTAATGAACATTTTTTCAACTTCAGCTAATGTTTCTGGAGATGTTTGTTCAACGCTTTTTGGGTCAACAACAATTTTAACTTTGACACATTTTGAAGTAGTCGTTTGTATTGTTATGTCATTGCTTGTTGTGTTGTTTTATGTTTTATTTTATAATCGAATCTTTGCAGTTACTTTTGATGAAGAATTTATGAAGGCAACGGGCAAAAAAGTAGAATTATATAATTTGATTATTGCTGTTTTAACAGCCGTAATTATTGTTCTTGCGATGAATTTAGTAGGTTCATTATTAATTACAGCTTTACTTATTTTTCCAGCTTTGTCAGCAATGAAAATAATGAATAGTTTTAAAGGAGTCGTTATTTATTCTGCGATTTTATCAGTTATTGGAGCATTTGTAGGAATTATATTATCAATATTGTTTTCAACTCCTGTTGGAGCAACTGTTGTTTTTATTAATATTATGATCTTTATTATTAATTGGATAATTTCAATATTTAAATAAGTGATTGAAAATCCTTTCTTTTCAAAAAGAAAGGATTTTGTTAAAATATACGAGGTGATTATAAATGGATGGAATATTATTAATAAATAAACCTGCAGGCTATACAAGCCATGATATTGTAGGAATAGTAAGAAAAAAATTACATACAAAAAAAGTAGGACATTGTGGAACATTAGATCCTGATGCAACGGGTGTACTTGTTGTATGTGTCAATAAAGCAACAAAAGCAATTCAATTTTTGATGAGCGATACAAAAGTATACAGGGCAACTTTATCGCTAGGGAAAAGTACAGATACATATGATGCCAGTGGAAAAATATTAGAAGAAAAAGAAGTTGGACAAATATCAAAAGCACAAGTTATTGATGTTTTAAATTCATTTTTAGGAAAATCTAAGCAAAAACCGCCAATTTATTCAGCAATTAAAGTAAATGGTAAAAAGCTTTATGAGTATGCAAGAAATGGTGAAGAAGTAGAAATTAAAGAACGTGATATAGAGATTATGATGATTGAATTAATTGATTTTTCAAATAATGAGATTGTTTTCGATGTTAAATGTTCTAAAGGAACCTATATTCGTTCTTTATGTGTTGATATTGCTAAAAAACTAGGGTATCCAGGACATATGTCTCATCTAGAAAGAAGACAGGCAGGGCGCTTTTTAATTACTGATTGTATTACTTTAGAACAGTTAGAAAATGATGATTATTCTTTACATTCAATAGATGACGCTTTGTGTGGTTTTCCTCAATTAAAATTAGATGATCCAACGCCAGTTTATCATGGTAAACAAATTAAAAGTGATTTGACTGGTCAAGTAGCGATTTATGATAATCAGAATCATTTATTAGCCATTTATGAAAGTACGGGACAAGGCTATTTGAAAAATGTTAGAGGTCTATGGTGATGGAAATCATTCATTTGTCAGTTGATACTCCCATGCAAGTTCATGATTCTGTTTGTGCACTAGGCTTTTTTGATGGTGTTCATTTAGGACATCAACAACTTTTAAAAGAGGTTGAACATATTGCTAAAGAAAAGGGACTAAAAAAAGCAATAATGACATTTTCTGTACATCCTAAACAAATTTTAGAAAATAATGATTATCATTATTTGATGTCATTATCTGAAAAAATAAATATTTTAAAACAATGGCAATTTGACTATTTTTATATTATTGATTTTGATCAAACTGTTGCAAATTTAAAACCCAATACTTTTTTACAAAATTATATTATAAATCATCAAATAAAACATGTTGTATGTGGTTTTGATTTTCATTTTGGAAAAAAAGGAATGGGCGATGTACATGTTTTACAAGAAAATAAATCATTTGATGTAACTGTCATAGAAGAGTACAGTGAGGATGCATTAAAAGTATCTTCATCGTACATAAAAAAGTTGTTAAATGAAGGAAATATTGAAAAAGCAAATCATTTATTGACACGATTTTATCGTGTCTCTGGACAGGTTATTTATGGTTTGCAAAATGGAAGAAAGATTGGTTTTCCTACGGCCAATATTGATTATGGACACTATGTTGTTTTAAAAAAAGGTGTTTATGGGGTCTATATAACTATTAAAGGAAAGCAATATAAAGGAATGGCTAATATTGGTTATAATCCTACAGTAGGGCTTATTGATAACTTATCTTTAGAAGTCAATATTTTTGATTTTGATCAAGATATTTATGGTGAAGATGTGGATGTAGATTTTGTGTTTAGGGTAAGAGATGAAAAGAAATTTAAATCTTTAAATCATTTAAAAGAACAATTACAAAAAGATAAAAAACATATTGATCAATTTCTGGATTAATATGTTTTTCTTTTGTCTAAAATATAAGAGGTGAAGAAAATTGCTTTATATTCATTTATTTCTAGCAAATTTAATATGGGGATTAAATGTGATTGTTACAAAATTAAATTATGATTCTTTTCATCCTCTTTTTTTAGCAATGCTAAAGATACTTTTTTCTGTATTAGCGTTGCTGTTTTATATTTATTATAAAAAAATTTCTTTTGAAAAAGTATCTATAAAAAAATTAATAGTGCAAACAAATTTAATTAATGTTATTAATTTTTTGTTGACATATTATGGTATGCAATATGTAGAAGGGACGATGACAGCAACGATTAATTGTTTAGCACCAGTTATGATGTTTATTGTATCTGTTTCTTTGTGCAAATGGAATTGGAAAATTCTGATCTCATTTATGGTAAGTTTTTTAGGATTTTTAATAGCTATTCATTTTCGACTTTTTAATATAGGAAAGGGAATCTTTTTTTTAATAACGGCATTGTTTATTTACAATTTTGGTAATTATCGATTAAAAGATATTACACATAATCCATTCATTTATAACTTATATATGTTATTAATAGCTTTTTTTGAATTTATTGTTATTTTGTTGTTTCAAAAGAATGATTTATTTAAAACAGTAAACACTTTTTCTTTATGGTTATTTATTTTAACTTCTGGAATTGGATATGCCTATATTCAATGTGTTTATTTTTTATCAATTCATTCAATAGGTCCTTTAAAAACAAGTTTTTTTATGGCATTTAGTCCTGCTTTTACCTATTTTTTCTCTTTGATTTTATTAAAAGAAAAATTTGATTTTTTTGTTTTAATTGGATTTATAGTGATTTTTACAGCTTCGTTTTATTTTATCTCAAAGAAAGAAAATTAGATTTAGACAAGTATATGACTTCATGATATACTTATATGTAGAAATGTGATTAAAAGAGGTTGTTAACATGAAATATTTGAATGAAATTATAAATGTATTAGGAATGAAAACAATTATTATTATTTCGGTAAGTATTTTAGTTTTGATATTGGTTATTTTGACATATCGCTTGTTAAAATTAAAACATTATCGTAATGAAATTGTTGATTTAGAAAATAAAATGAATGCAATTAAATCCTTACCTATTCAATATCGACTAGGAAGGGTAAAAGGAATTGCTAAAAATATGCCAGAATTGCAAGAAAAATATGAAACTTATGATGCAAAATTTGCTGAATTAACAGATCTTCAAAATGATGAAATCATTCCGCTTGTTAATGATATTGATGAAGCACTTTATTATCGAAAATTACGAGGTGTTCAAAAAAAGATGAACTCTTTAGAGGAAAAAGTGATTCATTATGCAAAGGAATCAAAACAACTTTTAAAAGATATAGAAGTTATTACAGAAATTGAAAATATTCAAAGATTAGAAATTATCAAAGTTAAAGAAAAATATCGTGCTACAAATGATAACTATGCACAGATTCGTTTTAAAGTTGAGGACTACGTTCCTAAAGTACAAGATGTATTTCATGATATTGATGAACGCTTTGTTGAATTAGAAAATTATATGAATAATCAACAATTTGAAGAAGCTAAGACATATACAGAAGATATTTCAAAATATATCGATGCTTTAGATCAACAGTTAAGTGATTTACCTACATATATTTCTGTTGTTCGTCAATATTTACCAAAACGCTTAAATGAACTAAAGTCAATTATGCAAGATATGCAAGTAAAAGATTTTTCTGTTGAAAGAATGAATGCTACGATCCGTATTTCTAAGATTGATAATGATTTACACGAGACAGAAAAAAATATAAAGAATTTAAAATTGGAAAACGTTGGACAAAATATAGAAGTCATGACGGATGAGCTAAATCTATTGTATTCTGATTTTGAAAAAGAAAAGAATGCATATGCACTCTACGAAGAAAAACGAAATGAATGTTATAAATTCGTTAATAAGATAGAAAGTGGACTTTTAGAGGCTAAAGAAAGTATTCATGAGTTAGAAAAAAACTATATTTTAGATGATTATACGATTACAATAGAAGATGATTATAATCAATTTCAATCAATTGTTGATGATTTAGCGGAAATTACAAAGATTATTGAAACTAAGGATTTTTCTTATATAGAAATGATTGATGATTTTTCAAGAATTGTTGAACAAAGTAAACCATATAATGATTCTTTGATTAAACATATTGAATTAGCAGAAACATTACGTATTCAAGAAAAGAGAGCTTTGGATGAGTTAGACAATATTAATATTGTTTTATTAGAAATTAAATCTGAAATTAGAAATAAACATTTACCAATGATTAGTGAATCTTATCAAGATTATATTGATGACTCTTATCAAAAAGCAGATTCCATCTTAAATTTTATTAGAAAAAGACCAATTGATTTAAAGAGTTTATCACTTCAAGTAGATGCTGCAAGAGATGTTATTTATAAATTGTATGATAATGTGCATAATTTGATTGTTACTGCTGAAATGGTAGAGGATGCAATTGTTTTTGGAAATAGATATCGTTCTTCATTTTTAGAAGTTAATACAGAGCTTACAAAAGCGGAATTACTTTATAGAAATGGGGAATATACTAAAGCATTATCAACAGCTGTTGATATTATTGAAAAAATAAAACCGGATTCTTATGAAATGTTGGTTAATAAAAAAAGTCCTAAGGCTGAATAGGACTTTTTTCATGAGGGTCATATGTTATCGAAAATTGAATAAAAATAAAATATGGAGGGAAATATGGTATATCTAGATTATGCTGCGACAACACCTTATAATAAGGATGTTTTAAAAACATATACACAATTGTTAGAAAAATATTTTTATAATGCTGATAGTATTTATAGCCAAGGAATTGAAGTGAATCGCTTATTAGAAAAATCGAGAGGTTTACTTGCTAAAATGTTAGATGTTGATGAAGAAGAAATGATTTTTACAAGTTGTGGAAGTGAAGCAAACAATATGGCTATTAAAGGAATTGCTTTTCAATATCAAAATAGAGGGAAACATATTATCACAACTTCGATAGAACATTCTTCAGTGTATGAAACATGTAAAGAATTAGAAGAAGTATTTGGATTTGAAGTAACTTATTTACCTGTTGATCATACGGGACATATTCAAATTGATGATTTAAAGAAAAGTATTCGAAATGATACGATTTTAGTGAGTGTCATGTGTATTAATAATGAAGTTGGATCTATTCAACCCATTGAGGAAATAAAAAATGTACTCCAAGATTATCCGCTTGTTAAGTTTCATGTTGATATGGTGCAAGCTTTAGGTAAGATAAAGATAGATTTAAAAGGTATCGACTGTGCATCGTTTTCTGCACATAAAATAAATGGTTTAAAGGGGAGCGGATTGCTTTTTAAAAGAAAATCTACTACTTTAGTACCACTTATTAATGGAGGACAGCAAGAGTTTGGTTTACGTGGAGGAACTAGTAATGCTTGTACGTATATTGTTCTTGCTAAAACTTTAAGATTAGCATTAGAAAATTTTGATCAAAAAGAAAAATATGTTTCGAAATTAAGTAAATATTTAATAAAAGAATTACAGACAATTCCAGATGTTATTATTAACACTGGAGGTAAAGTGTCAAGTCATATTGTTAATTTTTCATGTATTGGTTATAAACCAGAAGTTATTTTGCATGCTTTGGAGGAAAAAGATATTCTTATTTCTACAAGAAGTGCGTGTAGTTCTAAAACAAGTGATGTTTCTAGGGTGATGCAACAATTGCATTTGCCTGATGAAGTTGCAAAAAGTGCTTTGAGAGTAAGTATAAGTGATTTGACAAAAGAAGAAGAAATTGATAAATTTATTTATTGTTTGAAAGAAGTATTAGATTCAATAAAAAAACAGAGGTAAGATATGGAAGCAAATTATATTGTCGTTCGTTTTGGAGAACTTACAACAAAAGGTAAAAATAGAAAATTATTTACACAAAAATTATTAAAAAACACAAAAGAAATTCTTTTTGAATTTCCACAATTACAATATCAATTACAATATGATCGTTTATACATTTATCTAAATGGTGCAAATCATTTGTTAGTCAATGAAAAATTAAAAACAGTTTTTGGTATTCATTCTTTTTCAAATGCCTATAAATTTGAAAAAGATCTAGATGTTGTTAAAGATGCAATTGCTAAAATGATCAACGAAGATACTAAAACAACATTTAAAATCAACACAAAACGTAGTGATAAAACATTTCCTAAAAAGTCACAAGACATTAATAGAGAAATTGCAGGACATGTTTTTCATCATGTAGATAGACAGTTAAAAGTAGATGTTCATCATCCAGAAATGTTGGTTACAGTTGAGATTAGACATGACGCTATTTACGTTATGACAAATATTATCAAAGGTGCAGGTGGATATCCTGTTGGTATTGGTGGAAAGGCATTGTTAATGTTATCGGGTGGAATTGATTCTCCTGTAGCAGGATACTTAACTTTAAAACGTGGTGTCGATATTGAATGTGTTCACTTTGCAGCGCCACCATACACAAATGAATTTGCTAGAGAAAAAGTTTTTGATTTAGTAGATAAATTAAGACATTATACACATGGTCAAATTACAGTTCATGTTGTTAATTTTACAAAATTACAACTTGCAGTTTATGATCATTGTGATGAAAGTTATGCCATGACAGTTATGCGTAGAATGATGTATCGTATTGGAGAAAAACTTGCTATAAAAAATCATTGTTTAGCACTTGTTAACGGTGAAAGTATTGGACAAGTGGCTTCACAAACATTAGATAGTATGAATGTAATCAATCAAGTTATTTCAATTCCGGTATTAAGACCTGTGTTATGTCTTGATAAATTAGAAATTATTGATATTGCTCAAAAAATAGATACTTATGATATTTCTATTAGACCACATGAAGATTGTTGTACAATTTTCACACCTAAAGCACCTGCTACAAAACCAAAAAGTTATAAGGCTGAAGCTTTTGAAGTAACTTTTGATTATGAAACATATGTTAATGAATGTGTAGAAAATGTTGAAACAATTGTTGTTGATGCAAATTATAAAAATGATGAAGATATTTTTTAAAAAAAGCGTATAGTTTTTTATTCCTGATGCAAAATAAAAGTGTCAGGAGGTGACACAACATGGCACAAAGTAATAATAGCAATAGATTAGTTGTACCTGGAGCTCAAAATGCGATCGACCAAATGAAATATGAAATTGCAAATGAATTTGGTGTTAATTTAGGTCCTGATACAACTGCTAGAGCGAATGGCTCTGTTGGTGGAGAAATTACTAAAAGATTAGTTAAAATGGGACAAGAACAAATGTCTCGTTCTTCATATAATAACAAATAGTAATACGAGAATAGTTTTCTTAATAAAAGAGGACTATTCTTTTTTTACGAGCGTTGAAAGAGCTTACATTTTTTTGATAATTTCACTAGAAATATTGTTTTTGTGTACTAAATTATGTACAATATAGTTATATTGCTAGGAGGTAAATTATGGTAAAAGTAATGGCGGTAAACGCAGGAAGTTCCTCTTTAAAATTCCAATTGATCAATATGCCAAGTGAAGAAGTTATCACTTCGGGATTAGTTGAAAGAATTGGACAAGAAGTTGGAAATTTTGTAATTAAAGTAAATGGAGAAAAAATACAAACACAAACACCAATTCCTGATCATCAAGTGGCAGTTGACTTATTATTAAATGCTCTTGTTGATCATCATATTGTTGAAAGTTTGGAAGAAATAGATGCAGTGGGACATCGTGTTGTACATGGAGGAGAAGATTTTGATGATTCTGTAGTCGTTGACGAAGAAGCAGTAAAAAAAGTTGCAGATTTAGCAGAGTTAGCTCCTTTACATAATCCAGCAAATATCATTGGTTATAAAGCATTTAAAGAAGCTTTGCCTGATCATGTAGGACATGTTTTTGTTTTTGATACGGCATTCCATCAAACATTAGATAAAGAAAGATATTTATATCCTTTACCACTTGAATACTATACAGATTTAAAAGTAAGAAAATATGGAGCACATGGGACAAGTCATAAATATGTTTCTCAACAAGCTATTGAAATGTTAGGAAATCCTAAAGAATCAAGAATTATCGTTTGTCATTTAGGAAATGGAGCAAGTGTTTCAGCTGTTCAAGATGGTAAATGTATTGATACATCTATGGGATTTACACCACTTGCAGGTGTAATGATGGGAACACGTTCTGGAGATGTTGATCCTTCAGTTATGCCTTATTTATGTAAAAAATTAAATAAAACAGCAGATGAAGTTTTAGAAATCTATAATAAAAAATCTGGAATGTTAGGAATTTCAGGCATTTCTTCTGATTCTAGAGATATTGAAAATGCCTTATTTAACGAAGGAAATGAACGTGCTTTATTAACCGGTTTATTATATGCACGTATTGTTTCAAAATATATTGGACAATATTACGCTGAATTAGGTGGTTGTGACGCTATTTGCTTTACAGCGGGAGTTGGTGAAAACGCTGCTTATTTAAGACGTTTAATTATTGACAATGTCTCAAGAGCATTTGGTGTTTTCTTAGATGAAGAGCTCAACAGCATTAGAAGTGATGAAAATCGTGTGATTTCACATCAGTATTCTCAAATTAAAGTGATGGTCATTCCAACAAATGAAGAAGTCATGATTGCAAGAGATACAGTTCGTTTGTTAGATTTATAAACCTGTGCAAACAGGTTTTTTCTTTGTCTAAGGTATGTTATTATAAAATAGGGTGAAAATTATGATAGAAAAGATTTTAAATAAAATAGAAGAATATGAATGTATTTGTTTATATCGTCATGTTAATCCGGATTATGATGCTTTTGGGAGTCAATTTGGAATGTATGATTTAATTCAAAATACTTTTGAAAATAAAGAAGTCTATTTTGCAGGTGATTTTTCTTCTGATTTAGTGGCTAAATATCAATTTAATGGAGAAATCAATGAACCGAATTTTGAAAAACCAACTTTAGGAATTGTTTTAGATACAGCTAATCAAGAAAGAATCGATGGTGATATTAGTTTATGTAAAGAAATTATAAAAATTGATCACCATATTGTTGTTGATTCTTATGGAAATTTAAATTTAGAAGATAGTACAGCTTCTTCATGTAGTCAAATAGTGGCTTTGTTTTTAAAAAATAAACGTGTAAAACTTTCAAGCTTTGGAGCTGCAGCTCTTTATATGGGAATTATAGGGGATACAAATAGATTTATGTATTCAGCTACTGATGAGCGTACTTTTGAAGCGGCAATGTATTTATATAATTATGATTTTGATATGCAAGCACTTTATGAAAGAATGTATATGAAGCATGTGAAAGATTTAAAAGTGAATGCTTTTATCCTAAATCATTATATTGAAGATGAGGGTGTTGCTTACTATGTTTTAAAAGATGAAGATTTAAAACATTTAAATATTTCAAGAGAAAGAGGCTCTGATTTTGTTAATTTATTAAGTTCAGTTGATGAATATAAAGTATGGTTAGCTATAACAGAAAATACAAAAGATCATAATTGGCGTGTTTCAATGAGATCGAGACATATTCCTGTTAATGAAATTGCGAATAAATATCGAGGTGGCGGACATGCGTTTGCTTCGGGGGCAACACTTTTATCTTTAGATGAATTATCTTTATTATTAAATGATATCAAGGAGAGAATAAATGAATAATTTTATACAAAGTATCATTGATGAAATAAAAAGACATTTTTCTTCATCTAAAATACAAACAACTAAAAAATGGAGCTATTTAATTCCATTGATTGTCGTTTGTCTTTTAGGTATTATAGGAGAGTATGTTTTATTACTACCAATTCATTATCAATCTCAAACATTTATTTTCCATTTGATTTTTTTAATTGTTATCTTTGTTATTTTACATGCGATATTATTAGGTACATTTGATAAAACATCTAAATATTTAATGTTTGTAGTCGTTGCCTTATTTGTTTATATAGGTGTTGGTTCGGTATATAGTTTGCCTATTTTTCATGCAAAAACATATCAAAATCAATTACAATTAAATAAAAAAGCTGATTTTTATAAAGATAATGAGACGATTTCTTATCAATCAATTCCTGTTGTAGATCGTGAAAGTGCTATTAAACTAGGTGATCGAAAAATGGGACAAATGATAGATTATGTTTCACAGTTTGAAGTAGATGAATCTTATGAACAAATTAATTATCAAGATACTCCTTATCGAGTTACACCATTAGAATATAGTGATTTAATTAAATGGATAACAAATCGAAAAGAAGGCTTACCAGCTTATGTTAAAGTGAATATGGTAAGTCAAGAGTCTGAAGTTGTTGAATTGAAAGAAGGCATGAAATATTCAAAATCTGAACATTTTGGTAGAAATATTAATCGTCATTTAAGGATGAATTATCCTACGAAAATGTTTGAAGAATTAGCTTTTGAAATTAACGATGAAGGTATTCCTTATTGGATTGCTCCTGTATTTGAATATAAAATAGGTCCTTTTGGTGGAAAAGATATTGTTGGAGCAGTTTTAGTAAATGCTATTGATGGTAAGCATAAATATTATGATATTAAAGATATTCCTAATTGGGTAGATCGTGTTTATCCAGCAGAGTTAGTTATTCAACAGTTAGAAAATTATGGAAAATATACACATGGTTATATTAATTCTGTTTTCTCACAAAAAGGTGTGTTACAATCAACAGATGGATATAATTATATTGTTATTGATGATGATGTTTATTTGTACACAGGTCTTACAAGTGTTTCTAAAGATGCAAGTAATGTTGGATTTGCATTAATTAATTTACGTACAAAAGAAGGCAAATATTATCATATTTCTGGAGCAGAAGAATATTCAGCAATGTCTTCGGCAGAAGGAAAGGTACAAAACTTAAAATATAAAGCAACATTTCCAATTTTAGTCAATGCAGGAGGAGAGCCTACTTATTTCCTTTCTTTAAAAGATAGTAGTAATCTTGTTAAGATGTATGCTTTTGTCAGTGTTAAAAATTATCAAATTGTAGCAACAGGAAGTAGTGTATCTGAGGCTGAAAAAGCTTATTATGAGGTTTTATCTCAAAATGGTAAAAGTCATGAAGAATTTGAAGAAAATACTTTAACTGGCAAAATTTCTTCAATTAATAGTGCTGTTAAAGAAGGCAATAGTGTCTATTATTTTAAACTAGAGGGTGATGATCATATTTATATTGCGGATCTGTCCCTTTCTAATTCGTTACCGCTTGTACAAGCTGGCGATGAAGTTGAAATTCAATTTATTTCGAATGAACATCAAAGTGTGGTTATTAGTCAATTTAAAGCTAAATAATTTAAAATAGGAATACGAGTTATTCCTATTTTTTGTAATTTTATGAAATAATTATAATAAATAGAAAAAAAAGAGTGTATTTTTTATAAATATTTATTATAATGATAAAGCATTTTAAGATAAGGGAGAGGTTTAAATAATGATTCAATTTTTCAAAAAAAATATCGAATCTAATAAAAAACTAAGAACATTTGAAATAATTGTTTTATGTTTACTTGTTTTTACTTCAATTGGTTCAGTTTTTTATGGTTTGATGCAAATTCATAAAGACGTAGGAGATCTGCAATATGTTCAATCTGTCATGATGGATAGAGATAAAGATGAAGAAGATTATGATTCGGATAACAAAGTTTGTGATGTCATTTATCGAAAAGGTGATCAAAAACTTGTGGTATCTTATGATTATGAAGATTATGTTAAATTAAATAAAAATTCAATCAAAGCATATGAATTCAAAACAGAAAATGGACAAAATCTTTATTTTGATCATAAAGATGTAAGTCGTCAAGAAGCAAGTCATACTTATAAAGAAATGATGGCAGAAGAAACATTATCTGTTTTCAATTTAGCGAGTGCAACATTTATTTTAATGTTATCTGTTGCGATTATGATGTTATTCTCTAAACAATTTACAACATATGAAAAATCATGGTTTATCTCAATTATGGTGTTAGCTACGATTTTATCTGTGTTATTCCCAGAAGATAGTGCCAATGGTGTAAACGGTATTATCATTATGATTCTTTATTTATTAGATACATTCTTAAATATTTTATGTGAACTACTGATATCTAAACAATCAAGGTATAATTTCTTGGTTTCTGTCTTGGTAGAAATTGTGGAAATTGTTTCTTGTGTTGTTTTAATGTATCGTTTTGCAACAATGGCAACAACTTTATTTTTCTGGTTACCTATTGATATTATTAGTTATATTAACTGGTCTAAACATCGCGATGAAGAAGAAGATGAACTTACAATGGTAAGAAAATTAAAAGGATATCAAGAAGTTTTAGTTATTATTGGTATTATTGTTTGGACAGTTGTTGTAGGTTATTTTATTAGTGGTTTAGATATCGCTACTGATTTTTATAACAATAAAACATTAGAAACAGCTATTATTTATATTGACGCTTGTGCATCAGCAGTTGGAATCGCCAACGGTCTCTTTATTTTCTTTAGATTAAGAGAACAATGGATTGCTTGGTATATATGTGCATTTTTAGAAGCAGTTATTAACATAATGTCAGGACAATATGTTTTACTTCCTTTAAAACTGGGTTATTTTACAAATACAACTTATGGATATATTAAATGGAGTAGATATATCAAAGAACATCAAAATAAAGAAAAAGTATCTTTGTTTTAAAAAATTAATTTAAAATAAAATATTTTCAAAGTACTAAGAGTTTTTCAGGAGTACTTGAGAATGTTGATTGAAACTGTTACAATAGGACGTGTAAAAAATTATTAATAGGAGAGATAGTGTATGGCAATTAGTGCAGGAGATTTTAGAACAGGATTAACTTTAATTATTGATGGTGATCCTTGCCAAGTGTTGGATTTCCAACATGTTAAACCTGGTAAAGGAGCAGCTATTTTAAAAACTAAAATGAGAAACTTGAAAACAGGAGCTATTCAAGAAAAGAACTTCAATGCTTCAACTAAATTTGATCAAGCTAATATTTCTAAAAAAGCAGCTCAATTTTCTTATGAAGCAGATAATATTTTCTACTTCATGGATATGGAAACATATGATACATATGAATTATCTGAAGAACAAGTTGGTTATAATAAATACTTTATTGTCGAAGGAACTGAAGTTTATTTAGTATTCTTTGAAGGATTATTATTAAACGTTTCTGTTTCTGAAAAAGTAGAATTAACTATTGTAGAAACAGATCCAGCTATCAAAGGGGCACCATCTAACCAAACAAAAGACGCTAAAACTGAAACAGGTTTAACTCTTAGAGTTCCTCAATTTATTGAACAAGGTGAAAAAATCGTTGTTTTTTCAGCTGATGGAAAATACGCAGGAAGAGCTTAATAAAGCTCTTTTTTATCATGGGTAAAGTTGTATTAATTACAGGTGGGGCCAAAGGTATTGGTAGAGCCATTGCTTTAGAGTTAGCGAAGAATCAATATGATATTGTTATTAATTATTTAACGTCAAATCAAGAAGCAGAATGTTTAAAAGAACATATTATTCAACAATATCATGTACGTTGTTTGGCTTTAAAAGCAGATGTTTCTAAAGAAGATCAAGTTAAAAAAATGATTCAAGAAATTGATGAACGATTAGGTGGTGTTGATATTTTAATCAATAATGCAGGAATTGATTTATCTAATTTATTTCATTTAAAAACGGCGGATGAGTTTAGAAAGACTTTAGATGTTAATGTTGTGGGGGCTTATAATTGTAGTAAAAGTGTTTCAGCACATATGCTTAAACAAGACTATGGACGTATTATCAATATTTCCTCGACAAATGGCATGAATACATATTATCCTATGTGTATTGATTATGATGCTTCTAAAGCGGCGCTTATTTCTTTAACACACAATTTGGCGTTTGAGTTTGGACCCTATATTCATGTAAATTGTATTGCTCCAGGATTTATTGGTACAGAAAATGAACTTGATGGCTATGATGAAGAATTTTTAAAAGAAGAACAAGAAAAAATTATGGTTAAACGCTATGGCAAACCTGAAGAAGTGGCTTATTTAGTGAAGTTTTTGATTAGTGATGAAGCTAATTTTATCAATAATTCGATTATTCGAATTGATGGTGGACAAATAGGAAGTATGTAAAAAAGACTCAATTGTTGATTCAACAGTTGAGTCTTTTTTTTATTTGTTTTTCATTTGCGTTAAGGCAAGTAAAATAGAAAGCTTACCATATTCGATTGATAAACCACCTTGCATATATAAAGTATAAGGTTCTTTTACAGGGGCATCCGCACTTAATTCAATAGTACTTCCTTGAGTAAAACTTCCACTAGCCATAACTTCATCAAAAGGATAACCAGGCATTGGGGCAGGAAGAACACGTACAAAGGAATCAATTGGACTTGATGATTGGATTCCTTGAGTGAAATTCACTAATTTTTCCTTACTATGTAAATCTAATGTTTGGATAAGGTCTGTTCTTTTTTCGTTATAACGTGGTGATACATGTTCATATCCTAATTTTTCTAACATGTATGAAGTAAAAATAGCTGTTTTTAAAGCATTTTTTACAGCATTAGGAGCCATGAACACACCTTTAAAGAAAGCATTGTTAAGATTAAAGTTAGCGCCTAAGTCTTTACCAATACCAGGGGCAGTAAGTCTTTGTGCGACTTCGTAAACTAAATCTTTTTTACCGGCAACATAACCACCTGTTGGAGCAATTCCACCACCTAAGTTTTTCATTAATGATCCTACAACAATGTCAGCGCCAACATCTCCAGGTTCTTTTGTTTCTACAAGTTCACCATAACAGTTATCAACCATAATGATGACTTCTTGATTAACTTCTCTAATTTTATGAATAATTGATTCTATTTTATCGATTGTAAGTGATAAACGTTGACTATATCCACGAGAGCGTTGAATTTCAACAAGTTTTACATTTTTTTGTTGGAGTCTTTCAACAATACTTTCTTCATCAAATTCATTATCAATTAAATCGATTTGTTCGTAATTTACACCATAGGCTTTTAATGATTGATTTGAATCACCACTTATACCAATCATTTCTTGTAAAGAATCATAAGGTTCACCACTTATAGAAATCATGGTATCACCATGTTTTAATAAAGCAGAAAGAGTTAAATATAATGCATTTGTTCCTGACATGATTTGAGGTCTTACTAAAGCATCTTCACATCCTAAAATAGAAGCAAAAATTCTTTCTAGTTTATCTCTTCCTTCATCATAGTTACCATAACCATTAATATCGGTAAAATCACTATAAGAAACTTGATTTTCTATAAAAGCAGATAAAACTTTATTTGAATTAACAAGGCAAAGTTCATCTACTTGGGCATAAATGTCTTTTAAATCATTATCTGATTGTTTAGCTAAAGCTAATAAATCTTGGTCTATTTTTTCTAATATCATTTTTACATCTCCTTTAATCCTGATATATTATACAATAAATATTTTTTTTGTGTATCTTTATCGACAAACTTCTTAGAAAGTAAATCCCAGTAGATTGTATTATTTTATTGTTTTATGATATAATTTTGAATTGAATTGAGGTGTATAAGATGAAACCAAGGATTTTAGTTGTTGATGATGAACAAGATATTAGAGAGTTGCTTAAATTTTATTTAAATAAAGAAGGCTATGAAGTGATTGAAGCGGCCAATGGTGAAGAAGCATTGACCATTTTTGAAAATGAATATATTGATTTAGGAATTATCGATGTCATGATGCCTAAAATGGATGGCTTTGAACTTGTTGAAAGTATGAAAGAATTTAAAGATGTTCCTTGTATTATGCTTACTGCCAAGGGGGAAAGCAAGGATAAGTTACGTGGCTTTTCTTCAGGGGTTGATGACTATGTTGTTAAACCTTTTGATCCTAATGAATTAATGGCTAGAGTTAAAGCAATTATGAAAAGATATGATATTAATACATCGCATATTGTACGTTTAAATGAAGTTGAATTGGATGGGGATAAATATGAAATCAGATATAAAGATGAATGTATTCATTTGCCACTAAAACAATTTGAATTATTATTTGAACTTGCTAAACATCCTAACCAAATTTTTTCAAGGGAACAGTTGATTGAAAAGATTTGGGGTATGGATTACGATGGGTTTGATCGTACAGTAGATGTCCATATTAAAAGAATTAGAGAAAATATTGGGCATTTACCAGGTTTTAATGTTGTAACAGTTAGAGGATTAGGATACAAAGTTGAGGTAGAGTAGATGAAATCTATTTATTCAAAATTGATTTTTGGCTTTTTTATTACAATCGTAGCTTCCTTTTCAGTAGCAGGTTTTGTATCTTTAAGATTAAATGACCAACAAATTGAATCCACAGTAGAAGAAGATTTGATTACAACAAATGATTATGTTTCTAAAGTGATTTCAAATATTAATATTGAAAATAGGGATGATATTATTGATTTATATGCAAAAAGTAGTGAAATGGCCATAACATGTTATTCAAGCAGTGAAGGCTGTGTTGCTTATGGAAACAAAAAATATAATCCAACACCTGAACAGATGATGGCAATGTTTAAAAGTACAAACAATGAGCTTTCCTTTAAGCATCATAATGAAGTGCTAGCGTATGGTACAAAGAATATGATCAATGGGCAAGAGTATTATATCTATGTTCAAAAAGATACCAGTGGTCAAAAAAGTGCAATTGCTAATTCAGCAATTTTGATTTTGGGGTGTGTTTTTTTAACAGGAAGCATTGTCTTTTTAGTAATTGCCGATATTATTGTTAAACCTTTAACACGTTTAACAAATGCAATCAAAGAACTGAGCAATGGGAATTATAATGTTCGTGTTGATAATGTTGGACAAGATGAAATTTCTAAATTAAATCAAGGATTTAATCAAATGGCGAGGCAACTTGCAAAACAAGATGAAACAAGGCAAAAGTTTATTTCAGATATTTCTCATGAATTTCAAACACCATTGACGTCTATTCAAGGATTTGCCAATATTTTAAAAGAAGAAGACTTGCCAAAAGAACAAAGAGTAAAATATGCGAATATTATTTTATATAATAGTAAAAGATTATCTTCTCTAGCAAAAAATATGTTACAATTGACCTTGCTTGATAGAGAAGAGATTGAATTAGAGTTAACAAATTATTCATTAGTTGAACAAATGAATCGAGTTATTTCTACTCAAGAAAATCAAGCAATGGAAAAAAATATAGAAATTGTCTTTGAGATGCCTAAAAAAGAAATATTTATAGAAGGAGACGAACAACGTTTAGAACAAGTTTGGACCAATATTATTTCAAATGCTATAAAGTATACAAATGAAGGTGGACTCATTACAATTACGATGAAAAAAAATTCTAAAGATATAGAAATTTCTATAGAAGACACGGGTATTGGAATGTCTAAAGAAGTCGTTTCTCATATTTTTGAAAGATTTTATAGAGAAGATAAAGCAAGAAACGTTGAAGGAAATGGACTCGGCTTGGCAATTGTAAAATCTATTGTTGATTTACATCATGGGAAGATAGATATTTTATCTCAAGTAGATGTGGGTACAAATTTTATTGTAAGACTGCCAATTGAAAAACAAAAATTAATTGAAAGATTGAAAAGGTAAGGGGATTAGTATGTTAGAATTAAAAGAAAAGATTTTAAGTGATGGAGAAATTATTGAACCAGATATTTTAAAAGTAGATAGTTTTATTAATCATCAAATTGATCCAAAAACTTATAGATCAATTGCTAAAGAAATTAAAAGAAGATTTGCAGGGGAAAAAATCGATAAGATTTTAACAATTGAAGCATCAGGAATTGCACTGGGATTAGCACTTAGCTATGAATTAAATGATATTCCTGTTGTTTTTGCTAAAAAAGGAACATCTAAAACAGTTAATGATGATTTATATACAAGTGAAGTATATTCATATACTAAAGGAACAAGATATATTGCTTGCGTTAAAAAGAAATATTTAAATGAAAATGAAAATGTGATACTTGTAGATGATTTCTTAGCTGATGGAAATGCAATGCTTGGATTAGTCGATATGTGTAATCAAGCAAAAGCACATATTGTTGGATGCGGTATTATTATTGAAAAAGGATTTCAAAAAGGACATCAAAAATTAGTTGATTTAGGTTATAGAGTAGAATCGCTTGCGATTATTGAATCGTTTGAAAATGGTAAAATAGTTTTCAAATAGGCTAGAAAGGAGCATCTATGTATTTAAAAAAAATAGAATTACATGGATTTAAATCATTTGCAGATAAAGTTAATATAGAATTTCAGCCGGGAATAACAGGAATTGTAGGGCCTAATGGATGTGGAAAATCTAATATTTCGGATGCAGTTAGATGGGTATTGGGTGAGCAATCTGTAAAATCTTTACGTGGAAGTAATATGGCAGATGTTATTTTTGCTGGTTCTCAAGATCGTCGGGCACAAAATTTAGCTGAAGTTACTTTAATATTTGATAATAGTGATCATATGCTCAATTATGACTATAATGAAGTTGAAATTACTAGACGTCTTTATCGACAAGGAAATGAGGCTGAATATCTTTTAAATCGGCAACAATGTCGTTTAAAAGATATTACAGATCTGCTTTTAGATACGGGACTTGGAAGAGATTCGCTTTCTATTATTTCTCAAGGAAATATTTCTAATTTTGCTGATAGTCGTCCTGAAGAAAGACGAGTTATTTTTGAAGAAGCTGCAGGAGTTTCTAAATATAAAAAAAGAAAAATTGAGGCTATTAGAAAATTAGAGAGAACAACGGATAATTTAAATCGTATAAAAGATATTGTTTATGAATTAGAAAAACAAATAGCACCATTAAAAAAACAAAAAGAAAAAGCAGAAGTATTTTTAACGTTGAAGGAAAAACTTACTTCAATCGAAGTAAATGTACTTGTTCATGAAGTTTCGGAATTAAAACATCAACTAGATACGCTATCTTTACAATTAAAAGACCTTAATGAACGACACAGTTCATTAGATGCAGAAATTTTATTGAAAGAAAGTGCTGATGATGAGATAAAAAAGAAAATGTTTGTTTTAGATAATGAAATAAACTCTCTACAAAGTCAATTATTAGAATCGATGTCTGAAGTTTCAAGACTAGAAACAAGTAAAATAGAGGTTGATCAAAAAAGAAAACATGCTTTACAGTCTCAAAACAGTGGTGATATAAAGAAGAAATTAGATAACTTAAAAGCTATTTTGACGGATTTGATTGAAGAATATAATGACCGTGTTGAACGATTAAAAACAACAGAAAAATCTCTTGAAGATTTATCTCAAGAACAAACGGTTTTAACATCCAAAATCAATCATAAACATCAATCTATTAATAATCTTAATCAAGAAATTACGAAAAATAAAAATAGACAAGAAATATTAGTGGATTTAGTAGAAAATAAATCCAATTATCATCATGGTGTCAAGGCTATTATGGAACTTGCTCATGATAATCCGGATATTATTGGTGTTTTTGGAGATTTACTAGAAAATGATTCGAAGTATGATTTAGCGGTTTCTGTTGCTTTAGGAAGTGCTTTGCAATTTATTGTTACGAAAGATAATTTACAAGCTAGATTAGCAATTAAGTTTTTAAAAGATAATAAGGCAGGACGTGCTACTTTTTTACCTTTAGCGGATATGGAACCACGTTCTTTAAGAGAAGAACATGCTATTTTATGTCCAGCTTTAGAAGGTTATTTAGGTGTATTAAGTGATTTTGTTTCAAGTTCTAAAAATATAGATAATGTTATTTTGAATCAATTGGGAAATGTTATTTTAGCTGATGATATTGATCATGCTTATGAAATATCAAAGGCAACATATGCTCGATATAAAGTTGTTACTTTGGATGGAAATATTGTCAATGTTGGAGGTTCACTTACAGGTGGAACAGTTAATCGTCAACAATCATCCATTCTTCAAAAAAGAGAACTAGAAAAAGTTAAAGAAAAATTGGATGAATTAGAACAAAAACTTGTACGTGAAAAGAATGAATTACTTAAACTTGAAAACGATGCTAAAGAATTGGCACATACACTTCTACAAAAACAAATGTCATATGCTAAGTTAGAAGTTGTTGTTCAAGGAAAAAAGGAAGAACTTGTAGTTGCTAAAGGTGAATATGAAAGTTTATCGCATCAAAGCGTTGAATTGGATGAGTTTAAAAGTGGTAAAATTGATAATCAACTTGTTTTACAATTAAATGAAGCCATCAAGCATCGAGATGAATTAACAGAAAAAATAAAATCAAAAAGAGAATTAAGAATGTCCTATGTTAATGAAAATGAGCAATTAGAATCAAAATTGAAAGATTTAAGAAAGATGCTTAAAGACATTCAAGGACAAATTAATGAAAAAGCTATTTTATCTACTAAATATGAAGGATCATTAAATAATTATTTAAGTCGATTATCTAATGAATATTCCATGACTTATGAGTATGCAAGTGAAAATTATCATGATGAAGTAGATATTGAATTTGCTAGAGGAGAGGTTGCTACACTTAGAAATGAAATAGTAGCACTTGGTCATGTTAATATTGATGCTATCGAAGAATATAAAGAAGTTTCATCGCGTTACGAAAATATGAATAGTCAACGACTTGACTTAATACAAGCTCAGGATAAAATAGTACAGGCAATTGATGAAATGGATCAAATTATGATTGAGAAATTTTCAACAACATTTGAAAAGATCAATAAAGAATTTAATAATGTTTTTAGAGAATTATTTGGTGGGGGAAGAGCACAAATCAAATATACTGATCCAGATAATATTTTAGAAACGGGAATTGATATAGATGTACAACCACCAGGAAAAGCTGTGTCGAATATTACATTATTTTCTGGTGGAGAAAAAGCGTTGATTGCAATTTCATGTTTATTTGCTATTTTAAAAGTAAGACCTGTGCCAATGTGTATCTTAGATGAAGTTGAAGCAGCATTGGATATGGCTAATGTTGAAAGATTTGCAAAATTCTTAAGAGAATTTTCTAAACAAACACAATTTATTGTAGTAACACATCGTGAGGGAACGATGGAAGAATGTGATTTGTTATATGGTGCGACGATGCAACAAAAAGGTGTTACAAAACTTGTAAGTGTCAAACTTGAAGAGGCAATAGATTTTTCTAATGAAAATCGTAAGGGAGGTATTTAGATGGGATTTTTTACACAAATAAAAGAAAAATTAGTTGGAAAGTCAACTAAGCAAAATGAAAAATATGTTGTTGGTTTAGATAAATCTTCTGAAACATTTTCAGATCGTATTAATGAATTAGCTGCCCGATTTAGAGAAATCAATGATGAGTATTTTGAAGAATTAGAAAATATTTTAATTATGGCTGATGTTGGTGTTTCGATGGTCATGAAGATTGTATCTGAAATTAAAACAGAAGTAAGAATCAGAAATATAACTGATCCAAGAGAAATTAATGATATTATTGTTGATAAAATGTTTGTTATTTATGCTAATGAAAGTGTTATGTCAACTAAAATCAATTACGCAGCAGAAGGGTTAACTGTTATTTTAATGGTTGGTGTCAATGGTGCTGGAAAAACAACAACGATTGGGAAACTTGCTCATCGTATTGTTCATGATGAAGGTAAAAAAGTCGTTGTTGCTGCGGGTGATACATTTAGAGCAGGAGCAATTGATCAGTTGGCAGTTTGGGCAGAAAGAGTTGGTGTGGATATCGTTAAAGGAAAAGAAGGAGGAGATCCTTCGGCCGTTGTTTTTGATGCTTTAAATAAAGCTAAAGAAACAGGAGCGGATGTTTTAATTTGTGATACAGCAGGTCGTTTACAAAATAAAGTGAATTTAATGAACGAATTGGAAAAAATGAATCGTATTATTAAGCGTGTTGTTCCTGAAGGACCACATGAAACACTTCTTGTTGTAGATGCAACAACAGGACAAAATGGTGTTTCACAAGCTATTGAATTTTCTAAGATTACTGATATTACAGGGATTGTTCTTACAAAAATGGATGGTACTGCTAAAGGTGGAATTGTTTTATCTATTAAAGATCAATTAAATATTCCTGTAAAATTTATTGGTTTAGGTGAACAAGTTGATGATTTACAAGAATTTGACTTAGAACAATATATTTATGGATTATGTAAAGGGTTAGTTGAGGAAGCATAATGGAAAATAGTTTAGAAAAAAAGCAAAGAGTAAATCTTTTGATGGATTTATATGAAGATTTATTAACTGAAAAACAAAGAGAGTATTTAGATTTGTATTATCATGAGGATTTGTCTTTGTCAGAGATATCTTTGATTAAAAATGTTTCTAAAAATGCAGTTTTTGACAATTTAAAAAAAGCTTGTTTACATTTAGAAAATTATGAAGAAAAATTAAATTTATTAGAAAAACATCAAAAAAGACTTGAAATTATAGATGATTTAGAAAAAGATATAAAAGAAGAACATAAAAATATTGATGAACATTTACAAATGTTAAGAGATTTATAGGAGGTATATATGGCGTTTGATTCGTTATCTGAAAGATTGCAGTCAACTTTAAAAAAGGTATCTGGACAAGGTCAGTTGACTGAAAGTAATATGGAAGAGATGTTGACAGAAATTCGACTTGCTTTACTTGAAGCTGATGTCAACTATCAAGTTGTAAAAGAGTTCATTGCATCAACAAAAGAAAAAGCAATTGGTGCAGATGTCGTAGGTTCATTAAAACCTGGGCAAGTTTTAGTTAAAATTGTACACGATGAATTAGTACATTTATTAGGTGATGAGGTTTCAGAAGTTGATTTTAGTAAAAAACCAACAGTTATTATGATGGTAGGGTTACAAGGTTCTGGGAAAACAACAACTTCTGGGAAAATTGCTAAATTAATTAAGACAAAATATGCTAAAAAACCATTATTGGTTGCAGGAGATATTTATCGTCCAGCAGCCGTTGATCAATTGGTAACATTAGGAAAGCAATTAGATGTGCCTGTTTATGAAAAAGGAACATCTGAAAGTGCTGAAAATATTGTTAAAGGTGCTATGAATTATGCGGCTTTAAATAATAATGATGTTATTATTATTGATACGGCAGGACGTTTGCACATTGATGAACCTTTAATGCAAGAACTAGCAAATGTTAAAGAAATTGCAAAACCTGATGAAATTTTACTTGTTGTAGATTCATTGACAGGTCAGGATATTGTCAATGTAGCTGCTTCATTTAATGAAAAATTAAGTATTACAGGAGCTGTGCTTACTAAATTAGATGGTGATTCTCGTGGTGGGGGAGCACTTTCTATTAGACATATTACGCATGTTCCAATTAAATTTATTGGTACAGGTGAAAAATTAGATGCTATTGATTTATTCTACCCAGATCGTATGGCAGATCGTATCTTAGGAATGGGTGATGTAGTCTCTTTAGTTGAAAAAGTTCAAGATGTCTATGATGAAAAAGAAACAATGAAAGCTATGAAAAAAATGCAATCTGGACGTTTTGGATTGGATGATATGCTTGATCAAATGCATCAATTAAAGAAGTTAGGTCCACTTTCAGGAATTTTGAAAATGATTCCTGGTATGCCATCTATGCCTAATTTAAACGATGAAACAACAGATAAGAGAATGAAAGAAACAGAGTCTATTATTTATTCTATGACTTTAGAAGAACGTCGTGATCCAAGTATTATTACATTATCTAGAAAACAACGTATTGCTAAAGGATGTGGTAAAGATTTAGCAGCTATTAATAGATTATTAAAACAATTTGAACAATCTAAACAAATGATGAAACAAATGTCAAATATGGATATGGCAACAGGACTTCCAAAAATGGGAGGAGGTCACTTTGTAGGTGGTCCAAATCGTAAAAAAGTACGTCATAAAAAGAAAAAGAAAAAATAATGAAAGGTGTCAAGCAAAAATGCTTGACACCTGTTTCTATCTATGTTAAATTATACAAGCAATAAGAAAACAAGGAGGAAATATAAATGGCAGTAAAATTAAGAATGACAAGAATGGGTGCTAAAAAAAGACCTTTCTATAGAATCGTAGCAGCTGATTCAAGATCACCAAGAGATGGTAGATTTATTGAATTATTAGGTACATATAATCCATGTACTAATCCAGCTCAAGTTAACTTAAAAGAAGAAGAAATCTTAAAATGGTTAAACAATGGTGCTCAACCATCTGATACAGTTAGAAACTTATTATCTAAACAAGGTATCATGAAAAAATTTGCTGATTCAAAACAAGGTAAATAATTATGGATTATGTAAAAACACTAAAAGATATAGCGATTGAATTAGTTGAGGATAAAGAACATTTAGAAGTAAGGCAAATGCCTTCTTTAGATGAGAATGTTGTTGTTTTACATGTTTATTCAGCAAAAAATGACATTGCAAAATTAATCGGTCGTAAAGGTGTTATGGCTAATTCTATTCGTCAATTAATGTCTGTTGCAGGACGTCTTTCTGATAAAAAATTAGATATTAAATTCGAATCATATGAATAGATGTGTTTTACACATCTATTTTTTTTGGAGGTTATATGGAAAAATTAAAAATTGGAAAAATTGTTGGAACGCATGCACTTAAAGGAGAACTTAAAATACGTTCTTTTAGTGATTTCAATGATCAAAGATTTGTTGTGGGACATAAGCTTTACTTAAATGAAATTGTAGACCCTTTTATCATCAAAACTGTAAGAGTTCATAAAGGAAATTATTTAATCAGTTTTGAGGGATTACAAGATATTAATCTAGTAGAAAAATATGTTGGTTATAATGTTTATGGTTTAAAAGAAGATGTTGAATTAGATGATGATGAATATTTTTACGATGATTTAATTGGTTGTCAGATCATTAATAATGATCAAGAAATTGGAAAAGTAGAATCTGTTTATTTTAATGGTGCACATGATGTTTTAACTGTACAAACAGCAAATAAAAAGATTGCTATTCCATATGTTGATGCATTTATTGAAAATGAAGATATTGAAAATAAAAAAATATTTGTTCATTTGATTAAGGGAATGTATGATGAAGATTGATATTTTATCATTATTTCCAGAAATGTTTGAAGGCTTTTTAAATACCTCAATTATCAAAAGAGCTATAGATAAAGAAGTTGTTGATATTAAGATTCATAATTTTAGAGAATTCACTCAAGATAAGCATAAACATGTAGATGATTATCCTTATGGAGGAGGACAGGGAATGGTGTTGATGTGTCAGCCAATCATTGATTGCTTAAAAACATTAACAACGGATGATTCACTTGTTATTTTAATGTCTCCTCAAGGGATTACTTTAAAGCATCAAGTAGCACAAAAGCTTTCATTAGAAAAGCATCTTATTATTATTTGTGGACATTATGAAGGATTTGATGAAAGAATTCGTGATTATGTTGATTTAGAATTGTCTATTGGTGATTATGTACTAACTGGTGGTGAACTAGGAAGTATGGTTACTTGTGATGCGGTAATAAGATTACTTGAAGGAGCTATTCGTCAAGAAAGCCATGAAGATGATTCATTTGCAGATGGATTATTAGAATACCCACAATATACAAGACCAATAGAATATGATGGAAATAGAGTGCCTGACGTATTGGTCTCTGGTCATCATGAAAATATTCGTAAATGGAGAAAATACCAATCTCTAAAGAAAACCTATTTAAAGAGACCAGATTTATTAGAAAATTATGAATTTGATGAAGAATCGGCAAATATGTTGACAAAAATTAAAAAAAAGAGTTGATATTTTTTTGAACGATGTTATAATAGCATAGGTCAATGTGACTGCATATGTTCCGCTGGTTAATCGAATGAACATACAAGACTATAAATGAAAAGGAGAAGAAAGATGAATTTAACATTAGTAGAACAAATTACTAAAAAACAATTAAAATCTGATATCCCTGTTTTCAAAGCTGGAGACACTTTAAAAGTTTATGTAAAAATTAAAGAAGGTAATAAATACCGTATCCAATTATTTGAAGGGGTTTGTATCGCAAGACAAGGTAAAGGAATTGCTGAAACTTTCACAGTTAGAAAAATTTCTTACCAAGTTGGTGTAGAAAGAACTTTCCCAGTTCATTCACCAATCATCGATAGAATCGAAGTTGCTAAAGTTGGTAAAGTACGTAGAGCTAAATTAAATTACTTACGTGGTTTATCTGGTAAAGCTGCTAGAATCAAAGAAATTAGAAAATAAGAAATGGGTAACCATTTCTTTTTTTCTACCATTAATTGTTGTATAATAGAACACGTCTATAAGATAAAGATAGGTGATGTCTATGAAATATAGTAAAAAAACAATGATGGCAATATTAGAATTTATTGTTGTTTGTTTAGCAATTGTTTTTGTTTTTAAAGGCATAATTATGCCGGTCAAAGTTGATGGTTCTTCAATGTATCCAACATTACATGACGGAGATCTTGCCTTTATGTCTCGGCTTGATTTGAATTCAAAACAAATTAAAAGATTTGATATTGTCACAATAGACTGTAAACAATTAGACAATGTAATTATTAAAAGAGTTATAGGGTTACCTGGAGAAAAAATTGTTTACAAAAATGATTGTTTGTATGTTAATGGAAAGTATATTAAAGAAAATTATCTTAATAAATCACATATAAAAGATGTAAAGAGTCGATATAATATTTCTTATTTTACTGATGATTTTGAAATTTCAGTTGGTGAAAATGAAATTTTCGTTTTAGGTGATAATAGAGTAAATTCACTTGATTCAAGAGAATTAGGATGTTTTAAAATTGAAGATGTTTTATCAAAAAAAGGAATTATACTATTTCCTTTTAATCATATGAAAGGAATGAACTAATATGGCACAAATACAATGGTTTCCTGGCCATATGGCTAAGGCAAAAAGAGAAATCGCTGATAAAATAAAATTAATAGATATTGTTGTTGAATTGGTGGATGCTAGAGCTCCATATTCAAGTAAAAATCCATTATTTAATAGTGTTGTTAATAATAAGCCAAGATTAATTGTAATGACAAAAGAAGATTTAGCAGATGATAAACTAACACAAAAATGGATAGATTTTTACAAAAGTAAAGGTTATTATGCTATAAGTGTTAATCTTAAGCAATTTAATGAATATAAAAAGATCATACAAGTTTGCAAAGAAATTTTGAAAGATAAAATGGCACGAGAAGCAAAGAAGGGATTAAAACCTCGTGCAATGCGAGCAATGGTTTTAGGTATTCCTAATGTTGGAAAATCTACTTTCATCAATCGCTTAGCAAAAAGAAAAGCAACTGTTACGGGGAATAAACCAGGTGTAACGAAAGCTCAACAAATTATTAAGGTAGATAAAGATTTTGAATTATTTGATACACCGGGTGTTTTATGGCCTAAATTCGAAAGTGAGGATATTGCTAGAAATATTGCTCTTATTGGCTCTATTAAACAGCAAATATTACCAAGGGAAGATTTATTTATTTATGCAGTTGAATATTTAGTTAAAAATTACCCTGGAACTTTAGAAAATCGTTATCAAATAGCTGTTGATTTACAAAGTGATTGGGTTGAAAAATGTTATGATGATATCGCATTTAATAAAAAAATAAAACCAGTAAGAGGGATTACTGATTATGAGCGTGTCATGGATATGTTTTTTACTGATTTATTTGATGGTGTTATTACAAAAATAACATGGGAGCTTCCAAATGAGTAATTTATTAGAATATGAAAATAGATATTATGATTTAGGTTATGATTATATTATTGGTCTTGATGAAGCTGGAAGAGGACCAATGGCTGGCGAATTAGTTGTTGCAGGAGTCATTTTTCCTAAAGGATTTTATGATGAACGTATTTTTGATTCAAAACAATTAACAGCAAAAAAAAGAGAGGCGATGTATCAAATAATTATAGAAAATGCATTAGCCTATCACATTGAAGTTATTTCTGTTGAAGATGTTGATCAATTAAATGTATATAGCGCAAGTCAAAAAGGAATGGAAAAATGTTGTCAAATTTTAAAGAGAGAAAAAATGTTTGCTTTAACAGATGCGATGCCTTTACATGATATTGAACATTTATCTATTATTAAAGGAGATACCCTTTCTATGTCTATTGCAGCAGCAAGTATATTAGCTAAGGTAACAAGAGATCATTTGATGATAGATTATGCAAAAAAATATCCACAATATGGTTTTGAAAAACATAAGGGCTATGTAACCAAGGCACATAAAGAGGCACTTAGTAAATATGGTCCATGCCCTATTCATAGGAAATCTTTTAAACCAGTACAAGAAGTAATGAAAGAACAAATATCTTTAAATTTAGATATTTAGTTCTTTTTTTATAAAAAAAGAAGAAAAAACAAAATTAAATGTCTATATAAATAGTGAGGTGATAAATATGGAAGAAATCTTACTATTTTTTGCTTTGAAGTATCAAGGTGATTTTCAAAGTATTTTAAAAGCATTGCAAGCAAAAGAGAAAGTTTCTCAAGAAGAAAGGAGGGAAGCAGTTGCCAAAGTAAATTCAAAATATACAACGATTATTTCAAGTGATTATCCAGATGCTTTAAAAGAAATATCTTGTCCACCATTTGTATTGTTTTATCATGGAAATTTGAATATTTTAAATGGTAAATGCATAGGTGTTATTGGTAAACGTGTTCCTAGTGAATATGGATCAAATATTACGGATAAAATTGTATGTGATTTAGTAAAAAATGAATATACGATTGTAAGTGGTATGGCATTAGGAATTGATACTCTCGCTCATAGAAGTGCATTAAAAAACAAAGGGAAAACAGTTGCAGTATTGGGAAGTGGAATTAATTATTGTTATCCAAAAAGAAATCAAGATTTATATGCTCAATTAAAAAGTAATCATCTTATTATTAGTGAAAAACCTGGTGATTATGTACCACAGGCTAAGGATTTTCCAAGTAGGAATCGGTTAATTGCTGGCTTAAGTGAATCTGTAGTTGTTACAGAAGCTGAAAAACGTTCAGGAACAATGATTACTGTAGGATATGCATTAGATCAAGGAAAAGATATCTATTGTATTCCATCAAGAATTGGGGATCCAATGGGGTGTAATTTATTGATTCAACAAGGGGCCAAGTTAGTATTGACTGTAAATGATATTATTGAAGATTAATGAAATGGAGTTGACAAAGTGAAAAAAAACAATAATAATAGTTTTTGCGATAAGGGGGTTATATTATGTATGATAAATTAGTCATTGTGGAATCTCCTTCTAAATCAAAAACAATAGAAAATTATTTAGGGAAGGAATATCATGTGACTTCTTCTAAAGGGCATATTAGAGATTTATCAACATCTGGTAAAGAAGGGCTAGGGATTGATCAAGAAGATCATTATAAGCCAAAATATGTTATTTCTAAGGATAAAAAAGATGTCGTTAAGGAATTGAAAGCAGCTGTTAAAGAGGCAAAAACAGTTTATCTTGCTACCGACCCTGACCGTGAAGGGGAAGCAATTTCATGGCATTTAGCAGATGTTTTAGGTTTAGATATGGATGATGATAATCGTATTGTTTTTAATGAGGTAACAAAAGATGCAGTTGTTGATGCATTGAATCATCCTCGTAAAATTGATCAAAATCTTGTAAAATCTCAAGAAACAAGAAGAGTATTGGATAGAATTATTGGATTTAAATTATCTAAATTATTACAAAGAAAAATTAAATCTAAATCAGCTGGTCGAGTTCAATCGGTTGCTTTAAGATTAATTGTTGAAAAAGAACGTGAAATCGAAGCCTTTGTTCCAGAAGAATACTGGAAAATCAAAGCACAATTTGAAAAAGATGAAATTGAATTTACAGGTGAACTTAATAAAAAAGGAACAAAGAAGTTAAAAATTTCAAATGAACAAGAAGCTTTGGAAATCTTTAATGCACTTTCTAAAGAATTTGTTATTGATAGTGTAAAAAAATCAAGTAAGAAAAGAGAATCAAAACCACCATTTATTACTTCAACATTACAACAAGAAGCGTCTTCTAAATTAGGCTTTAAAGCAAGAAAGACAATGATGATTGCTCAAAAGCTATATGAAGGAATTGCTTTAGAAGATGAAACAGTAGGGCTTATTACTTATATGCGTACAGATTCGACAAGATTGTCAGATTTATTTGTAGAAAGTGCTACAGAATATATTAAAGAAAAATATGGTCAAAATTATGTTGGAAAAGTAAAAGTAAGTAAAAAGAAAGAAAATGTACAAGATGCTCACGAAGGAATTCGTCCAACAAGTGCAATGCGTACACCTGAGTCTGTTAAAGAATATTTAAGTGCGGATGAATTTAAATTGTATTCTTTAATTTATGCCAGAGCATTAGCGTCATTAATGGCACCATCTCGTTTTGATGCAACAAGTGTAGTATTAGAAAATAATAACTATTATTTTAACGCAAGTGGTTCAGTATTAAAATTTGATGGTTATTTACGTTTATATAGCCCATATGAAAAACAAAAAGATGAAATTTTACCTGAATTAACTGAACAAGAAATTTTAGAAAGTCAAAATATTGAAAAAACACAACATTTTACAAAACCACCTGCTCGTTATAGTGAAGCAAAACTAATTAAAGAAATGGAAGAACTTGGAATTGGTAGACCAAGTACTTATGCGATGATTATTGATACGATTCAAACTAGAGGGTATGTGGAACTTGTTGATAAAACATTCAAACCTACTGAAAGTGGAATTTTAACAAGTGATCGACTAACACAATTTTTTAATGATATTATTAATGTCGAATATACTGCACAAATGGAAAAAGAACTAGATGATATTGCAGAAGGACAAGATGATTATTTTGATGCTATAGATACATTTATTAAAAAATTCCAACCTTTATTGGATGAAGCAAATGAAAAAATGGAAGTCATTTCACCTAAAAAAACAGGAGAGAAATGTCCTGAATGTGGACATGATCTTGTTGAAAGACATGGGCGTTATGGTAAATTTATAGCTTGTGAAAATTATCCTGAATGCAAATACATCAAAAAGGAAAAAGTTGAACCTGAATTTACAGGAGAAAACTGTCCTAAGTGTGGAAGCCCAATGGTTTTTAAAACCGGAAGATATGGTAAATTTGAAGCATGTTCAAATTACCCACAATGTAAATATATTAAGAATTCTAAAAAGAAAGCAGAACCTGTTATGACAGATGAAGTTTGTCCTAACTGTGGTTCTCCAGTGGTTATTAAAAAGGGACGTTGGGGAGAATTTAAAGCTTGTTCAAATTATCCAAAATGTAAAACAATTATTAAGTAGAACATTTGTTCTACTTTTTTAAAAAGGAGAAAATATGGAAAGTGAAAAAATAGTCAATGTAATTGGAGCTGGTCTTGCTGGAGTTGAGGCGGCTTATCAATTAGCAAAAAATAATATTAAAGTAAAGTTATATGAAATGAGACCTGTTAAAATGACACCGGCACATCATACATCATCATTTGCTGAACTTGTTTGTTCTAATTCGTTAAGAGGAGATAATTTCAATAATGCCGTAGGTGTATTAAAAAATGAAATGGAAAAACTAGATAGTGTTATTATTCGGTTTGCTAGAAAAAATAGTGTTCCTGCTGGTGGAGCACTTGCAGTGGATCGTGAAAAGTTTTCTGCGGATGTTACTGAATTTATAACAAATCATCCAAATATCGAAGTGATTCATGAAGAAGTTACAGAAATTCCCCAAGCACCAACAATTATTGCAAGTGGACCTTTAACAAGTGATGCTTTGTCTACGAAAATCAAAGAATTATTAGGAGAAGAATATTTTTATTTTTTTGATGCGGCGGCTCCAATTGTTGAAAAAGATAGTATTGATTTTAATATTGCTTATTATAAATCAAGATATGACAAAGGAGAAAATGAATATATAAATTGTCCAATGAATGAGGAGCAATTTAATGTATTTTATGATGAATTAATGAAAGCAGAGGTTGTTAAACCAAAAGATTTTGAAGAAAAATTTTTTGAAGGATGTATGCCTTTTGAAGAAATGGCAAGAAGAGGAAAACAAACTTTATTGTTTGGGCCTATGAAACCGGTTGGGTTAACAAAACCTGATGGTACAAAACCATATGCAGTCGTACAGTTAAGACAAGATAACGTACAAGCTAGTTTATATAATATTGTTGGTTTTCAAACACATCTTACTTGGCCTGAACAAAGAAGAATTATTCATTTAATTCCGGGATTAGAAAATGCAACATTTGTAAGATACGGTGTCATGCATCGAAATTCGTTTATTTGTTCTCCAAAATTTTTAAATCAAGATTACAGTTTAAAAAATCATTCTGGAATTTATTTTGCTGGACAAATGACAGGAGTTGAAGGATATGTTGAATCAGCTCAAAGTGGAATCGTTGCCGGAATGAACATGGTTCGTTATTTAAATAAACAAGAACCTGTTATTTTTCCACAAGAAACAATCATGGGGGCACTTGCATATTATATTACGCATTGTGATGAAAGTAATTTCCAACCAATGAAAGCTAATTTTGGAATTCTACCAGATTTACCTGTACGCGTTAAAAAGAAACTAAGAAAAGAAGCTTATGCTAACAGAGCAATAGAAGTAATGGATCAATTTATCAATGAGTTATAATCAAGATAAAGAAGAATTTATAAAATATCTTCAATTTCAAAAACATTACTCAATCAATACAGTTGAATCTTATCAACGAAGTTTAAATGAATTTATTGGTTTTTTAAAAAGTGAAAGTATTTCTCACTTTAACGATGTCAAGTATACAAATATAAGAGGATATTTAACTTATTTAAATGAAAAAAAATTGTCAAAGAGTTCAATTAATAATCGAATCAGTTGTTTAAGATCATTTTATAAATATCTAGTAAAAGAAGAATTGGCTGAAAATAATCCAATGATTCTTGTTGAAAATATTAAAACCGCAAAGCGTAATCCTGATTTTTTGTTTCCTGAAGAAATGATGGATTTATTGAATGGTATTGATACACAAGATGATTTAGGAATTCGTAATAAAGCGATGCTAGAAATCATGTATGCTTCTGGGTTAAGATGTTCTGAAGTAGTGAATTTAACCTTGGATTGTATAGATTTTCACAATCGAGTTTTATTGATTCATGGTAAAGGGAACAAAGACCGTTATGTTCCTTTCCATGAATTTGCTAGTGAATGGTTATTAAAATATATAGAAGAAGTAAGGGGAAAACTTGTAAATTCAGAAGATCATCCATATGTTTTTGTTAATAAAAGAGGAGAACAAATGACCAATAGAGGAATACAGGATATTGTAAAGCGTATTGGAAGAGAATATGATGCAACCAAGAAAATACATCCACATACTTTCAGACATTCCTTTGCCACACATTTATTGAATGCGGGAGCAGATATAAGAACTGTACAGGAATTATTGGGTCATGAAAACCTTTCGACAACACAAATTTATACCCATGTTACAAAAGAACATTTGAAAAATGTTTATTTAAAAGCACATCCTCGAAATAAAGCATAAAAAAGGGTTGTTTTGTTTTAAATCTTATGCTATTATGTTTCAGGTATTAAAAAATACACACATTATGAATTCATTTATCTAGTGCCTAATGGTGGTAAATGTTTGAAATAATGGAGGAAAAAAACGAAAAGGAGGAAATTACACATGTCAGTAATTTCAATGAAAAAATTATTAGAAGTAGGTGTTCATTTCGGACATCAAACAAAAAGATGGAATCCTAAAATGGCTCCATACATTTTTACATCAAGAAACGGAATTTACATTATTGATTTACAAAAATCATCTAAAAAAATCGATGAAGCTTATAAAGCAATGAATGAAATTGCCGAAAAAGGTGGAAAAGTTTTATTTGTAGGAACTAAAAAACAAGCTCAAGAAGCTGTTAAAGAAGAAGCAATCCGTTCTGGAAGTTTCTATGTTAACTCACGTTGGTTAGGTGGAACTTTAACTAACTTCAAAACAATCCAAAAAAGAATTAGAAGATTAGTTGAATTAGAAAAAATGGAAAAAGATGGTACTTTCGATTTATTACCTAAAAAAGAAGTTATCTTACTAAAAAAAGAAGCTGCTAAGTTAGAAAAGAACTTAGGTGGTATTAAAGAAATGAGAAGATTACCAAGTGCTTTATTCGTTGTAGATCCTAAAGCTGAACACAACGCTGTTGCTGAAGCAAGAATCTTAGGAATCCCTGTATTTGGTATTGTTGATACTAACTGTGATCCTGATGAAGTTGATTATGTAATCCCAGCAAATGATGATGCTATTAGAGCTGTTAAATTAATTGTTGCTGCTATGGCAGATGCAATTTGTGAAGCTAAAAGTGAACCATTAACTGTTGCTTATGTTAAAGATGAAGATGAAAAAGAAGTTACTATGAATGATGCTGTATCTTCTGTAGAAAACAACAACAGAAGAGGGCCAAGAAATAAAGCTGGTAGACCAGCTCAAAGAAGAGAATCTAGACCAACTCAAGAATAATCTCAAGGCTGGAAATCATAAATATGTTGTGATGGGAAAGCAAAGCTTTCCCTTTTTAATAAAATAAAATTCATGGAGGAAAAGAAAATGGCAATTAGTGCAAAATTAGTAAAAGAATTACGTGAAAAAACTGGTGCTGGAATGATGGATTGTAAAAAAGCATTAGAAGCATGTGATGGTGACATCGAAGCATCATTCGACTGGTTAAGAGAAAAAGGAATCGCAAAATCTGCTAAAAAAGCTGATAGAATCGCTGCTGAAGGGTTATCTGCTTTCGCTATTAACGGAAATGTAGCTGCTATGGTTGAAGTTAACTCTGAAACTGACTTCGTAGCAAAAAATGCTGAATTCGTTGCATTAGTAAATAATGTATGTGAAGCAGTTGCTGCAAATAACCCTGCTGATTTAGAAGCTGCAAAAGCAATTGAAGTTGATGGAAAAACTATTGAAACTACAATTGCAGAAGCATCTGGAAAAATTGGTGAAAAATTATCTTTAAGAAGAATTAAAACTTTCACTAAAAATGATGATGAAGTATTTGGTGCTTATTCACATATGGGTGGAAAAATGGTATCAATCGTTAAATTAGCTGACGGTGATGAAGAAAAAGCAAGAGACATTGCTATGCATGTTGCTGCTATCAATCCAAAATATATCTCACAAGATGAAATTCCACAAGTTGAAAAAGATAGAGAAGATGCAGTTCAAACAGAAATCATGGCTAATGATCCTAAATTAGCTAACAAACCTGAAAAAGTATTAGAAGGTATCAAACGTGGAAAATTAAATAAAGTATTCTCTGAATGGTGTTTATTAGATCAAGAATTCATTAAAACACCAAAAGAATCAGTTGCTAAATACTTAGGAAAAGCTAAAGTGTTAGAAATGGCTCGTTTCCAAGTTGGTGAAGGTATCGAAAAGAAAGAAGAAAACTTTGCTGAAGAAGTAGCTGCACAAATGAAACAATAATTTTTAAGGACACTACAAGTGTGTCCTTTTTTTAAAAAAGGAGAACATTTTATGAAATATAAAAGAGTTTTATTAAAATTAAGTGGTGAAGCATTAGCCGGTGACGATCATTTTGGTATAAACGCTAATACTGTAGCCGATATTGCAAGACAAATCAAAGAAGCTAAAGATTTAGGTGTTGAAATTGCCATCGTTTGTGGTGGTGGTAATATTTGGCGTGGTGTTACTGGTGCACAAATGGGTATGGAACGTTCTTCTGCTGATTATATGGGAATGTTAGCAACAGTAATGAATGGTTTAGCTGTTCAAAATGCTTTAGAGCAACTAGGAGTTCAAACACGTTTACTTTCAGCAATTGAAATGAGACAAATTGCAGAACCATACATTAGAAGACGTGCTGTTAGACATTTAGAAAAAGGTAGAATTGTTATTTTTGGTGCTGGAACTGGAAGTCCATATTTTACAACTGATACAACAGCTGCATTAAGAGCCGCTGAAATCAATGCTGATGTTATTTTAATGGCTAAAAATGGGGTCGATGGTGTTTATTCTGCTGATCCTAAGTTAGATGAATCTGCAGTAAAATTTGATGAAATTTCATATAGTGATGTTTTAGCAAAAGATTTAAAAGTAATGGATCAAACAGCTATTACATTATGTAAAGATAACGATATTGATTTATGTGTATTTAATATGCAAGAAGATGGTAATATTGCCAAAGCTTGTGATGGACAAAAAATAGGAACAACTATCTCTGGAGGAAAATAATATGATAAATATGATCTTAGATGATGCAAGTGATAGAATGCAAAAAGCAATCGAAGCTTACCAAAGAGATTTAGCAACAGTTAGAACTGGAAGAGCTACTCCTGCAATGTTAGACCGTGTAATGGTCAACTATTACGGATCACCAACACCAATTAATCAAATGGCTGGTGTTTCTGTTGTAGAAGGTAGACAATTAGTAATTAAACCTTATGATAAATCTGCTTTAAAAGATATCGAACATGGAATTTATGAAGCTGATTTAGGTTTAACTCCTCAAAATGATGGAGAAATTATTCGTATTACTGTACCAGCATTAACAGAAGAAAGACGTAAAGAATATGCAAAAAATGTTTGGAAATTCGCTGAACATGCTAAAGTTGCTATAAGAAATATTCGTCGTGATGCTAATGATGAAATTAAAAAATGCGATGGTAGTGAAGATGAAATTAAAGACGGTCAAAATCGTGTTCAAAAATTAACTGATAAATTTGTCAAAGAAGTTGATGAAATTGGTAAAGTAAAAGAAAAAGATATTATGACTGTATAATTATTGAAGCGTCTTATTAGGCGCTTTTTTATTTTAAGGTTTTATGTTATAATCAATCATGACTTTAAGGAGGATTATTCTATGAATGATCAAATTGAAAACTATGAATTAGACATGAATAATATACCAGCACATATTGCTTTTATTATGGATGGCAATGGACGCTGGGCTAAAAAGAGAATGATGCCAAGAACTTATGGCCATAACGAAGGGACAAAGACAATTCGTAAGATTGCTTTAGAGGCTAATAGACTTGGTGTTAAAGCAATGACAGTTTATGCTTTTTCTACAGAAAATTTTTCTCGTCCTGAAGAAGAAGTACAATTTATATTTAAATTACCCAAAAAATTTTTTGAACTTTATTTAAAAGAATTAATTGAAAATAATGTTCAAATTTGTATGATTGGGCATTTAGAAAAAGCTCCAAAGGCAACAAGAGATATTATCAATACTGCTATAGAAAGAACAAAGGATAATACTGGACTAAAACTTTGTTTTGCTTTTATTTATGGTAGTAGAGATGAAATCGTTTGTTCAACTAAAAAAATAGCACAAGATGTAAAAGATGGGAAACTTGATATTGAGGATATTGATGAAAATTATTTTGGTTCAACATTAATGTCTGCGAATTTACCTGATGTTGATTTAATGGTAAGAACAAGTGGAGAACAAAGATTATCTAATTTTATGTTATGGCAACTTGCTTATGCAGAGTTTATTTTTACTCCTGTTTGTTGGCCAGATTTTGATGAAAAAGAATTACATAAAGCAATTTGGCTTTATCAAAATAGGGAGCGTAGATATGGAGGTTTAAAATAGTGAAAGAAAGAATTATTACTGCACTGTGCTTGATTGCAATTGTAGTTCCAGCAGTCATTTTTGGGGGTATTTTTTATAAAATTGTTATAGGGGTTGCAATGGCTCTTAGTGTTTATGAAATGTTACATATTTGTTCTAGACCACGTATTGGAATGTATATGTATATCATTGTTGGTTTGTTTTTTGTTACAGGATTTTTATTTAACAGAAATCAATTACTTATTTCTAGCTATTCTATTTTGGTTTATTTAGCGGTTATTTTAGCATGTATGATTTTTGATGATAAATGTAATATTGAAAGAAGTGCTTATGTTTTTACGATGGGTGTTCTTGTTTGTTCTGGATTACATGCGTTACTTGTTTTAAGAGTTGACTATGGTTGGGAATATTTATTGTTATTAGCAATTGCGACTTTTGGTAGTGATACAGGAGCTTATTTTGCTGGTATGGCTTTTGGTAAACATAAGTTGATTCCAAGATTATCTCCTAAAAAAACAATTGAAGGGTCAATTGGTGGAATTGTTCTAGGAAGTATTTTAGGATTGGTTTTTGCATATTTTACAGGAATATTGGCACATCATTGGATTATTGTACCAGCAATTATCGTAATGACAACGACAAGTCAAATAGGAGATTTGATTTTTAGTGCCATTAAAAGATATTTTGAAGTTAAAGATTATTCAAAATTATTACCAGGACATGGCGGAATTTTAGATCGTATTGATAGTTTAACTTTTAATGTATTGATTTTTAGTTTCTTTTTAATGATTGTGGGGTTATAGATAATGAAAAATATTACGATTTTAGGTGTTACAGGTTCTATTGGTCAACAAACTGTTGATGTTTGCTTGCATCATCAAGATGAATTTAATGTTGTTGCAATGTCTGCGGGCAAAAATATTGTATTACTTGAAACAACAATTCAAAAAATCAATCCACAAGTTGTTTGTGTTATCGATGAAAAGGATTGTAACTATCTTCAAGAAAAGTATCCACATATTCGTTTTGTTTTTGGTAGTGCTGGTTTAGATGAAATTGCAACAATTGATCAAGTTGATATTGTATTAAATGCAATTGTAGGGTTTGCAGGTTTGTTACCAACAATTCATGCTATTGAATCTAAAAAAGATATTGCTTTAGCTAATAAAGAAACACTTGTGGTTGCAGGACATATTATTACAAAATTAGTTAAAGAACATGGTGTAAAATTATTACCAGTAGATAGTGAACATTCAGCAATTTTCCAATCGCTTCAAGGAAATGAGATGAATAAAATCAAACGTATTTTATTAACAGCAAGTGGCGGAAGTTTTAGAGATAAAACAAGAGAAGAACTTGTAGGTGTTTCTGTTAAAGAAGCGTTGAATCATCCTAACTGGTCAATGGGGGCTAAAATTACGATTGATAGTGCTACTTTATTTAATAAGGGATTAGAGGTCATGGAAGCAAAATGGTTGTTTGATGTAGATTATGATCAAATTGAAGTCTTGATTCATCCAGAAAGTATTTTACATTCTGCTGTAGAGTTTGAAGATACTTCTGTCATTGGGCAAATGGGAACACCTGATATGCGTTTGGCTATTCAGTATGCGTTAACTTATCCACAAAGAAAAAAATTAGTTAATGGTAAATCTTTAGATTTAACACAACTTGGTTCGCTTACTTTTAAAAAGCCAGATTTCAATAGATTTCATGCGCTTTCTTTAGCATATCGTGCTGGAAAAACAGGTGGAAGCTTACCATGTGTTTTAAATGGTGCAAATGAAATGGCTAATCTTTTGTTTAGAGAAGGAAAAATTGAATTTTTACAAATAGAGGAATTAGTTGAAAAAGCTATGAATGCTCATGAGTTGGTTAAAGATCCAACTATTGATCAATTATTAGATATTGATCAATGGGCGAGAGATTTTGTTTTAAAGGAGATAAATGAAACATGCAGACGATTATAAATATTCTTGTCTTTTTTGTAATACTAGGAGCTATTGTATTAATCCATGAATTAGGACATTTTCTAACTGCTAAATTATTTGGTGTTTATTGTGCTGAATTTTCTATTGGAATGGGTCCTAAACTTTTTTCTAAGAAAAAAGGAGAAACAGATTATCAAATTCGTGCACTTCCTATTGGTGGTTATGTTGCAATGGCAGGTGAAGCTGATCAAGAAGACAGCGAATTAATGAAAGATGTTCCTTATGAAAGAACTCTAAAAGGAATTAAAACATGGAAAAAATGCATTATTATGTTAGCTGGTGTTTTTATGAATTTTGTACTTGCCCTTGTTTTATTAATAGGTATTTATTCGTTTGTTGAAGTACAAACAAATACTTCTGAAATTGGAAGTGTTGTTAAAAACAATGGTGCTTATAATGCTGGAGTTCAAGCTGGAGACACCATTAATAAAATCACAATTAATGGTGAAGAACATATCATTGCGTCATTTTCAGATATTCAATCTGTCTTATCTAATGAAAATTTGCAATTAGATACGGATACAGTTACAATGCAAATTTTCCTTAAAAGAGGGAATCAAAATATTGAAAAAACAGTTGAAGGAAAGTACAATAGTGAATCCAAGTCTTATGTCATTGGAATAACAGCGGCTACTAAAAAATTGACTTTTATTGAGGCTATAAGACAAGGAATTAATCAATTTATAGAATATGCATTATTGATTTTTACAACATTAGGAAAACTTATTACAGATTTAACACATACTGTTTCACAACTTTCTGGCCCAGTAGGAATTTATACAGTGACTGCACAAGTTACACAATCTGGTTCAATTAGTACATTGTTGTCATTGACTGCTTTACTATCAACAAATATTGGAATGTTTAATTTACTTCCTATTCCAGGACTAGATGGTAGTCAAGTATTATTTGCATTAGTTGAAAAAATTATTCGTCGAGAAATTCCAACAAAAATGAAATATGCTTTACAAATGGCAGGACTAATTCTTGCTTTTGGCCTAATGATTTTTGTAACTATAAATGATATTGGAAAATTTTTCTAAAAAAAGGGCTTAAGCCTTTTTTTGTGTTATAATAGGTAAGATTTTTGAGGTGTAATATGAACAAATTAATAATACTATTAAAACAATTGAATATAATCGAAGATGTTAATGTTTTATTACATGCTTCATTGAAAAAAGTTATTGTACATCATGATAACCATTATACATTTTATATATTGAGTAAGGATTTGATTCCATTTACAGAGTATCAACTCTTACTTGATCATGGTCTTGATTTTCCTTACCCGGCTGAATTTGTAATTTGTTATGATGATTTTAATTTTGAGTCAAAAGATGTTTCACTTTATTTAGGGTATATTATTGAAAAACTAAAACAAATTTCACCATTATTTTCTTCGTTGAAAATCGAAGATATTGAAATTAAACAAACTATATCGATTGGTTTGTTAAATGAAATACAATTGGAACAATTCCAACAATTAAAATCAATAATTAAAAAGTATTTTGTGGAAATTGGAATAGAGAAAGATTTTAGTTTTTATGTTAAACAAGATAATGATGAATTAAATAATTTATTACAAGAAATGGACAGCTATGAACCAATGAAAATAGATATGTCCGAAATAAAAAAATCGGAACCAGTAAAATCAACTGTAGATTATAAAAATAATTATCGAAAACCAAAGGGTGATGCAACTTTTTTAAAGTTATCTGAAATTAACAGTCAAACGATGGAAAATAATTGTACGATTCAAGGGTATGTCTTTAAAACTGAATTAATCAAAACACGTGCAGGAAAACATATTCAAACATTATGGATCACTGACTATACGGATTCAATTATGGTAAAACGCTTTGAAAACAATACAACTAATACTTTAGAGGATATTAAAGTACTAGATAAAGGTAAAGTGTGGATCAAAGCAACAGGAGAAATTCGTTTAGATAATTATGCGAGAGAAACTGTTATGATGGCTCGCCAAATAGAAGTTATTAAAGAACCAGCAAGAAGGCAAGACACTGCGGAAGTTAAAAGAGTTGAACTTCATACACATTCTAAGATGTCAGCAATGGATGGAATAGGCAATGTTTCGGATTATATTAATCAAGTGGCCAAATGGGGACACAAAGCAATTGCAGTTACTGATCATGGAAACGTTCAATCATTTCCTGAAGCTCAAGCAGCTAGTTTAAAAGCGGGCATTAAGATGATCTATGGTGTTGAATTAAATATGATAGAACCTTATTTTAATATTGTTTTTAATGAAAAAGATATGTCTATTGAAGATGCCACATATGTATCATTTGACTTGGAAACAACTGGTTTTTCTGTTATCCATGATGGGATTACAGAATTTGGTGCAGTTAAAATTAAAAATGGTGAAGTGATTGATCGCTTACAAAGTTTTGTAAATCCTGGTAAAAAGATTGGAACACGTGTTTCTCAACTTACAAATATTACAAATGAAATGGTTGCTGATGCACCAACAATTAAAGAGTTTTTACCACAAATATTAGAATTCTTTGGTGATGCTATTTTAGTGGCTCACAATGCTAAATTTGACATTGGTTTTTTAAATGAAAGTTTAAAGAGGTTAAATCAAAAACCTATAACTAATCCGGTTATTGATTCTTTGGCATTAGCAAGAGCTATTATGAAACCAATGAAATCTTATCGTTTAGGAAATGTATGTCGTGTTTATCGTGTAAATTATGACGATGATGTAGCACATAGAGCTGATTATGATGCTGAAGTTTTAGGTGCTGTATTTACAACGATGTTACATTCTATTATGCAAAGTGGAAATTATAATTTACTTGATTTAAATAAATTACAAAAAGACGATGCTTATAAAATCGTTTTCCCATATCATATGACAGCACTTGCTTTGAACAAAGAAGGTTTAAAAAATATGTTTAAAATTGTTTCTGAAGCAAATACAACTTATTTCCATGATGGTTCTCGTATTCCAAAAGAAAGATTGGAATATTATCGTAAAGGATTGCTATATGGGACTAGCTGTTATCGTTCAGATGTTTTTGAAGCAGCTTTGAATTCTTCGGATGAAAAGTTGGAACAATTGTTAGAATTTTATGATTATGTGGAAATACAACCTTTTCAAGATTACTACCATTTAATTGATCGTGGACAAATTGAATCTGAAGAAAATTTAATTATTTCAATAAAACGTCTTATTACAGCAGCAAAAAAATTAAATAAACTTATTGTAGCTACTGGAGATGTCCATTTTTTAGATGAAAAGGATAAAATTTATCGAGATGTTTTTATATCACAACCCAAAATTGGGATTGGACATCGTGCTCACCCTTTATGTGACCGAAAAAATCCACGTGCATTTACACCATCTCAATATTTAAGAACAACAGATGAAATGTTAATATGTTATGATTATCTACCAGCGGATGAAGTATATGAATATGTTGTAACAAATACAAACAAAATCGCAGATATGGTTGAAGAAATCCGACCAATTCATGATAAATTATTTACACCAACAATTGATAATGCAGATGAAAATTTAACAAAGATTTGTTATGATACAGCACATCGACTTTATGGTGAAAAATTACCCGAAATTGTGGAAAAAAGATTAGAAAAAGAATTAAGTAATATCATTAAACATGGGTTTGGGGTTATTTATTATATTTCCCACTTACTAGTAAAAAAATCAAATGATGATGGTTATCTAGTAGGTTCCAGAGGTTCGGTAGGATCTTCATTCGTTGCAACAATGTCAGGAATTACAGAAGTAAATCCGTTACCACCACATTATCTATGTCTTCATTGTAGTCATAGTGAATTTTTAGAAGAAGGTGTTGCTGCTGATGGTTATGATTTACCTGATAAGATTTGCCCTGTATGTGGTAAACCAATGAAAGGTGAAGGACATAATATTCCGTTCGAAACTTTCTTAGGTTTCAATGCGGATAAAGTACCTGATATCGACTTAAATTTCTCGGGAGCGTATCAAGCAAATGCTCATGCATTTACTAAAACTATTTTTGGAGAAGATCATGTCTTTAGAGCAGGAACAATTTCTACAGTTGCTGAAAAAACAGCTTATGGTTATGCAAAAGGATATGCTGAAACATTAGGAATTGATAATGAAGTACGTAGTGCTGAACTTGAAAGAATTGCTCGAGGGTGTGGTGGCGTTAAACGTACGACCGGCCAACATCCAGGAGGAATTATTGTTATTCCTAGAGATTATGATGTTTTTGATTTTACGCCTTACCAATATCCAGCGGATGATTTATCTGCTGAATGGCGTACGACTCACTTTGATTTCCATGCTATTCATGATAACGTTTTGAAATTCGATATTTTAGGACACGTTGATCCGACCGTTATTCGTATGTTACAAGATTTAACAGGTGTTGATCCTAAAACAATTCCAACAAACGATACAAAAGTTATGTCACTTTTTACAACGAGTGATGCTTTAGGTGTTGATTTATCCTATATCAATTGCAAGAGCGGTGCTTTAGGATTACCTGAATTTGGTACAACCTTTGTACGTAGTATGTTAGATCAGACAAAACCACAAACTTTTAATGATTTAGTAATCATTTCGGGGCTTTCACATGGAACAGATGTTTATTTAGGTAATGCAGAGACGTTGATTAAAAATGGAACATGTACCTTAAAAGAAGTTATTGGATGTCGTGATGATATTATGGTTTATTTGATTGAAAAAGGCCTTCCTAATAAAGATGCTTTTGACATCATGGAATGTGTTCGTAAAGGAAAATCACCTTCAGTTTTCCCAGAAAAGAAATACGAAGAATTAATGAAAGAATACAATGTTCCTCAATGGTATATTGATTCATGTAAGAAAATTAAATACATGTTCCCTAAAGCCCATGCGGTAGCCTATGTTTTATCAGCTATTCGTGTAGCTTGGTGGAAATTATATTATCCAAGAGAATATTATGCAGTATATTTTTCCACAAGATGTGATTTTTTTGATATTGAAACATTAGTTGCTGGTAAAGATGCTATTCTTTCAAGAAGAAAAGAAATTGAAATGTTAAGGGAAAACAGACAATCTTCAAATAAGGATGAAGGATTGTGGGATGTGTTTGAAATTGCGTTAGAAATGATTGATCGAGGATTCCATTTTAGTCCTTTAAACTTAGAAAAGTCTGATGCCAATAAATTCATTTTAGATCCAGATGATCCAAGTGGCTTACTTCCACCGTTTAGTTCAGTTGATTCATTAGGTGAATCGGTAGCTAATACTGTTATTGAGGCACGTAAACATGGTTCTTTCTTATCTAAAGAAGACGTGATTAAAAGGACTAAATTAAACAATTCGCATATTAAACAACTAACAAAAATGGGTGTTTTTGATGGTATGCAAGAAGAAAATCAATTATCACTTTTCTAGTGACTTGATTATAAATGAAAAATGTGCTATATTACTTATAGTTTCATAAAGAGAAACGAGTGGGGGGAACCCACTCTTTATTATTGAATGGGGTGAAAAAATGGAGTTATTGGAAAGTATTAAAGAAATGGTCTTACCTTTGATCGAACAAAATGATTGTTATTTAGATGATATTGAATATGTAAAAGATAATAATGAAATGTATTTACGTATTTATATCGAAAAAAATGAAGGGTATCTAGATATGGATACATGTGTTGCGGTAAGTGAGTTAATTAGTGATAAACTTGACGAAACTGATCCAATTAAAGATGAATACATTTTAGAAGTCTCTTCACCTGGAATTGAAAAACCATTAAAAACTTTTGAACAAGTTCAAAAATCTGTTGGTGAATATGTTTATGCAAAATTTAAAAATCCTAAAGCCGGATTATATGAAGTTGAAGGATATTTAAAATCTGTTGATAATCAAGAATTAGAATTTGAATATCTTGTAAAAAATATAAAGAAAAAAATTGTTGTCAATTATGATAACATTCAATTTATACGATTAGCTGTAAAATTTTAGGAGGAAATAAAAGTGGCTAGTAACAGAAAATTTATGAGCGCCTTAAATGCTTTATGTGAAGAAAAAGGTATTGAAAAAGACGTGTTTTTAGAAATGTTAAAGGAATCAATTGCAAAAGCTTATAAAAAAAATTATATGGTTCCAGAAGCAAATGTACGTGTAGAAATTAATGAAAAAACTGGAAAAATTAGATTATTTGAAATTAGAACAGTTGTTGATGATTTAGAAGATGAAGATTTAGAAGTATCTTTAGATGAAGCACATGATATCAACCCAAATTACCAAGTGGGTGATATCGTAGAAACTGAAGCAGATGTAGATCATATTGGTCGTTTAGCAGCAATTCAAACAAAACAACTTTTCAGACAAAAAATACGCGAAACTGAAAAAGAAACATTATATAATGAATTTGCTGATAAAAAAGATGATATCATTACAGGTATTGTTGATCGTGTTGAACCTAAATTTGCTATTATCAATATTGGAAAAACTGGAGCATTTTTAGGACTAAATCAACAAATTCCTGGAGAAACATTACATGAAGGACAACATGTCAAAGTATATGTAAGTGACGTTGATCGTGGAACTAAAGGAACACATATCGTTGTAAGCAGAACAGAACCACAATTTGTAAGAAGATTATTTGAATTAGAAGTTCCTGAAGTTTATGATGGTACAGTTGAAATTAAATCTGTTTCTCGTGAACCTGGTGAAAGAAGTAAAATTGCTGTATACACTGCAGTTGAAGGATTAGATCCTATTGGTTCTTGTGTTGGACCTAAGGGTTCAAGAGTTAAAAACGTTGTTGATGAATTACATGGTGAAATGATTGATATCGTTGAATGGTCAAGTGACCCAGTTGTTTATATTTCACATGCATTATCACCTTCAGATGTGTTAACTGTTTCTGTTGATGAAGAAAAACATAGTGCGTTAGTTATTGTACCTGATGATCAATTATCATTAGCTATTGGTAAACGTGGTCAAAATGCTCGTTTAGCAGTAAGACTTACTGGATGGAAAATTGATATTAAATCATTATCTGAAGCAACTGAATTAGGGTTAATGGAACAAATTCAACAAAAAGAAGAATTACCTGTTGATGAAACATTCCAAGATGAATTTGCTCAAGAAATGCTAGATAACCAAGAAGAAAAAGAAACTGTTGTTGAAGAAAAAGAAAATACCGAAAATGAAGTTGAAGAAGTCACTTCAGAATCTGATGTAGAAGATTATGAAGATTATGATGATTATGAAGATGATGAATACAGTAAATATGATGAAGATATCGACTATGACGAATATGACAAATATTATGATGAAGATTAGGATGAGATAGAATGAGAAAAATTCCACTTAGAAAATGTCTTGCAACAAATGAACAATTACCTAAAAAAGAGTTAATTCGTGTTGTAAGAAATAAAGAAGGTCAAGTATTTGTAGATGCTACTGGTAAAATGAATGGACGAGGTGCTTATTTAAAAAGAAGCTTAGAAGCAATCGAAATTGCTAAAAAGAAAAAAGTTTTATCTCGTTCTTTACAAGTAGAAATTCCTGATGAAATTTTTGAGGAGTTAAAAAAATATTGTGATGAATAAAAAATATTTAAATTTATTAGGGCTTGCTAATGTTGCAAAGGGAATTGTTTCAGGAGAAACTTTGATAAAAAGTATCGCTGCAAATGAAACAAAACTTGTTGTTATTGCAAATGATGCTAGTGCTAATACTAAGAAAAAAATTACTGATAAATGTCATTTTTATCATGTTGATTATTTCATTGTTGATGAAAATATTGAAACCATTTCAAAAGCAGTTGGAAAAAATAATCGCGTTGCATTAGGTATTACAAATCAAGGGTTTGCGAAAAAAATAAAAGAATTGATAGGAGGTTGATTTTATGGCAAAACAATTTAAAAAGAAAAAAGGTTCTCAAAAGAAGAAACAATTACAATCAAACTTTCCTGCAAAGAAAGAAACATCAGTAATAAAAGATGGTGTGATTTCCTATGAAGAAGGAATTACAGTTGGTGAACTAGCTGAAAAGCTAGGACAAACACCTGCTAATGTTATAAAAGTATTATTTTTATTAGGAACTATGGTAACAATCAATTCATCATTAAATGATGAACAAGTTGAATTAATTTGTTTAGAATATGGTTGTGAATGTGAAAAACATGTTCCAGTAGATGAAGTTAATTTTGAAAATATTGAAGTTGTGGATGATGAAGCTGATTTACAACCAAGATGTCCAGTTGTAACAATTATGGGACATGTTGATCATGGAAAAACAACATTACTAGATACTATTAGAAAATCTGCAGTTGTTGATGGTGAATTTGGTGGTATTACTCAACATATTGGTGCTTATCAAGTAGAAGTAAACGGTAAAAAAGTTACATTTTTAGATACACCAGGTCATGAAGCTTTTACAGCAATGAGAGCACGTGGAGCACAAGTGACTGATATTGTTATTATCGTTGTTGCTGCTGATGATGGTGTGATGCCTCAAACAAAAGAAGCTATTGACCATGCAAAAGCTGCAGGAGTTCCTATCGTTGTTGCAATTAATAAGATTGATAAAGAAGGTGCTGATCCTGAAAGAATCAAAGCTGAAATGGCTGAAGAAGGATTATTACCTGAAGAATGGGGTGGAGATACTGTTTATTGTGAAATCTCTGCTAAAAAGAAAATTGGTATTGAAGAGTTATTAGAAACATTAACGGTTGTTGCTGAATTAGCTGATTTAAAAGCAAATCCTAATCGTTATGCATATGGTAGTGTTGTTGAGGGTAAACTTGATAAAGGTAGAGGCGCTGTTGCAACATTATTGGTTGAAAACGGAACTTTACGTGCAAGCGATCCAATCGTTGTTGGTGCTGCTTATGGTAGAGTAAGACAAATGTTAGACGATAAAGGACGTGTTATTAAAGAAGCATTACCAGGTACACCAGTAGAAATTACAGGTTTAAATGAAGTTCCTGTTGCCGGTGATAAATTTATGGTTTTCGAAACTGAAAAACAAGCACGTAGTGTTGGTGAAACACGTATGAAAGCTAAAATTGAAAAAGATCGTAATTCTGGAGCTGCTTTATCTCTTGATGATTTGTATTCTCAAATTAAAGAAGGTCAAATTATTGATTTAAATATTATTGTTAAAGCGGATGTACAAGGAACTGCAGAAGCTGTAAAAGCTTCATTAGAAAAAATCGATGTAGATGGTGTGCGTGTTAACGTTATTCGTTCAACTGTTGGTGCAATTTCTGAATCTGATGTTATTTTAGCAAGTGCCTCTCAAGCAATTATTTATGGTTTTAATGTAAGACCAGATGCAAAAGTTAGAAATAAAGCAGAAGAAGAAAATGTTGAAATTCGTCTTCATAATGTTATTTATAAAATGGTTGAAGAAATTGAAACTGCAATGAAAGGTATGTTAGCACCAGAATATCATGAAGTAATTACTGGTCAAGCAGAAATTAGACAAGTTATTAAAGCAAGTAAAGTAGGAAATATCGCAGGATGTTATGTTACCGATGGTTCAATTAAAAGAAACTGTGGTATTCGTTTGATTCGTGATGGTATTGTTGTATACGAAGGAAAACTTGCTTCACTTAGACGTTTTAAAGATGATGTTAAAGAAGTCAATGCTGGTTTTGAATGTGGTTTAAACATTGAAAACTATAATGATATTAAAGAAGGCGATATCATTGAAGGTTATGTTATGGAAGAAGTAGAAAAAAAATAGGAGTTGAGTCTTATGTCATTAAAAACAGATAGAATAAATACTCAAATTTTAAGAGAAGTTTCTTTGATTTTACAAAATGAAGTACGTGATAGAGATTTACGTATGTGTACAATTACTGCTGTTGAAACAACAAATGATTTATCTATTTCTAAAGTGTATGTTACTTTTTTAGGAAAAAATTATAATCAAGAAAAAGGAATGGAAGCATTAGAAAGATCTAAAGGATTCATTCGTAATTTACTTGCTAAAAAATTAAAAGTAAGAAAGTGTCCTGAATTACATTTTGTTTTAGATACTTCTTTAGAATATGGAAATAAAATTGAAAGTATTATTAATTCATTACATGAAAAAGATTAGAAATAATCTTTTTCTTTTTTTTAGAATTTATTTTATGATATAATGAAAATACTGATAGGAGGATTATTATGGTAGAATTATCTAATGATTTATTAACTGTTTCTTTACATCCAAAAGGAGCAGAAATTATTTCAATTAAAGGGAAAAAAGATCAATTGAATTATATGTGGAGAAGAGATGCATCTCAATGGGCAAACAGTGCACCTATTTTATTTCCAATTGTTGGAGCATTAAAAAATGATACATGTGTGATTAATGGTAAAGAGTATCATATGACACAACATGGTTTTGCAAGACACAATGAATTTGAAATAAACCAAGTTAGTGATACTGAGGTAATATTCTCATTAAAATCTAATGATGAAATTATAAAACAATATCCTTTCTTATTTGAATTAAATGTCACATATAGACTTGTTGAAAATAAATTAAAATGTCATATTGAAGTAAAAAATACGGATCATCAACCTATTTATTTCCAAGTTGGAGGACATCCTGCTTTTGCTTGTCCATTTATGGAAAATGAATCAAGCAACGATTATTATTTAGAATTTTCAGAAAATGAAACATGTAATCGAAAAATAATTGATGTTGAAAAAAGAGGTATGTCAAGAGTTGAAAAACCTTTCTTTGATAATGAAAAAAGATTTTTTGTTAGACAAGAGCTTTTTAATACAGATGCAATTGTTATTAAAAATTTTAAATCAGAAAATATTGCTCTTAAATCATTAAATCATGATAAATCAATTGTTTTTCATATGAATGGTTTTGACCATGTTGGACTTTGGGCCGCAAAACATGTTGGTGGATTAATTGCTATTGAACCATGGGTTGGACATGCTGACTATACTGATTTTAATGGTGAATTTAAAGAAAAAGAAAGTTGTGTTGAATTACCTGTTGGTAAAAATTTTGAAGTTGAATTTGCTGTAGAAATTAACCAATAATGACAATTTTTTTAATTTTTGTAGATTATACTTTGTTTATGAAAGTTAAACTTATAGAATGTACTCATGAATTAGACTTACAAGATGAAATTAATGATTTTCTTAAACTGGGATATCATATAATACGGATGCATTATTGTGTTGCAATGTGTTTTTCATCTGAATTAGAATACTCTTTTAGTTGTTTAATTGAATATGATGATAAAGGTCCTAAATAAAAGGACTTTTATTTTTGCATAGATTTTATATTATTGGTTAAAATAATTAACGGAGGTGAAACATATGGCAAAAGATGTAAGATGTTCAGTTACGACATGTGCATATCATGATTCTAATAATAAATGTTTGGCAAATGAGATTAAAGTTTCAAAATGTAATTGTAGTTCACCATGTGATGAGCAAGAAACAGAGTGCGGAACTTTTAAATTAAAATAGGATTATTTCCTATTTTAATTTTTTTTTATTGTCTCTATGTTATAATATAAAAGGTGATTATATGAAAAATAGATTAATTATTTTTTTATCTTTATTTATTTTATTAGGTTGTTCAAGTCAAAAAAATACAACATCTTATTCAAAAAAACAATATAATGAATATGTTAGTTATTATAATCGTTTAAAGATGTCTACTTCATTTGATGAAAGCTGTGATGATTGTTCAATTCAATTAGTTACTAATAAAATATCAAATAAAAAAATACGGTATGATATTATCATTAATAATCCTGTTATTGAAATGAAAAATATTAAAGCAATCGCATTTATTGATAAAAAGGATAAAAATATTCCGAGTATTGGTTTATTAGAAAAGGATACTTTTTCATTAAAGCCTAATTATATTGATAAGAAGAATGGTTATTATAAAGGCATCAATTTATCAGGAACAACATCCAAAAACAAATTTGATGTTAAGCTCTATTTAACATATAACACAGAGGATAAACAAATAGAAAGGTATATTATTTTACATGGTAATGCGACTTGATAAATTATTAGCTCATTATGGTATCGGAACTAGAAAAGAAGTAAAAAATTATATTAGAAAAGGTTTTGTTACTGTTAATGGAAGTATTATAAAAAAGGATGATTTTAAAGTAGATTATGAAACAGATAAAATTATCTTTGATGGTGAGCTTATTACATATAAACCATATGTCTATATTATGCTTAATAAACCTGCTGGTTATGTTTCTGCTACAAAAGATAATGTTCATCCTACAGTTGTTGATTTGATTTATGGTTATGAACAGTATGATTTATTTCCAGTAGGAAGGTTAGATTTGGATACGGAGGGTTTATTATTACTAACAAATGATGGAGATTTTGCACATAAGTTATTAGCACCTAGTCGACATCATTCTAAATTGTACTATGCATGTGTCGAAGGAATAATGGATGAAAATGATATTTTAAAGTTTAAAGAAGGAATTACTATTGATCATTATAGATGTCAAAGTTCAAATTTATCCATTATAAAAACTGAAGATAATACATCTGAAGTATTAATTGAAATTTTTGAAGGAAAGTTTCATCAAGTGAAAAAAATGGTAGAAAGTGTCGGTAAAAAAGTAACTTATTTAAAAAGGTTACAGATGAAGAATTTAAAATTAGATACTTCTTTACAAATTGGAAAATTTAGAGAATTATCCGAAGATGAATTAGTCGACTTAATGAATGATTTGTGATACTATTTGTATAAAAAATAAGGAGGATTTTTTGTGAGATTAAGAAACAACCCAAAAGCTTATGAAATTATGGAAGAGAATGCTGATTTAGTTATCTTAAAGCCTGAAGAACATAAAGGTCATTATCATGATATATTTGAAATAAATCAGCCATTATATATAGAAATTGGAATGGGGAAAGGCGATTTTATTTATCAAAATGCTTTAAAACATCCAGAAAACAATTACATAGGGATTGAAAAATTTCCAAGTGTCTTAGCAGCAGCAATTAATAAAATTAATAAAAATCAATCATTGCCTAATTTAAAATTAATGCATTTTGATGCAATTGAATTAGAAAATGTTTTTGAAAATGGTGAAATTGATCATTTATTTTTAAATTTTAGTGATCCTTGGCCAAAAAAAAGACATGCAAAAAGACGTTTAACGTCTTCAGCGTTTTTAAATGTTTATCGTCGATTATTGAAAAAAGATGGTGTTATTGAATTTAAAACAGATAATCGAGGTCTATTTGAATATTCATTACAGTCAGTAACAGAAAATAATTATCATTTAGATTATGTTTCTTTAGATTTACATAATTCTCCAGAAGCAGGTGATAATATTATGACAGAATATGAAAGAAAATTTTCAGTAAATGGACCTATTTATAAAATGATTATTAGTGATTGTAAGGAGTAAAAAAATGGATCAATTAATTGAAATAAACTCATTAGAAGAATATGAAAAAGCTATTCAAACAAAATCAATCATCTTATTTACAGCTTCTTGGTGTCCTGATTGTATGTTTATCAAACCTTTTATAGGTAATGTTGTAAAAAAATATCCAAATTTTACATTTTATAGTATTAATAGAGATTATTTTATTGATTTATGTCAAGATTTAGATATTTTAGGAATCCCTTCTTTTGTCAGCTATGAAAATGGACAAGAGACAGGTCGCTTTGTAAGTAAATTAAGAAAAACGCAAGAAGAAATAGAAACATTTATACAATCAATAAAATAAAGTGTATTGAAGGAAGGAGTTATTATGTTTAAACATTTTTTTAAAAAATCAAACGATGATGATATTTTTGAAACTGTAGACCCAATTGTTGAACAAAGAAGAAATGAAAAGTTTTCTAAACCACTTATTTATGACGAAGAATTTAAAAAAGAAGAAGTTACTAAAAAAAGTGAAGGTCAACAAGTACCAAAAGAAACTACTTCCAAAAATGTTAAAAAGGTTGAAAAAAAAGTAGAAAAGAAAGAAGAACCCGAAATTAAGAAAAATTATGAAATGATGGATATCATTTCTCCAATGTTTGGAATGCATGAAGAAAAAAAAGAAATAGTTAAAACAGTTAAGAAAAATTCAGTAAAAAAACCAAAGAAAAAAGATAATTCACTTGTTCAAGTAATATCTCCGTATTATGGTAATTTTGAAGAAAAAGAAGAAACAGATAGTGAAGCTGTTCTTACTGCTGTTGAAGATTCAAAAGATTTTCAAGATGAAACAAATACTGATGATGAAAAAACAATAGAACCCGAAATTGTTGAAGAAGAAAAGCTTCCAACAGTTGAAGATAATTTAAGAAATATTGCTAAAATTGTTGAAGAAGAACAAGATCAACTTAAAATTATTGAGGAACGAACAGGGGAGTTTAAACTTGATTTTGGTCAAAAAAAATCAGAGGAACAAAATTCTTTAATTGATGAAATTGATGACAATATGTCTTTGGATGAATTGATGAGTCTGTATGAAAAGAAATTTAAGGATTAGTGATGATTAAAGGAATTGGTGTAGATATTTGTGATTTAAGAAGATTAAATCATTTGGATCAACTTGCAAAGAAAATTTTACATGTAGATGAATTTTCTTTGTATTTATCAAAAGGTAATGATAAAGCAAAAAGAGAATTTGTGGGTGGTAGATTTGCAGTCAAAGAGGCATTTGTAAAAGCAGCAGGTTATAAATCATTTAAGGAGATATGCTGTTTAAATGATGAAAATGGTAAACCCTATATTAAAGATGAGCCTTGTCATGTTTCTATTTCTCATGAAAATCATTATGCAGTTGCCTTTGTTGTTATTGAAAATAATGACCCTAATCAATAAAGTATAGAGTAATAAAACATTAATAAATATATCTTAGGATATATTTATTAATGTTTTTTATATGTTTTTTAGTCGTTTAAATAGACCTTTTAGTCGATTTAGCATGATTATTTTTTTATAAGAACTATGATAATACTAAGGAGGATCGTTTATGTTAAATTCAATTTCTTTAGTAGGAAAAATAGTAAAAAATGTATATCATGTTGAAAACATGGCTTTTATTGACATTGAGGTTAAAAGACCATTTCCTGAGGAGATAGGAAAAGAAAAATTTGATGTTTTTTCTATTGCTTTGTGGAAGGGGCTAGAAGACATGATGTCTGATGTTACTCAAATTGGAATGATTATTGCTGTTAGAGGGCGTTTAATAGCTAATAAATTTACAATGGCTAATTATGATTTTAAAGAAGTGATTGTATATGGAGAACTCATTGAAATTTTAAACAAATATTTTTAAATAAATAAATTGTCATTTATATTGTTTTTTGATAAAATCTATTATTGAAAGTCGGTGAAAATAAATGACAATTAATCAAGATAAAATAAGAAATTTTTCAATCATAGCGCATATTGATCATGGGAAAAGTACTTTAGCGGATCGTATTTTAGAAATGACCGGTGCGGTTTCAAATAGAGAGATGAAGGCTCAACTATTAGACAGCATGGAGTTAGAACGTGAAAGAGGCATTACAATCAAATTGAATGCTGTTCAACTTCAATACAAAGCAAAAGATGGAAATACCTATCTTTTACATCTTATTGATACTCCTGGCCATGTCGATTTTACTTATGAAGTATCTCGTTCATTAGCTGCATGTGAAGGAGCAGTGTTAGTTGTAGATGCAGCACAAGGTGTGGAAGCACAAACATTGGCAAATGTCTATTTGGCTTTAGATAATGATTTGGAAATTTTACCAGTTATAAATAAGGTAGATTTACCTAGTGCAAACCCTGAACATGTTATTCAAGAAATCGAAGATGTTATTGGATTGCCTGCAGACCATGCACCTCGTATCTCGGCTAAAAGTGGCTTAAACGTTGAAGATGTGTTAGAGATGATTGTTAAAGAGGTTCCTGCACCAAGTGGGAATATTAATCATCTTACTCAAGCACTTATTTTTGATTCATTTTATGATAGCTATAGAGGTGTTGTTGTATTCGTTAGAATTAAAGAAGGATCTATAAAGGTTGGAGATACAATTAAATTTATGGCTACAGGAGCTACTTACGAAGTAACTGAATTAGGTGTAAGAACTCCTGCGGAAGTTAAAAAAGATAAATTAGTTTGTGGGGAAGTTGGATGGATATCAGCTTCTATTAAATCTATTCAAAATGTTCATGTAGGGGATACAATAACAACTTTAGAAAATGAAAGTCATGAGCAATTGCCAGGGTATAGAAAGTTAAATCCTATGGTTTATTGTGGATTATATCCAGTTGATAATTCTAAGTATAAAAATTTACGAGAAGCATTGGAAAAAATACAACTTAGTGATTCGTCTCTTGTCTTTGAACCAGAAACATCACAAGCATTGGGATTTGGTTTTAGATGCGGTTTTTTAGGATTATTACACATGGATGTTATTCAAGAAAGATTAGAAAGAGAGTTTGATTTAGAACTTATTGCTACTGCACCATCTGTTATTTATAAAGTATTTTTAACAGATAAAACAATGGTTGAAATTGACAATCCTGCAATGATGCCATCTCCACAAGTAATAAATTATATTGAAGAGCCTTATGTAAAAGCTTCAATTATGACTCCAAATGAGTATATTGGATCTATCATGGAACTATGTCAATCAAAACGAGGAGAATATGTTGATATAGATTATATTGATGAAACACGTCGTAATATTATTTATAATATTCCTTTATCAGAAATTGTTTATGATTTCTTTGATAAATTGAAATCTAGTACAAAGGGATACGCCTCATTTGATTATGAATTAATAGGATATCGAGAAAGTAAATTGCAAAAAATGGATATTTTATTAAATGGTGATGTTGTAGATGCTTTATCATCTATTGTTCATAAAGATTTTGCTTATTCAAGAGGAAAAGTAATTTGTGAAAAATTAAAAGAAATTATTCCAAAACAAATGTTTGAAGTTCTTGTACAAGCAGCATTACAAGGTAAGATCATTGCAAGAACCACAATTAAGGCAATGCGTAAAAACGTCCTTGCTAAATGTTATGGTGGAGATATTTCGCGTAAAAAGAAACTTCTAGAAAAACAAAAGGAAGGTAAAAAGAGAATGAAGGCAGTAGGAAGTGTTGAAATTCCACAAGAAGCTTTCATGGCAATATTATCAGTTGATGATGAATAAATAGCAGCAATCGCTGCTATTTTAAATATGTTAAATATGTTAAATAAATTTATATTATCGATTAATTCAAATTTACTAATAATCTAAAGTATAATATAATTGTTCAAGGAAGGAGGAAAAATATGCCAAAGTTTTTTAACAAAAAAACTGCTACTGTAAGATTTCATGGATTTAATGAAGAAAAGAAATATCAAAATAGTAAATCTGATATAATTGTATCTAAAAGATTAATTGAACTAATTGCTGTGACACTTGTTTTAATTTTTATTTTAATTATTAGATTGGCTTATGTACAATTAACTCAAGCTGATACATTAGAAGTTAAACTGGAAACTTATGGAAGTACAACATATACAAATGATGCACCGCGTGGAGAAATCTATGATCGTAATTATACAAAAATCATGGGTAATCAAAATGTTATTTGTGTTGATTATTATGCACCTAAGAAAATTACAAATAAAGAAATTACGTATATTGCAAAATTTTTAAGTGAAAAAATTACAATTGACTTTTCTAAAAATAACGTTAATAACATTACTGAAAGAAATATAAAAGATTATTTTATTATTGCTCATGAAAAATTAGCAGAATCTTTGTTAAGTGACAAAGAGTTAAAAAAATTAAAAACAGAAAACCCTGATGATGCTGATTATTCTAAGGCAAAAACCAATTTGATTGTTTCTAAATTATCTATGGAATATATATATCAAAATATGACACAAGATGAAATAGAACAAACACGTTTTGAATATTTAATGAAACGATGTAAAACAGGTTCTGTAACTTTAGTAGAAGGGATTACAGTCGAAGAAGCTAGTGTTATAGGAGAAAATACAAATATTTTAAAAGGTATTCAAATAAGTAGTGGGTGGTCTCGTCAATCAATGGTGAATGGTCAACTTGGCGCGTTGATTGGAAAATTAACAACTAAAAGACAAGGATTGCCTACGGAATTAAAAACAGAATTACTTGCAAAAGGGTATACTGGTAATTCACGAGTCGGTACAAGTGGTTTAGAAAAACAATATGAAGATATTTTAAAAGCATCAAATTCATCATATTCTGTTAAATATAATAGTAATGGTGATCCTATTATCACAAACAATGTTAATGGTGAAAAAGGAGATAACATTCGCTTATCTATTGATTTAGAGTTACAATCTTTTGCTGATGAACTTATTACTAATGAATTAACGACATGTAATAGCTTTAATACTTATTTCAATAAAATGTATTTTGTAATGATGGATCCTAATAATGGAGAAATTTTAGTTATGTCAGCTAAAGAAATTAACAAAGAAACTGGCGAGGTCAAAGATATTTCTACAGGTAACTTTTTAGAAGCGGTAGAAATTGGTTCTACTTCAAAAGCGGGTACATTATATACAGGATTTAAAGAAAATATCATTGTTCCTAATACTTATTTTGTAGATGAGCCGCTTTGGTTTAAAGGTTCTACAAAAGCTAAACAATCATGGAAAACAATGGGAAACATTAATGAAATAGATGCGCTTGCTTGGTCATCAAATGTTTATATGTTTAGAATTGCTATGAAGTTAGCTGGTGTTGAATATGTACCTCATGGCGCTTTAAATGTTGATCTCAATCGTTTTGTCAAAACTCTCTCTACTATCAGAAGGGATTTTGGTGAATTAGGTTTAGGTGTTAAAACTGGATTGGATGTTCCAAATGAAAGTGACGGATATAAAGGAAGAGATACTGCCCCTGGGCATTTATTAGATGCATGTATCGGACAATATGACACATATACTCCAATTCAATTGGCACAATATACATGTACTCTTGCTAATATGGGTAAAAAAGTTCAACCTCATTTCCTTATTGAATCATTTAAAAGTGATGGAGAAGGAAATAGATACACAACTTATAAATTCAAAACAAATATTCAAGATGATGTTTCTTCACAGGCAGATGCATTTAAACAAATAAAAGCTGGAATGCGCGCATGTGTTACAAGAACAGATGGAACATCACATACGTATTGGTCAGAAAAGCCATATGCTGTTTATTGTAAGACAGGAACAGCTGAAAAATATGATGGTAATTCAAATGTTGACCACCCAAACCATCTACAAATTGGTTATATTTCAGCAACAGAAGATAGTAAACCATTAGTTGCATTTGCTAGTATTGCATTTAGAGAAGATCGTTCTTCATCGGGCGCTGATTCATCTGCACCAATTATTGCACATCAAGTTGTTGATAAATATGTAGAAAAATATGGTTTAAATTAAAAAAATGCTAGTATTTCATTAATTAATATGTTATTATATTTAAGAAAGTTTTAGTGATGCGGAGGTGTAATCATGAGAGATAATATCATTTTAAAATGTACAGAATGTGGAGAAGAAAATTATATCAACACTAAAAATAAAAGAAATCATCCAGATAGAATGGAAGTAAATAAATATTGCCCTAGATGCAATAAAAAAACTGTACACAAAGAAAAAAAATAAGCTTAGGCTTATTTTTTTATTGGAGAATATTTTATGGAAAGATTAATTATTAAAAAATTTGTACTTGGAATAATGTCAACAAATTGTTATTTGATAGAAAATAATAATCATTCGATTCTAATTGATCCAGGGGATAAGGCTGAGCTACTTATAAATTATTTAACACAAAATAATTTACAATTAACTGCTATCTTATTAACACATGGTCACTTTGATCATATTGGAGCTATAGATGAATTAGTAGAAAAATATAATTGCCCTGTTTATATTCATCAAGATGATTATGAAATGATTTACAATGATCAATTAAATTTATCTAACTATTACGGTGAATTAAAAATTAAATCTAAAGTAACAGCTGTTGATAAGGATATAGATATTGGTGACTTTCATTTTGAATTTTTACATTTGCCAGGACATACAATTGGTTCATGCTTTATCATCTTAAAAAATTACCATGTTATTTTTTCAGGAGATGTTTTGTTTAAAAATGGAATTGGTAGATTTGATTTTCCAACATCATCTTCAACAGACACAAGAAATAGTATAAAAAAAATTAAAGAAATAAAAGATGATTATGAAATATATCCTGGACACGGTGAATTGACAACTTTAATACAAGAAAAATTAAATAATCCATATCTTCAGTAGAATAACAATTTATTCTACTTTTTTTATAACATTTTTTTCTTTATCCAATTCAAGATAAAATGTGATATTGAGTTTATATCGATCATTTTTTAATCTTGTTTCTATTAAAAAATAATCTCCCATATCATCAACAGTATACGAAATTGTGTAATTTTCAAGTTCTAAATAATTACTTAATAAAATGCTATTTTGATTTTCGTATTTATAATTTGCAATAAGTATATTTTTAAGTAGTCTTATATCATTCGTTTGTTTTATAGATTGAAAACCTCGACTATTTAGAATTGTCAAATGACATAATGAAAATATATTAAGAGAAAGCATGAACAATAAAATAAGGGTGATTTGTAGAACATTTCCGTTATTCTTCTTTTTTTTCATAATCACTACCTACAATAAATTGATATTCTTTATTATTACTCATTAAATTTATTTTGATAAATCCATTCGTATTTTCAAAATATACAGAATCAATGTCATGATATAAAATATGGTGTCCAGGTGTAATAACGAGTCGTTTGTTTTGTAGTATTATTTTATGAGAATCGTCATTTTCATCGAGAAAACTTAAACTATCACCATATTCTATATTTTTAGCCGTTATAAGTTCATTACTAAGTGAAAATATTGCATTTTCTAGCGATGTATCGATATATTTTGATTGATTAGAAATTTTTAAAACTTTCACTAGTAATGAACAGTTTAAAACAATAAGTAATGTGATAGATAAACTCAATAATACTTCTACTAATGTAAAGCCTTTTTTAGACATGTCTCTATTCCTTCATCTAAATTAAGTGTATATTCTATTTGTTGTTTCTCTGACTGATAAGTTTCGTATTCTTGATTGACTTTGATGTTTGTTTTTGAATTTGTTACATATAAAGACACTAATAGAATAATAACAGTAGTAAAGATACTAAAAGCAAAAAGACTTTCAATCAAAGTAAAACCTTTTTTATTTAAACTCATAATCACCCGCTCCAAGATGAAAAATAATGGTATATTTCTTTTTGGGTGCAATGAGATCAATATGATTTGCTTGATTTATATTGCCATCTTTATTGAAATATATTTCTTTAATATTATTGAAAAAATAATTATTAGGTAAAACTACTCTGTATTTTTTTTGATGATCAATAAAAGATATTTCTTGTTTTGATACAATTAAACTAACTTTTTCATGACTAATTATTGCCTTACTTTTAGCCTGATTAATAATCATTCCTATTTGTTTTTTTACACATTCATCCGTTATATAAATTGTTTTTGTATTCATAAAAGGGAACGAAAGTACTGACAATGTTAATATAATAGATATTACTAACAACATTTCAATCAAAGTAAATCCTTTATTTTGAAACATAGGCTTCACCATCACTTATTCTTATGGCAAGTCCTGAAGGACAAACAGCTTGTTTTTCCTTTAAATAAGGATGGCTGCCAGAAGTTAATTGAGACATACTAGTTGGTAATTCTCCATGCTCGATTTCGTACAAAATGATTTGTGAGTTAACAACTTCAATTTGTGCATCACAACTTTTTTCTTTTACTAAACGATTTTTACTTGTAACATTTGGAATAACAAGCAGTAAAATAACTAGTATTACAGAAATACAAAAAATCATTTCAATGAGTGTAAAACCTTTTTTATTAGAATTCATAATCCTTATAATCCTCCTTTTTATAAATTTGAGACAACATTCATCATAGGAATTATTATTGAAACATACACAACAATTACAAATGTAGCAACAAAACCATAAATCAATGGAACTATGATTTTTATAAATTTAGAAACAAATTGATTTAATTGCATAAATGTAAGTTGGATATAATTTTCTAAACTTTGGTTTTCATGACTATTTTGAATAATAGATATAAATTTTTTAAAATCATCTGAAAAATAAGGAAAATCATTAACTGCTAAATTAAAATCATGACCATTTATAATTAAACGATAAAGTTCATAAACAATCATTTTAATATCACTATCAGTTATTTTATCATATAAAGTTTCAATAATGGATGTTGTATCATAGTGCTGTATGAGTAATTCATTATAATAAATTGCAAACTTTAACGAATAATACTTACAAATCAATTTTTTAATAAAATGTGTGTGATTAATCAAAAAATCTATCTGATTGAATTTTTGTTTTGCAATGCTTTGATAGATAAATATCATTAAAATAATATTTATTATAGTAATTAGTGTTAAAAAAACAGGAATTGCATGTAATAATACAAATAGACATTGAATAATAAATGATTTTTGAATATCAAAATCGTTAAATAAAATTTCAACCTGTGGTAATAAGTAAAAAACAGTAAAAATAGAAAAAACAAATAAGAAAATAAGCAATATAATTGGATATGCCAATTTTTTTAAAAAAGTATTTTTATACTCATCTCTTTTTTTGCAAATTTCAATTGACTTTTTTAATGCAGTTTCTAATGTGAATTCATTTTTAAAAAATGAATAATATTCTTTAAATAGAGTAGGAAAGGGAAGCATTATAAAAATTTCGTCAAGAGAAAAACCTTGATTTAAATAGTTCTTTATTTCCTTTACTTCTTTTTCATAGTTAAGCAAACTGCAAAAATCAAGCGTTTCTTGTAATGAATATCCTTGATTAAAGAAAAAAATAAGTAGATCAATAAAATTAAGTAATTTATTTTTCATTTAAAACACCTACATTTTTTAATGTGCATGCAGCTTTCGAAAAATCATAGTAATCTATTTTCTTTCGATCAAAATATTTTAATAAGTTTTTTTGATCAATGTATTCACTTAAAATAAATACTTCTTTTTTATCGTTAAAACGCATTTTTTGTGTCATGATACCAAGAAGAACATCTTCTAAATCAAGAGATGAAATGTTTAAGTTTTCTAATCTTTTAATCGTATTTATACAATTACTTGCATGAATAGTTGTTAGTACAAGATGTCCAGTTAAAGCACATGTAAGTGCTAATTGAGCTGTCTTTTCATCACGTACTTCACCGACCATTATGACATCTGGGTCATGTCTTAATATTTGTTTTAACGATTCATGATAGCTGATACCTTTTCTGTCATCAATTTCAATTTGCAAACAATAATCTTTATTGATTTCAATAGGATCCTCTAGTGTAATAATATTTTTTTTATACATCTTATTAATTGCATCTAAAATAGCATATAATGTTGTAGATTTCCCAGAACCAGTTGCACCACTTATTACAAATAATCCGCTATCCTTTTGGACAATCTGTTTTAAAAATTGATAAACATGAATATCTTTACTAATATTTTCTAATGATAATTTTTGATGATTATTTAGGATACGAATAACAATGGAATCCATATCTTTTCCAATAAGTGAGGAAATTCTTAAGTTATATTTTTTATTATTTAAAACATACACATAATGTCCTGTTTGAGGTTTACGGTAATAATTTAAATCAATTTTAGAAATGAAACGAATATAATTCATTAATTGAATAATATTTGTTTTTTCATAGGTTTCATAAGTAAGTAGTTCCCCACAAATCCTAAATTTAATCACTCCTTTCTCTGTACATTGTAAATGAATATCACTTACATTTTTTTTAATAGCTTGATAAATAATCTGTTCAAATAGTTCCTCCATAAAAATCCTCCTATTATTATATAGACAATTTATTCTTAAATTTCTTTTTTTAAGTTAATTTTTTTCAAAAAATATAAATAGTAAGAATATCGATTGTAAAAATAAAAAAACTATTCCATTCATAATAATTTTTTGTTACAATCAACAAGGATATTATTAAAAAGGAGATTATTATGATTAACGTTAGTGATTTAAAACCAGGTGTTACTTTTCAAATGGATGGAAATTTATTTGTAGTATTAGATTATTCTCATAATAAAACTGCCAGAGCAGCAGCAAATATTAAAGTTAAAATGAAAAACTTACGTACTGGATCTACTACTGAAATGACATTCGGTGGAAATGATAAAGTAAAAAGAGCACAAATCGATAAAAAAGAAATGCAATACTTGTATAATACAGGGGATGCATTTGTATTTATGGATGGAGAAACATATGAACAAATTGAAATTCCAGCTGAAAATTTAGAATGGGAAAAGAATTTCTTAAAAGAAAGTGATACAGCAACGATTAGAAGTTTTGAAGGTGAAGTATTAGGTGTACAATTACCTGATAAAGTTACTTTACAAATTACTGAAGCAGAACAAGCGGTTAAAGGAGATACAGCAACTGGAGCAACAAAAAATGCTGTTTTAGAAACTGGATTCCAAATCAAAGTCCCTTTATTTATTAATGAAGGAGAAATGGTCGTTATTTCAACTGCTGAAGGAAAATATTCAGGCAGAGCTTAGCACTAGGACAAAACCTAGTGTTTTTTCATATTCTAAAACGTGATTGCATACAGTAGGTAATGAGGGGATGTTCATGAATAAACAAGCTATAACATTTTTATCATTATTTACATTGATTCTTGTTTTATCAATTTATTATTTATTAGTACCACCAATTGATCAAGGTGACACGGTCTCAAAAAAATCATTAAGTAGAATAGAAATTTTGCAAAGTGAACTCAATAAAAATCATGAAAATAAAATTAATGACAATAATACGGTAATTGCCTCTTCAAAAGCATCTGAAAAAGAAATTTCAACAGCACTTACTTCTAATGAAAAAACAAAAGCAATTATAAAAAATGAAAAAGATATCTGTCAGTTATTAACTGATAAAGGGTATAAAGAATGTTTTTGTGAGATTGATGGTGAACACATGAAAGTAGTTGTAAAATTAAAAGATGCAACTTCGAAAGATGCTAATAAAATCATCAAGCTTATTCATAATAAATATAATGGATATATCATTGAAGTTAAATTTGTTGAAGACTAATGATACTTCTAACTTGAATAATCAATGATTTTTAGATAAAATAAAGTATAGAGATATAAAGGAGTAATTTTATGGAATACTATACAGTAGAAAAGAAAAATAATTTAGGTGAACAATATATTGAATTATCTGTTTTTCAAGCAATTACTAATCATGAAGTGAGTAAAATAAACGGGATTGATTTTGATGGTGGAAAAAATTCTGTAAATATTGAAATCAATGATCATAATCAAGTAATCATCGGTATTGACATTGTCATTGATTATGGGCTTAATGTTGGAAAAGTTGTTAGTGAAATTCAAAATGAAGTTGTAAATGCTATTGATAGATATATTGGCTTTAGAAATGTTAAAGTGAATGTTAATGTCAATAAAATTAAATTCTAGGGATTGTCTAGCAATTCCTTTTTTATTGTGTTTATTTATTTAATTTCGTAAGAAACTATGATAGAATATGAATATATTTTGGAAGGAAATGTGTATGGAAAAAGTAAGAAAAAAATTAATTAGAGAAAAAGCTGTTATTGCAGTTTACCAATATCTTTTAACAAATTCAACAGAAGAAGAAATTATGAATTATTTAAACGAATGTTATAAACCAAGAATGGATGAAAGAGAAATTGAACTTTGTAAAGAAATTGTTTTCAATACGATTGAACGTATTGATGAATATGTGCCTCTTATTGAAAAGAATTTGAAAAAATCATGGTCAATTGATCGTCTTTCTATAATGGAAAAAGCAATTCTTTATGTAGCTATTTATGAACGAAATGAAGTTTCTAAAGAAATTTCAATTAATCAAGCAGTTGAATTAGCAAAAAAATACTGTGATGAAGATGCTTATAAATTTATTAATGGAGTTTTAGGTGCCATTGGATAAAAAATATATAACAGTTTCTACTTTAAATAACTATTTAAAGCGAAAAATAGATGTTGATATGCAATTACAGCATGTCTTCATCAAGGGTGAAATATCTAATTTTAAAAGAAATATGAGTTCTGGTCATTTGTATTTTACACTAAAAGATGGTAAATCACATATTAGTGCGATTATGTATAAAGGATTTGCTGAACAATTAAATTTTGATGTAAAAAATGGTGATTCAGTTTTAATAGAAGCAACTGTTTCTGTTTATGCAGTTACAGGATATAATCAATTAATAGTTAAAAATATTGAACCTGATGGAGTAGGTTCATTATTTTTAAAATTTGAGAATTTGAAAAAATCATTACTACAAGAAGGTTTGTTTGATGAAAAATATAAAAAAAATATTCCTTCTTACCCTAGCAAAATTGCTGTTTTATCAGCATATCCTAGTGCTGCATTAATGGATGTAATGCGTACTTTAAAAAAACGTTTTCCTGTGTGTAGAGTTATCATTTTTCCTATACCTGTACAGGGGAAAGACGCATATTTGAAAATTATTTCAACTTTGAAATTCGTAGATGAACTTCACTTTAATACCATTATTTTGGCACGAGGTGGTGGTTCGTTAGAGGATTTATGGAATTTTAATGAAGAAGCATTAGCAAGAACAATTTTTGAATTAAAAACACCTATTATTTGTGGAATAGGGCATGAAATAGATTTTACAATATGTGATTATGTATGTGATTTAAGAGCGTTAACACCTACCTATGCAGCTATTGAAGCCACACCTAATATAGAAGATATGTATAAGCATTTATCAATGTTAGATGGTCTTTTAAAATCAAATATGAAGTATAAAATTGAAACATTGAATACAAGATTAAATCGCTTAACACACTTTTATTTATTTAAAAATCCTGAAAAACTATATGGTGATCACTTACAATATGTTTCTTATTTACAAGATAAAATTTCTAATTTCATGGAAAAACGTTTAAATAATAATATGGTTATTTATACAAAACTTAATTTACAATTACAATCTCAAAATAAAGTATTTGTAAGTCATTATCAACAAAAGATTCAAACATATGAAAATTTATTAAAAATAAATTTTCATAATAAACTTAAAGCCAATCAAAATAACTTAAGTATGTTGATTTCTAAATTAAATGCATTAAGTCCTTTACAAACGTTAGAAAGGGGCTATGCTTTAGTAAAAAAAGAAAATCAATATGTTTCAAGTATAGATGATTTAAATAATGAAGATAATGTTTCTATCTATTTAAAAGACGGTTACGTTAAAGCAACGATTCATAAGGAGTAATGTATATGGAAAAAATGACATTCGAACAGGCAATAAAACGATTAGAAGAAATTGTCGATTTATTAGAAAATAACGAAACATCTTTAGATGATAGTGTTGAACTTTTTCAAGAAGGCGTACAGCTTTCTCAATATTGTTCAAAAAAATTAGGAAATGTAGAAAATAAAGTTTCTAAAATACTTATTGATGGTCAATTAGAAGATTTTGATGTAGAGGTAGAAAATAATGAATAATGTTATAAATGAAATTAATCAAAGACTTGAAAATATTTTATCTCAATATCCTGATAGTAAGGTTAAGGAAGCAATGTATTATTCTTTAAAAGCAGGGGGAAAGCGAATTAGACCATTAATTGTTTTACAAGTGATTAGAGCATATGGTCTTGATTATAGAAAGTATATTGATATTGCTTGTGCATTAGAAATGATACACACTTATTCATTGATCCATGATGATTTACCTGGAATGGACAATGATGATTTAAGACGTGGAAAACCAACATGTCATAAACAATTTGGTGAAGCAACAGCAATTTTAGCAGGAGATGGTCTTCTTAATGAAGCAGTAAACATCATTTTACAAACCAATCTAGATGATTCATTAAAACTTTCACTTGTTTCTTGTTTATATACATCAAGTGGTATAAACGGGATGATTTTAGGACAAGAATATGATATTGAAAATGAAGGTAAAAAGCTTTCAAAAGAAACATTAGATAAAATTCACCATTATAAAACAGGAAAATTATTATCTTGTGCCTTTCAAATGGGGGCTTTAATTGCCTCACCAAACGATTTAGAAATTTTAAAACAAATAGGTTATAAAATTGGCTTAGCATTTCAAATTCAAGACGATATTTTAGATGTGACATCTGATGCCAAAACATTGGGTAAAAATACAGGAAGTGACGAAGCAAATCATAAAGAAACTTATGTTACACTTTTAGGAATTGAAAATTCTCAAAAAGAAGTTGATTTACTATTTAATGAAGCTCAGCAACTTGTGTATTCTTTAACACTAAATCATGGGTTGATTTTGGAAATTATTGAAAAATTATGGAAAAGAGTGAGATAAATGGATTTAACAAAAATTAAAGGTCCTTCTTTTTTAAAAGAATTAACAGAAAAGGAATTGAATGACTTAGCAAAGGATATTCGCCAATTTATTATTGAATCTGTTTCTCAAACAGGTGGACATTTATCAAGTAATTTAGGAATTGTTGAATTAACTATTGCTTTGCATTATGTGTTTAACTCACCTGAAGATAAAATATTTTTTGATGTAGGACATCAATGTTATGTTCATAAAATTTTAACAGGACGTGCAAAAGATTTTACACATTTAAGAAAATTCAATGGCTTATCAGGCTTTCAAAAACGTTGTGAAAGTAAACATGATGTTTGGGAGGCTGGTCATTCTTCTACAGCTCTTTCGGCAGCTGTAGCAATGGCAATCGCAAGAGACTTAAATAAAGAAAGTTTTAGCATTGTTCCTGTAGTAGGCGATGGAGCTATTGTAGGCGGCGAATCTTTAGAAGCTTTAAATCATCTTGGTTCAATTAATAATAAAGTAATTTTAATTTTAAATGATAATCAAATGTCAATCTCTAAAAGCATTGGTGGTATGAACAACTTTCTAAATAATGTGCGTATGTCTAATACATATAATAAAATGAAAGATGACTATCGTTCGATTTTACAACATGGGAAATTAGGAGAAGGTGTTTATAAAGCTACAAAATATATTAAAGACTTTATAAAAAGAGGTTTTATAAATGATACTATTTTTGAAGACTTTGGTATTGATTATTTAGGTCCGGTGGATGGACATAATATTGTTGAATTGATAAGAGTATTGCAACTTGCACAAAAGAATAAAAAGAGTGTCGTTGTACATGTTGTTACTGAAAAAGGAAAAGGTTATTCATTTGCTGAAAATGATCAAGAAGGTAAATGGCATGGAACTCCACCATTTAATGTAAAAAATGGCCGTGTGCTTTCTTCTGGAAATTCTTCAAAAAAATCATGGTCGGAAATTATATCTGATCAGGTTTTACAATGGATGAAAATTGATAAGGATATTGTTTCAATTACTCCTGCAATGATTAAAGGATCGGCAATGAATACTTTATTTAAAGTATTCCCAGAAAGATGTTTTGATGTAGGAATTGCTGAAGAGCATGCTCTTACTTTTACAGCAGGTTTATCTATTTCTCAAAAAAAACCTTTTATTTCTGTCTACTCTTCTTTTTTACAAAGAGCTTATGATCAAATTAATCATGATATTGCTAGAATGGATTTACCATGTCTTTGCAGTATTGATCGTGCAGGTATTGTAGGAGAAGATGGCCCAACGCATCATGGGGTATTTGATGTAAGTATTTTATCACCTATTCCTAACATCGTTCTTTTTGCTCCTAAAGATGCTAGAGAACTTCGTCAATTTGTAAATACAGCATTTCATAATTTTAATAAACCTTATTTTATTAGAATACCTAGAGGAAGTATAGATGATATAAAAGTTGATTATAATAATCAATTAGAATTAGGTACTTGGACTATTGAATCTTGCAAAGATGACTATAAAATGACTTTAATTTGTTATGGTGATAATGTTGAAAAGATAAAAACAATAATCAAAAGTAAACATTTAAATATTAGAATTATAAATGCGAGATTTATTAAGCCTATAGATGAAGATATGGTACATAAAATATTTACTGAAAATGATAAACCGATTCTTGTATATGAAACTATTTTAAAAACAGGATCATTAGGTTCGATATTATTGACTTATTGTAATGAAAAACATATTTTAAGAACTTTTGAACATATTGCACTTGCAGATCATTATTCAAAGCAAGGATCTGTACAAGAAATATATGATGATGAAAAAATTGATTTAGATACTGTTATAAATAAATGTGAGGAATTAATGAATGGAAAAAAAGAGAATTGATGTATTACTAGTAGAACAAGGATTCTTTGATTCGCGTGAAAAAGCAAAACGTGCTGTTATGGCTGGAATAGTTCATAATGATCATGAAATTATTGATAAACCTGGCACAAAAGTTCCTGTAGATATGGAGCTTTTTGTAAAGGGAACGGTTATGCCCTATGTTTCTAGAGGTGGTTTAAAATTAGAAAAAGCACTAAAAATATTTGATATTTCAATGCAAAATCGTGTTATGGTTGATATTGGTTCTTCAACAGGAGGATTTACAGATTGTGCTCTTCAAAATGGTGCACAATGTGTTTATGCTGTAGATGTAGGTACGAATCAACTTGTTTGGAAATTAAGAAATGATCCACGAGTTATTGTTAAAGAAAAAACGAATTTTAGGTATGCTACCCGTGATTTGTTTGAAAATGGGATACCTAATATTGCAACGATTGATGTTTCTTTTATTTCTTTGAAACATATTTTTATTCCTCTTAAAGATATATTAAATGAAAATGATGATATTGTAGCGTTGATCAAGCCTCAATTTGAAGCAGGAAAAGATGAAGTTGGGAAAAAGGGAATTGTAAAAGATCCTAAAACACATTTAAAGGTTATTGAAAATGTCATTGCGTATGCAAATGAATGTCATTTGAGCTTACAAGCATTGTCTTTTTCTCCAATTACCGGTGGAGAAGGTAATATTGAGTTTTTAGCTCATTTTAAAGTTGGTGGAGTAAATAATCCTATTGATATTGAAAATGTTGTAAATGAAGCACATATTTGTTTTAAAGGGTAAAGGATGGGTGATACTATGATAGAAAGTTTATATATAGAAAATTTTGCAATCATTGATCAAGTTCAAATAGACTTTCAATCAGGAATGACAGTTTTAACTGGAGAAACAGGGGCAGGGAAATCAATTATCATTGATGCTATTGGTCAATTGATAGGTCAACGTAGTCAACCATCATTTGTAAAAAATGGGGCTGATTATGCATTTATTGAAGGTGTTTTTTCTTCTAATAAAGAAATAGATAAAATTTTATTGGATAATAATTTTCCCATTGATGAGCATCTTGTTATTTCAAAAAAAATTAATCGCGATGGTAAATCAGCAATCAAAATTAATTATCGTAATTCTAGTCAATTATTATTGAAAAAAATAATGTCACAAATTGTAGACATACATTCTCAATTTGAAACACATCAATTATTTAATGAATCCTATCATTTAAAGCTATTAGATAATTTTATTGGAAATGAATTAACTGATTTAAAAAAAGAATACCTTACTCTTTATCAAACGTATAAAAATCTAAATCAAAAATATCTTTCTTTAACAAAAGAAGAATTAACTGATGAACAATTAGATTTTTATTTAGCTCAATTAGAAGAAATAGAAGAATTAGATTTAGAAAATTTTGATGAAGAAGAGTTTTTAAAAGAGAGAAATAATCTATTAAATTATGAAAAAAATTCTCAACATATTAAAAACTATAAAGCATTAATGGATTCTTCAAAAGGAATAATGGATCTCTTCAAACAAAGTTTAAACGAACTTTCATATCTCGAAATTGATGATATTAAGCACAATTATGATCAACTATATGATCTTTATTATACAGTAGATGGTATAAATCAAGATATTTATGATCAATTTTCTCAATCATACTTTAGTGAAGAACATTATAATGAAGTGCAAGAAACCTTTTTCAAATTAAACAAGCTTAAACGTAAATATGGCCAAACAATTGATGCTATTATTGATTTTAAAAATAGTTTAATAGAAAAAATAGAATTATTCAAAAATAGAGATCAAATGATTGAAAATATCAATTTAAAACTTAAAGAAACAGAAAATCAATTGATTTACTATGCTAAAAAAATTTCTATTTTAAGAAAAAATAAAGCATTAGAATTAGAAAAAGAAGTAAAATATATTTTAAATCAAATGTATCTTCAACAAGTTCAATTTAAATTTGATTTTCAAATTAATGATTTTAATGATAACGGAATAGATAATGTTAAAATTGTTGTTTCAACAAATAGTGGTCAACCACTTCAACCACTTCAAAAAATTGCTTCGGGTGGAGAATTATCACGCATTATGCTAGCAATTAAAGCTGTTTCACAAAATTCAAAAGATGGTGGTACAATCATTTTTGATGAAGCAGATACAGGAGTCAGTGGTAAAGTGGCTGAAAGCATTGGGCACGTTATGAAAAAAATCTCAAAAAAACAACAAGTTGTTTGTATTACACATTTAGCTCAAGTCGCATGTTTTGCTAATAACCATTTGTTTATTGAAAAAGAGCAAATGGATAACACAAGTAAAGTACATGTAAGATTACTTAATGAAAAAGAAAGTGTTTATGAATTAGCTAAAATGATTTCTGGTAAAGAAATTACACAACAATCTATAGACCATGCAAAAAAATTGAAAGAAATATGTGTATAAAATTAAAGCATAGATACCAAAATATGTTGTAGCAAAAAAAAGCTACAGGAGGTATCTATGCTTTTTAAAAAGCTTAAAATATCCTTCTATACCTGTTGTCTATCTATTATATTAATGATAGTACCTATTAATGCAATTGATGTTTTAATTGGAGGAGAATCTGTTGGAATAATATTAAATTATGATGGTGTTTGCATTACTGGTTTCTATAAAATAAAAGTTGACAATGAAATTATTGATCCATCTAATTATTTTGAAATCAATGATATTATTACCAGTGTTGAAAAGAAAAATGTTAAAACAATTGATGATTTAACAAATATAATAAAAAATTGCAATACAAGTAATTTAGAATTCACAATAAAAAGGGCATCGAATATTTATCATAAAACTATGAAAATTTATAAAAATAATGCTGAATTTAGTACAGGGTTATATGTAAAAGATTGTGCTAAAGGAATAGGAACTGTTACCTATTATCAATTAAATACAGGCAAATTTGCTTGTTTGGGGCACAATATGGTTGATGATGATCTTGATATAAATGATGGTTCACTGTATTCTGCTTCCATAAAAGGTATAAAGAAAACCGAGTCATACAATATAGGTCAAAAAATTGGTAATATTGATAATCAATCTATAGGTGAGATAGAAAAAAATAATAATTTTGGCGTTTATGGGAAAATTAATAATCTTCCAAATAAAAATGTTTATAAAACTGCTACCATAGATGAAGTTAAATTAGGAGATGCCTATTTTCTTACGGTTTTAAATGAAAATAATGTAGAAAAATGTAAGATAAAAATTACTGATCTATTAAAACAAGATAAACCTATGGAAAAAGGAATAAAATTTATTGTTACAGATCAAAAAATCATAGAACAATGTCAAGGTATTATTCAAGGTATGAGTGGTTCTCCGATCATTCAAAATAACAAATTAATAGGTTGTGTTACACATGCAAGTAAATCAGAAATATTGGAAGGGTATGGCATGTATATACAATGGATGATAGATAACGAATAAAAGCCATGTTTTTAACATGGCTTTTATAAAAAATAATACTAATTTTATCTTATTTTTAACAAAACATGTAATAATTTGTATTTCTTATTTTTCTAAAATTCGACAAATAATAAAAAATACTTAAGAAAAATGTAGATATATTTTTAAAAATACTAAATATTAGTTATTAAATTTATAAATTTATGTTAATTTTTATCTAAAATCTAAACATAAATTAGAATACTTTATATAATATGGTTGTTGGTAGTGGATGGGAGGTAATTATGGAAAAAAAGAAAATCTTTATTATTGTGGAAAATCATGAACTGTTAGAAGGTATAGCACAACAATTTGAAAAATTTTCCAATTATCAAATTGTAGGTACTGCTAATAGTGCAGGTGATGCAATTACTTTTTTTAAAACAAACAATTGTGATTTATTAGTTATTGATCTGATGCTCACTGATATTGATGGTGTCGGAGTATTAGAGAAAGTGAGGGAAGTCAATAAAAATGCTTATCAAAAAGTTGTATGTATTACAAGTTTTACTAGTCCATTGATAAGTAATGCACTAGAAAAATTAAATGTAAGCTATTGTTTTAAAATTCCTTTTGATTTTAATTATTTTATGGATGTTATTAAACGCGTTTTTTCAGATGAGACAAAAATCAATGAGACTCATGTTAATGAAACTGAAAAAATTCAAAAAGTTAAAATCGAAAATGAAATCACAGAAATTTTACATGAAGTGGGTATTCCTGCTCATATAAAAGGATATATGTATTTAAGAACAGCAATTATGAAAACATATGATAATATTGATATTTTAGGTCAAGTAACGAAAGTACTATATCCAGAAATTGCAAGAAATTATAATACCACTTCTTCAAGAGTAGAAAGAGCTATCCGACATGCAATCGAAGTTGCATGGAATAGAGGAAATACTGAGGCCATTGATGATATCTTTGGATACACAGTATCTGCTTCCAAATCTAAACCAACAAATTCTGAATTTATTGCAATGATTGCTGATAAATTGAGATTAGCACATAAAACAGCATTAGCAAATAAAGGGCACTATTTATAATTAAAATATGTTACAATGTTGCTAAGGGAGTGAGCTGCTATATGCAAATTATATTTCATATAGATTTAAATGCATTTTATGCAAGTGCTGAAATGGCACATGATTCTTCTTTGGAAGGAAAACCTTTAGTAATATCTGGAAATAACAGGCGTGCGATTGTTTCTACTGCTTCATATGAAGCAAGAAAATATGGAATCCATTCTGCAATGCCATTATTTCAAGCTAAACAATTATGTAAAAATTTAATCATAAAACCCGTAAATTTTGATTTATATAGACGTTTATCAAGTCAATTTTTTGAATTGATTTCAACATATAGTCCTTTGTTAGAAATAGCAAGTATTGATGAATGTTATGTTGATTTTTCTAATTACATTATCGAACATAATATTCATCCTTACAAACTTGCAAAAATCATTCAAAATGATGTTTTAAATACATTAAAACTAAAATGTTCTATTGGAATTGCTCCTAATAAATTTATGGCTAAAATGGCTAGTGATATGAAAAAACCAATGGGTATTACCATTTTAAATAAATCTAATTATAAACAATTACTTTGGCCCCTTGATGTTTCTGAAATGTTTGGAATCGGTAAAAAAACTGCACCTAAACTCAAAGAAATGGGCATTTTAACTATTGGAGATGTAGCTAATTATGATAACTATAATAAATTACGTCAGATTATTGGGAAAAATGCACTTCTATTATATAGAAAAGCCAATGGAATAGATATTTCTAAAGTAAATACTGAAAAAAACGAATTAAAATCTGTAGGTAATTCAACAACCTTACAATACGATACAAATGATATAGAGACTATTTATGAAACTTTACGTATATTATGTTCTAGAGTTTCATTTAGAGCAAAAAAAAGAAATTTGATTGGCAATTCGATCAGTATTACGATTAAGTATTCTCGATTTGAGTCAGTTACACGACAAACTCCTTTAATTGATTATATCAATGAATATGAGATAATACTTTCTACTGCAAAATACTTATTTGATAAAAATTATAGTGGAAAACCTCTTAGACTTATTGGAGTTTCGTTAAATAATGTTATCAATCGAAGCAGTTATAAAAAACAAGTAAGTCTATTTGACAAAAATATTGAGAAAAATAAAATAAAAACAACAGAGGCTGTAATCAATAAAATTAATAGTGAGAATAAATATCATTTGACAACGGCTTCTGCTTTATTAAATAAATCAAAAAACAAGTACAGAAAAGAATAATCATAAAAAAAAGAATACATCATATCCTATGCTATAGGAGGAGATATGATGTCTTTTTTTATTCAAAAGAAAAATATGTATTTACATCAATATTTATTCTTAAATTTTCTTTGTTCAACAATTATTTCAATTATATTTTTTTCATTAAATAAATATTCTCTTTATAAAATTTCGGTTGATCTCATATTCTTTAAAACACATCAACTAAATTCATATCTATTATGTACATTTATGTACATAATAATCATCATGGTTTCAGCAACAAGTTTTATTGGTGCTCCAGTTATATCAATTGGAATCATTTATAGAATTTTATGTATTATTTCTTTTATTTTTAAATATTATCAATCGCTTCTTTCGTTTCATAATATTTTTATTATTGTATTACCTCAAATGATTATTGAAATTTTAATTACGTATGTGATGTCTTTTATGTCAACGTATCTTTCTATACAAAGTTTCAAATTAACTTTCATACAAAAAGATAACTTCAGTTTAAAATATTTATTTAATTATATTTTAAATTACTTAATTATTATATGTTTTTTAATATTCATATCTGCACTGTTAAAAATTTACCTTATATAAAATTGTTCTTCAATAATCATTCGTGATATAATAAATATGGTGGTAATATGAACATATATGATGCACTTAACGAATATAAACAATATTTATTAATAGAAAAAAAGGTATCAGATAATACATTAAAAAATTATATGCGAGATCTTGAACATTTTATAAACTATATTCAAAAACAAAATCAAGTTGTTTTAATCGATCAAATTGATAAAGATATGATTAGAAAATATTTACAACAATTTACATCTTTAGCAGCATCTTCTTTATCACGAAAAATGGTTTCACTACGCTCATTTTATAAATTTTTGATGAAAGAAGAAATTGTTAAAAAAAATCTTATGGAGACTTTTGATTTACCAAAAAACACTAAAAGACTTCCACAGGTTTTAAATATGGAAGAAATAAAAACATTACTTGATAGTATTGAAATGGATAATTTTAAAAATGCTAGAACGAGAGCTATGCTAGAACTATTATATGCAACAGGTATGAGAGTTTCTGAATTGTGTAATTTAAAATTATCACAACTTAATTTAAAAATGAAATATTTAAACGTAATTGGAAAAGGGGATAAAGAAAGGCTTTTGCCTTTAAATGACTATGTATGTGAAATTTTATCATGTTATATTTATGATTTTAGATACCCTAAATTAGATTTTAAAGATAATGATTACTTGTTTTTTAATAATCATTTAAATAAAATATCTAGTGAGTATTTTTATAAAATCCTAAAAGAAGCATGTATAAATGCAAATATCAAAAAGAAAGTGTCGCCTCATACTATTCGACATACATTTGCAACTCACTTGTATGAAAATGGTGCTGATTTACGTTCTATTCAAGAATTACTTGGGCATAGTGATATTTCAACAACCACTATTTATACTCATGTTTCAAATAATAAAATTATTGATGATTATAATAAATATCATTTAAGAGCAAAAACAAAAAAAGGAGATAGTATTCATGAAATTTAATAGAATTTTTCTCATTGTTTGTGATTCAATGGGAATTGGAAATGCAAAAGACGCAAAAAAATATAATGATTTTGGAGCAAATACCGTTGGTCATATTTGTTCAATATGTGATGGTTTAAATATACCAACATTGCAAAATTTAGGATTTGGTAATTTAGGTGATTTTAAAGGTGTTGCCAAAACAGAAAACCCACAAGCTTATGTTTTAAAATTAAATGAAGCATCGAATGGTAAGGATACAATGACTGGACATTGGGAAATGATGGGGCTTAAAACAGAAAAACCTTTTATTACATTTACAGATACCGGTTTTCCTAAAGAATTTATTGACCTATTTGAGAAAAAAACTGGTAGAAAATGTGTAGGAAATATTGCATGTAGTGGTACTAAAATTCTAGATATGTATGGAGAACATCAAATCAAAACAGGGGATTGGATAGTCTATACTTCTGCCGATTCTGTTTTTCAAATTGCTGCAAATGAAGATATTATCCCATTAGAAGAATTATATCATGCATGTCAAATTGCTAGAGAAATAGCTATGGATGATAAATGGAAGGTTGGTAGAGTTATCGCTAGACCATATATAGGAACAAAAGAAGGACATTTTACTCGTACATCTAATAGACATGATTATGCATTAGCCCCATTTTCTAAAACTGCGCTTGATTCTTTAAAAGATGCTGGATTAGATGTTATAGGTGTAGGTAAAATACCAGATATATTTGTTGATCAAGGGATTACAAGAAAAATTAAAACAGTAAGTAATGAAGATGGTATGAATAAAACTATTGAATTAGCAAGTGACAATTTTAATGGTTTAGCATTTATTAACTTAGTTGATTTCGATGCGGTCTATGGGCATAGAAGAAATGCTGCTGGTTATGGAAAAGCAATTGAAGAATTCGATGTACAATTAGGAGAATTAATAAATGAATTAAAAGAAGATGATTTATTAATAGTTACTGCTGATCATGGAAATGATCCAACATATAGAGGAACAGATCATACACGTGAACAAGTACCACTTATAATTTATTCAAAACAATTTAATGAAATGAAAGTATTAAATGATGGTGATTCTTTTGGAATTATCGGTTCTACAATTTGCGATAACTTCAATGTTAAATATAATGGTATAGGTTCATCTATATTAAAATTATTAAAATAGGGATAGAAAAATGGAAAATAGAAAAATCATTCTTTATTCATTATTTGCAGATTTATTAGGAGTTTTATTATTTATATTTGCAATTCAAATGCACAGTAATGTTATTTTATATTCATTTTATCTTTTATCTATATTATTATTTATCGTTTCATTTCTAGCTTTATATAAAAATCTTAAAAGTAATAATAAACTTATATTCATATTTGTTATGTTTATTTCCGTAATACTTGTCATGTTATGCACATATTTTATTATTATCTAATACAAGTATATAAATAGTTAAAATAATAAAAAACTATTTATATATACTATAAAAGTTATATAATATACATTATGCGAAGTGCTCTTAAACTGCTTTTAAAATTTTGATTTAATTGATTCAACTAATAAATTAGCCTTTTCTACGTTTAGATAATGATCATAATGATAATCTTTTAAAAACATTGTTAAATGTGGTCTTGCAATACCTAACTCATTACAAAAAGTAGTAATATTAAGATATTGTTTAACATCATTTAAATAACTTCTACATTCACTTTTAGATAACATACTTAACACACTCCTTACCAATTTACATAATCAAACAATTCTCTTTCTAATTCTTCAAAATCATTAAATATTCTATTAAATGCAAATTCTGTTTTTATTATCTTATAGGTTGCTTCTGCTACTGCATTATCATATGGACATCCTTTAGCACTAAGTGACCTATCTATTTTAAAAGTATCTAGTACTTCATCTATAATATTATTTTTAAATTCATTTCCTCTGTCTGTATGAAATATTTCAATTTTATTTAAATCATATTTTATTGTAGTTATTGCTTTTCTAACCAAATCATCATCCTTATGTTTTCCTGCTGTATAGCCTACAATTTCCCTGTTATATAGATCTAACATTAAACATATGTAGTTCCATTTTCCTGCAACATTGACATAAGTTAAATCACTTAGAATTACTTTCATTCTTTCTTCTTGATTGAAATTTCGTTTTAACTTGTTATCTATTTTATCGTTATTACATATCTGTTTATGCACTTTATATTGTTTGACTGTGTACGTTGATACAAGGCCATTTTCCTTCATGATACGTCTAATTCGTTGCTTACTGGCTATAATTCCTTTTTTCTTTAATTCAACTTTGATTTTTCTAGATCCATAGTTATTACGACTATTTTTAAATATTTCTTTAATATGTTGTGTTAGTTTTTCTTCTTCTGCGTTATATTTTTTTGCAGGTTTATTTTTAGCGTAATATAAAGATGAGCTTGAAATATTGAGTAATTTACACATCGCGCTGATTGGATATTTATACGAATTGGATAAAATAACATTTATTTTCGTCCCATAATCAGCGAATATCATTTTCCATTTTTAATCGTTGATTTTCTTTACGAAGTTTGATTAATTCATTTTCTTCAGGAGTTCTGTTATCTTCTGCTTTAAATGAACCTGAATTATTGCATTTATTGATCCATGATGATAAAGCTGATGGTGTTAGCTCATACTCTCTTACAAGTTCAGCCCTTGGTTTTCCACTATTATACAATTCAACAATTTTCTTTTTTAATTCATCAGTGTAATTTCTTCTTTTTCTTGCCATTTTGGTTACCTCATTTCATTTTTATTTATTATAAACAGTTCTCTTTAGAATTGTCCAATAAAGTGTAACCTATCCAAAATTATTTCGTCATACTATAAGAGTAACCTTCGAAATTAATGTTATTTCAAAAGACTTTGTCGTGAAACTTTTTAGAAAAGAATGTATTTGAAAACATAGAGAAAAATAATGTAGAAAACATTGTAAGAATTGATAAAAATGTTGGAGATAATATTGAAGAAAATATTGAAAAAGAGGATGTATATTACGTTGATAAAATAAACATTGTTTTTGACACAATGAAAAGAATTGATATAAATGGATATAAGATGATAATGATAATTTTTAATCAGTATTTTTATGAAATGTATTTTGAATTGACAATAGTTGATGGACTTCATTTAAAAGAATATGAATTTAAGTAGAATAGTAAGAAGGATGTAAAACAAAAAGTTAAAAATTAGAAAAAGGTGCAAAAATAAAAAGGACAACTTAATGTCCTTTTTGCTAACGGCAATAATATATTCTACACTTCGAAATTTTGGATTGAGAATTTTTTTCTAATATAGTTTTTCTGTCATATTCGCGCTGTTTAAACTAGAGGCAAATTTGATTTAATTAATTTTAAACGATAACTATCCTAGTGCTAAATACACTAGTTTTTTGCCATCAGCAAATTAATTTTACCACAAATTAGAAATTTTGAAAACAGGAAAATAAGCAAGTCGTTTTTATTTTCTTATTTTTAAAAAGTTTAAAACGTTTAAAAGATTGAAAAGAAAAAAAGTAATCACCAGCCTGGAAAGTTTGTGATTACTTTTCTATGTAATACGATAAACTAATCAGAGCAATCTTTTTACTCCTCTTATATTTTATTCTTTTATTTTAATTTTTCAATGAACGGGATTTTTATTCTTGAAATTAGTCCTAAAAGTTATATAATCTATACCCCCCACCAAATTGGCTAATATTTTTTGACTATTCATAACTTCTGTTTCGACGCCTTCTGGGCAAATTACATTACTTTGCTAATAGTTAAAATTTAAAAGGAGAATAAATGCAAGATGTAAATTATTCTCCTTCTATAAATAATAGATCTTAAAAATTATAATAGTATTTTTATTAAAATTTATTCATCCATTAGTTTTTTAGCATAATTGTATACTTTTTCACCATTCATCATTCCATAATCTTTCATATCAATAACATCTACTGGAAGTCCTGGATTGACTTTGGCAGCTTCTTCTTTAATTTTTCCTAAATTGAATCTAACTTGTGGGCCAAGTAAAACACAATCCACAGTTGAAAGTCTGTTAATTCCATCAGACATTGGAAGAGCAAAGATTTCTACTTCATCTCCTACTTTTTCTGCTGCTTGTTCCATTTTTGTTACTAATAAACTTGTCGACATTCCAGCCGAACAAACTAACATGATTTTTTTCATTTGAAATTCTCCTTTATCTTTTATCTACTATAATAAGTTTATATTTTTTTAGCAATTTAATCTACTCGAATTCAAATTTTGTAATTTGATTTCAAATATTATCATTTATAACAAAAACTATTAAATTTATTTTCATAGATAACTTACCCTGTTCGATTTCATACAAAATAATTTGTAAATTAACAACTCCAATTCGTACATTTTAATCTTATACTAAATGATTTCTATTTTTAACATCTAGAATGCCAAACAGTAAAACAACAAGTATTATAGTAATATAAAAAATCATTTCAATGAGTGCAAATATATTTTATTTATTTGTATATAATGTTGTTAAAATAAAAAGCAATATTAAAAATAAATAGAGTAACTAAAAAATCGTGGGGATTTCTCAAGCTATAAATAATCCAGGGGCATTATACTGAACCGACTTTGTTGGACAAAAAATAATTAACTTAATGATAAGGCTTGATTCCTAATTTGTAAAGGAGTTAAGCCTTTTCCCTTTACTGTAATTCTAAAATTATTATGATAATGAATATAATCTATCATCGCTTGTTTTAAATTATCTAATGATTCAAATGTATTTTCAAATCCATAAAACATTTCATTTTCCTTGTCATTCCAACGGTTTGATCATTCATGCCTACTATGACCGCCATGTCGATATCTTTGATCGAAATCATACCATCAGAATATTACGCCTTAAATGCCCATCTTGTAATTCTACCCATGCTGTCCTGATTGAAGATACGATTCCTTATTCTATTGTTTCTTTTGATATCATCATTGATGTTTTAAAAAATAAAGATTTTTTATCGTCTTCTCATGTTTCCTTTATTATTGATTATATTTCTTTTTTTTGGAGGTAGACTCTCTATTGTTACTGTATCCAATGTTCTCAAGGATCTTAAATCTCCAAATGCAACCTTAGCTTTATCATTGTAGATGACAAATCAAAAAGAAGAATGAACACTACCATCATTGAAAACAGAAATAAGACTATTAAACTTATCAAACATGCTTCGAATGGCTATCTGAACTGGGAAAGATTCCGTAATTGTATTCTCTGCACTTTAAATGATGATACGATATATTATTTTACATGTATAAGAAAGGACAAAAATTAAAATGAAAAAAGTATTTACACTTGTTATTGATGAAGATAATGAACCAATTATTGTCGAAGAAGATGTAATTTTAGAAGATATTCTTAATAGTCTGGCATCGATTTCTAACCGAATAGGTGATATACAGCTAGCTCTAATAAAAAATGATGATGTTGATACATCATCAGATTTAGATATTTCCAAAATTGACTTCTAATGTATAAAGAAACGTGGGGCAAATGTTGCCCCACATCATTTGATAATTAAAATATGAGAAACCCCTCGTTATTTTAAATTACCAATAAATATTGCTCTTTTAGGATATCTCTAATTTTAAGATGATCCTACTACCAACATCTAAAGAATACAGTAAAAATTGAAATATTTCAATAAATATGATCAATAATTGTTGAATAATATCAAAATAAATTATTTTTCAAATTTATTTGCTTTATCAAATGAATCATATAGATTAGTTACATAATTTCCATTAAAGCAAGACATACATAACCCACATGTATGTTCTTTTGAAAAATGAATAGATTTTTTTAATCCTTCTTCACTAATAAACGCAAGGCTATCAGCTTCAATATATTTACATAATTCTTCAACATTCATTTTATTAGAAATTAATTCTTCTATTGTAGATGTATCTACACCATAAAAACATGGAAATTTAATAGCTGGAGAAGCAATTCTAACATGTACTTCTGTTGCACCAGCATCTTTTAAATGTCTTACGATTCTTTTCGAAGTTGTTCCTCGTACAATTGAATCATCAATCATAACTACTTTTTTTCCACTGACAATTGCCGATACTGCAGACAGCTTCATTCGTACACCTTGTTCTCTCATTTCTTGAGTTGGTTGTATAAATGTTCTACCCACATATTTATTTTTTACCAATCCCATTTCATAAGGAATTCCTGATGCTTCTGAATACCCAATTGCTGCTGAAATCGATGAATCTGGAACACCAATAACAACGTCTGCATCGATAGGATTTTCATAATATAATTGCTTACCAGCTAATTTTCTTGTTGTATGAACATTTATACCATCTAAATTACTATCAGGTCTTGAAAAATAAATATACTCCATAGCACATATTTTATCTTGTAATGGATCTTTTGTATAAATCTTACTTAATAATTTTCCATCTTTTACCCTAACAATTTCACCTGGTTCAACATCTCTTACAAATTTTGCTCCAACGACATCTAATGCGCATGTTTCTGATGCAAACACATAAGCACCATTTGGTAAAATTCCAATTGATAAAGGTCGTAATCCATATTTGTCCCTTGCAGCATAAATTCTATTATCAACCATGATTAAAAATGCAAATGCACCATCTAATTTATCTAAAGAAGTACATATTCTATCAATCATATGTCCACTTTGTCTTTTAATAAGATGCCCTAATACTTCAGTATCAGAAGTTGAGGAGAAAATGCTTCCTTGTTCTTCTAATTCTTGTTTTAGAATATTTGCATTAACTAAGTTTCCATTGTGACATATACTCATAGATCCTTGCATAGTTCTAAATACAAATGGTTGAACATTAGCAATTCCACCTCCACCAGCAGTAGAATATCTAACATGTCCAATAGCTGAATTACCATGTAACTCTTTTAATTTATCTTGGTTAAATACTTCTGTAACAAGTCCTTCGCCTTTATGAAAAATCATTTTACCATTGTTTTCACAACAGATACCAGCAGCTTCTTGACCTCTATGTTGTAAGCTATGTAATCCATAATAACATATTTGTGATGCATCTTGATGACCAATTATCCCAAAAACACCACATTCTTCATGTAATTCTCTATCCATATAATCCATATAATACCCCCGTGACGTAAATATTGTATAATGCAAATTTATTATCGTCAATATTTTTTATATATTAAAAAATTAGAGTTTCCTCTAATTTTTAAAACTATGAATTGGTGCTGGTATTCTTCCACCACGATTTATAAATTCTGAACAATCAAATTCATTAACAGGCATAATAGGAGCATAACCTAATAATCCTCCAAATTCAACCGTTTCACCTACATCTTTTCCAGTTACTGGAATGATTCTTACAGCTGTTGTTTTTTGATTGATCATACCAATAGCCATTTCATCAGCAATAATACCAGAAATAGTAGCTGATGATGTTTTACCAGGAATAGCAATCATATCTAATCCGACACTACATACACATGTCATTGCTTCTAATTTTTCAAGTGTTAATGCTCCATTTTCTACAGCATTAATCATTCCTTGATCTTCACTTACAGGAATAAATGCACCACTTAGTCCCCCAACATAAGATGATGCCATTACGCCTCCTTTTTTTACTTGATCATTAAGTATTGCTAATGCTGCAGTAGTTCCAGGTGCCCCGACACTCTTTAATCCCATACCTTCTAAGCAATCTGCAATACTATCACCAACAGCTGGTGTAGGTGCAAGAGATAAGTCAATAATTCCAAATGGGATATTTAACATTTTTGAAGCTTCTTGAGCAACAAGTTGACCCACACGAGTAATTTTAAAAGCAGTTTTTTTGATTGTTTCGCATAATTTACCAAAATCTTCACCTTTACATTTTTCTATTGCGTTTTTCACAACTCCTGGACCACTTACACCAACATTAATAATACAATCAGCTTCACTTACACCATGAAATGCTCCAGCCATAAATGGGTTATCATCAGGTGCATTACATAAAACAACAAGTTTAGCACATCCAATTGAGTCATTTTCTTTTGTTAAATCAGCAGTTTCTTTAATAATTTCACCCATTAATTTAACAGCATCCATATTAATTCCAGTTTTAGTAGAACCAACATTTACTGAACTACAAACATTGTTTGTTACTTTCATTGCTTCTGGAATAGATTCAATTAAAAGTCTTTCAGCAGGTGTCATTCCTTTAGAAACAATAGCGCTATATCCCCCAATAAAATTAACTTTAAGTTCGGCAGCACATCGATCTAAAGTCTTAGCAATTTTAACAAAATCCTTTGTTGATTTACATGCATTAGAACCTACAAAACCAATAGGTGTAACAGAAATACGTTTATTAACAATTGGAATACCATATTTCTTTTCAATTTCTTCACCCGTTTTAACTAAATCTTTTGCTACAGTTGTTATTTTGTTATATATATTTTTGCATAAAACATCAATATCATGATCCATACAATCTAATAAACTGATCCCTATAGTAATTGTACGTACATCTAAATTTTCTTGTTCAATCATTTTATTTGTTTCTGCAACTTCAAATAAATTAATCATTCTAATCTCCTTTAAATTCGATGCATTTTATTAAAAATATTTTCATGTTGTAACTTGATATTAACACCTATTTCATTTCCTAATTCATTAAGTTCATCACAAATAGCACCAAAATCTTTTGTTGCATTTTGTAATTCAATAATCATCATCATATTGAAATATCCTTGAATAATAGTTTGAGAAATATCTAAAATATTAAGTTTGTTATCAGCTAAATATGTACAAACTTTAGCAATAATTCCAACTTGATCTTTCCCAACAACAGTAATAATACCCTTTTCCATAATTATCCTCCTTATACTTTTGGAATATTATAGCATATGAAAAAAAATTAAAAAAGACTAAAATAAAAAACGACTGTTAAACAGTCGTCTCTAGTGAATTATTCACCCATCATAGCTTTAGCTTTTTTATAAACAGCTTCACCATTCATCATTCCATAATCTTTCATATCGATTACGTCACATGGTTTGCTTACACCAGCAGCTTCCATAGCTTTTTCAATAGTATTTTTTTGGAATCTAACTTGTGGGCCAAGTAAAATACAATCTACATCACCAACACGTTTTTCTCCTTCAGAAATTGGTAAAGCGAAGATTTCAACTTCATCACCCATTGCTGCAGCTGCTTTTTCCATTTTAGTTACTAATAAACTAGTAGACATACCAGCAGCACAAACTAACATAATTTTTTTCATAATAATAAATACCTTCCTTAACTGATTTTTTAAAGGGTTAACCCCAATTTTTACTATTTTATGTGATTAATCACCAATTAATTTTTTAGCCATTTCAAAAACAGCTTTACCATTCATTGTTCCATAATCTCTCATATCAATTACTTCAACAGGAATTGGTCCTTTTTTACGTCCAGCAGCTAATTTTTCAATAGCAGATTTTTGGAATCTAACTTGTGGGCCAAGTAAGATAACATCAACGTCTTCTAAAACTCTTGGTGCATCAGAAAATGGTAATGCGAAAATTTTTGCATCATATCCAGCATCTTTAGCAGCACCTTCCATTTTAGTTACTAATAAACTAGTAGACATACCAGCTGAACAAACTAATAAAATTTGTTTCATTTTTAACACTCCTTCTCATTTATAACCTATATATATTTTATCAATTATCCCTTTAAATGTAAACCCTTTCCGCTCTTTTTTTTCTATTTCAGAAAATAGATTTGAAATAGATTTTTTATTAAAATTAGACTATAATAATTTATATTGATATAATGGAGGTTTTTTATGAAGATACTTTTGGTAAGCGATAGCCATGGCTATGATGATGAATTAAAAAAAGTTTTAGAAAATGTAAAATGCGATCTAAAAATACATTGTGGAGATAGTTGTTTTGATAAAAATTCTCCATTTATAAAAGAATTTGCTGCTATTGTAGATGGAAATCATGATCAAGGTTTTTTCCCTTTAACTGCAACATTACCAACAGCATTAGGCAATATATTAATTACACATGGCCATAAATTTAATGTTTATGCAGGATATGATTATTTAGTTGAGTACATGAACAAAGCGGATATTCATATTTGTTTTCATGGACATACACATGTCCCACATTATGAAATATATAAGAATAAAATATTTATTAATCCTGGTAGTATTATGTTTAATAGAGGGCAATCTCAATGTGGAAGCTATGCTATTGTATCTGTTGATGATAAACTTCATGTTGATTTTTTTGACTCAAGAACACAAAAAAAAATACCCCAATCTTTAATTGATAAAGATCAAGATATTTTGAATGAATTTAAACGTTTTGCTTGTCAAAAATAATATTATTTCAAATGACGTTCTTCATTTCTTTTTCTTTTATATTCAATAATAAACATGATTTCTTTTAAATCATCATCAGGAAGTTCAGTAAGTAAACGAGCGATATTGGCAATATTATAATAGTCATATTTTTTCCCGCTCATAATTTCTTCTACACTTCTACCATATAAATTTGAAAACACTTTTAACTCGCTAACAGTAATGTCTCTTTTACCATTTTCTATATCGGAAATTGCAGAATGAGGAACATTTAAATGCGCAGCAACATCTTTTTGTGTTAAATGTTTAAAATTACGATATGAACGTAATCTTTTTGCTAATTCAGTATCAATCGCCATACAATAATCCTCCCATATAAAAATTTTAGCATTTTCATTAAAGACATTCAATTATATTTTTTTTAATTATTATTTTTAAAAAAAACATTTAATAAAAATTATTTTTATTTTGTAAAATATCCTTGAAAAATATCATAATTATTCTTATTTTTAGATAATAAATGTTTTGTAATATTAAGATAATCATTAACAATTGTTTGAATTTCTTGAGATGTTTCATCTAAAAAATTCAATAAAATATAATCCACGTTTAGATCATTGATTTTATCAAAGTAAAAACGATGTGTATGTAAAACATAATTATTACAGTATTGATCTGTTACTATTTTAAAATTCATTTCTTTTCTATCTTTTAAACAATATTGATGTTGTTTGCACAAATGACAGCCTTTTTGTTTTCTAGAAAAATAATGATTTGAAATAATACAATGTTTTAAATTCATATTAATAATTTGTGAGTAAGCTGTAAAATAAATGTCCTGATTTGTTTTAAAAGATTGTATATCATTTTTCGATGCTTCATAAGAAACAACAAATGGTAAATTGAATTCTTGAATTGCTTTATTATTTGTAATATTCATATGATATCCTAAGACTATATTTTTATCATTAACAAGATTCAATGCACCAAAATCATTCACTTGAATTGATTGACACTTTTGATAATAAACACTATTTAAAAATTCAATAAAATCTTGTTCATCATATAAAAATGGCACATAAGGTATATATTTATCGCATTGCGCTTGATATTGGTAAAAAGGAACAAATACTTGCTCAACACCATGCAAATCAAGCTGTTCAAGTTGAGAAATATCAGATACTTGAATTGCTATTTTCTTATGATCTTCTCTTTTTTTAGAAAGGCAATTAAATTGTTCTAAATCATTCATCTTTCTAAAAGACATATCTAACATTTCTTTTTCAAGTTCATCAATAGCCAATCTTCTTAAATTATTTAATTCTTTAATGGAAATAATTCCATCATTTGGAAAACGTATTGAACATTTTTCTAAATAAAAAGTTGTATTTCCTAATTTAGATAATTGTTCTTTTATTCTTTCATTTGTTAAAGGTACGTTTTGTGCTTTTTCAATGTATTGATCGCTTTTAACACTAATTTTTTTATTTTTATAAATCACTGTTAATTGTAATGGTAAACCAATTAACCCAAAAACTTTCATTTGAATTGGTAATTTAATATGTTCATTTTTTATATATTTACTATTTTCTTCAACAATTTTTGCATCAACAACCTTATAAATATCTTGAAAATCCAATAACTGGTCCATTTCAATAGAAACAAGATCACCTTGATATGCAGTATTAACTAATCGATTATTTTTATATAATTTAGTAATTGTACGTGTAAAATCATTTTTAGGAAAATAAATACGATCATTTTGATAAAGGGTATCTGATAACTTAATATCCAGCATTTTTCTTTTTTTAGAATAATTAACCATTTTACCAATTTTGATGCCTTGGTTTCCAGGTATATCTTGTGCTAGATTAAGATAATCTTGAAATAGAAATCCCTGTGTAAATCCCCTATTAAATACTTTTTTCATCTGTAAAATATCAGGCGTGTAATTTTTTTGATCAAAATAATAATCTATAGCTTGACGATATGCTTTTACGACTTCACCAACATATTCAGGTCTTTTCATACGTCCTTCTATTTTAAATGATTTAATACCCGCATCAATAAGTTTAGGTACTTTTTCAATTGTACATAGATCCATTGGTGATAATAAGTATTTTTGTTTTTTGATTATTTTATTATCTTCTAATAAAGAATACGGCAATCTACACGGTTGACCACATTCGCCTTTATTTCCACTTCTTTTAGCAATCATTGATGACATTAAACATTGACCAGAATATGACATGCATAATGCACCATGAACAAACACTTCAATATCAATTGAACAATTATGACATATTTCTTCAATTTCACGAATGTTCATTTCTCTTGCAAGTACAACACGATCTATATTTTGTTTAGCAAAATATTTGACTCCTTCAATATTTCTAACACTTGCTTGTGTTGACATATGTATCTCTATATCAGGAAAATGATTTTTAATAAGAGAAAAAAGCCCCATATCTTGAATAATAAGAGCATCTACACCAATATGGTAAAGATATTTTAAATAATCAAAAATTTCATCGATTTCTGCATTATTATAAAGAGTATTTACAGTAACATATAATTTAACATTTCTTAAATGACAATAATCTACAGCCTCTTTTAATGCAGCATAATCAAAATTATGAGCAAACGCTCGTGCCCCAAATTTTTGGCCACCTAAATAAATAGCATTAGCGCCATTTTGAACAGCAGCGACTAATGCTTCAAAGCTCCCTGCAGGAGCTAATAATTCTATATCTTCTCTTTTTTTCATAAAAAACCTCCTTAGGCTTTTACTAATTCAACACATAATTTAGCCGAATTTTCACTAGCAATTTTTAAATATTCATCAAATTGCATAGAAGATTCACCATGACCATAAACATCCGATAAAGATCTTGTTATAATAAAAGGAACTCCAAATTTATAACAAGTATGTCCTATTGCAGAAGCTTCCATTTCTGAACATAATGCATTTGGAAAATCTTTTTTTATTTTAGAAACTTGTCCTTCTTGAGCAATAAATTGATCTCCAGAAACAATTAATCCAACATTTTCATGAATATTCATTTTATGAAGAATATCTTTTGCTTTATTAACCAAATTTTCATCTGCAGGAATGAATACAGGAAGTTCTGGTAATTCACCCATAGGACGCCCAAAAGCTGTTAAATCAACATCATGATATGCTACATGACTAGAAATTACAACATCACCAACATTTTGATAATCCTTTAAACCACCAGCAGAACCAATATTAATAACATAGTCAATGTCATAATTTGTAAGTAATAATGTTACACAAATAGCAGAATTTACTTTTCCTATTCCACCTTGTAAGATAACGACTTGTTTATTATCTATTTTTCCTTCGTAAAAAACACAATCTAAAATTTTATTTTCATGAATATCTTCTGTTTTATCTAACAAAGCCTTTACTTCTTCTTCCATTGCTCCAATAATACCTATCATAAAATCACCCCTTTTGACATACAAATATAACTCTTTCACATTCAGTATCATATTTAGAAAAATCACTATATAACTTAATGTTTTTAAAACCAATTTTTTCTAATAATTCAATATAGGTTTCAACATCATACGTTTTTTGATAATGTTCTTCATAAACTCGATCATTTTCTACTTTATCAATAATTTCTACACTATGTTTTACATATCCTTTACTGATACGATCAACATGCCAATGAAAATAAAAATCATCTTCATCATTTTCTTCATCATAATCTTTTAAAATTGTTTCCATTTTATACATAGAATCAATATCAAAAATAAATGATCCACCTTTTTTTAAAGCATTATACGTATTTTCAAATACTTGTTTTACATTTTTTAAATCAATAACATAATTTAAAGAATCACATAAACAAAGAATAAGATCTAATTGACTATCAACTGCAAAATCACACATATCAATACGTGATAACATCACATCCACTTTAAAATCAATACATTTGTATTTAGCAACCTCTAACATATCTTTTGAAATATCTGTAGCACAAACTTGTTTTCCTAAATGAGCCAAACGTATTGCAATTTCTCCTGTACCACATCCAAGCTCTAATACAGTTTGATAATCTTTTACATGCTCATTAATAAATTGAATATAATCATTATAAAAATTTTGATCCATTAAACTATCATAATAATAGGCAAATGCTTCGTACGACATTACAAAATATCCTCTACTTGGACAAATGGCTTATCAGACCATAGTTTTTCAATTCCATAATTTTTTCTTTCTTCTGGATCAAATAAATGAACAACAATATCACCGTAATCCATTAAAATCCATTTACAATTTTTTCTACCTTCAATATTTTTTACATAGTATCTTTCTTTATCACAAGCATCTTCAATATGATCTTTTAATGCAAGAAGTAATCTTTCGTTACTTGCACTTGCAATTACAAAATAATCACAAATAGGACTGTCAATTGACATATCAATAACAACAATATCCTCTGCTAATTTTTCATCTAATACTTTTACAATTGTTTTTAATTTATCCATTTAAATCTCCTTTACAATATACTTGATAAACATCAAAAAAACATTCATCAATAGGTCTATTTTTCTTCTTCGAAAATTTATAAAAATTCTTTAGTTCTCCTTTAAAACCTTCTATGATATCTTCCTTACATAATGCAATTTGTTTTGAAGAATCATACCCTCTTAAAGGATCAAGTTTATCTGCACAATATACGCACATATCTAACAAAGACATGTTGGTTGAAGCTGTTGTGTGATGACGAATTGCTTGTAATATTTCAGCATCTTCAATCATAAAATCTTTTTGTGCTAAATATGTTGATAACCATTGATGATAAATTGCTCTTGGTTTATCAACATATTTACTAAAATACTTTTCCATCAAATCATCTTCTTGTTTTTTATCCATTTCTTTGGCAATATCATGCAACATTCCTGCAATATATGCTTTTTTACCATCAATTCCATTTGCAACAGCAAATTCTCTAGCAAGTTTTGCAACAGAACATGTATGCTTAAATCTTTTTTCGCTCATATATCCTGAAACAAAATTTTCTAAATATAAGCCATTTTGAAATGCATATGTATAAACATTTCGATCAACGATTTCTTTATTTCCCGCTTTAAATTGAGTGCTTGATTCAGTCGTTGAATCAGCTTGAATAAATTCAAAATGATAATCATTTAAAACATCATTTTTTTGATATCCTTTTCGATTAAAAGCTACTAATTGAACAAGTTCACTAATTTCTTTAGCAGATTTCCATTTATCAAATTGGCTAGCTTGATCCATTCCCATCATAAAATAGAGCTGATCATTTTTATATATTTTTTTTAATTCTTTAATTGTATCTATCGTATAATTTTTTTCATTATCTTGTCGATCAATTTCTAATGTACACACTTCACATTTTGAATTATCTTTAAGAGCAATTTGAATCATTTCTATACGTTGTTGATTATTTGCAACACTGTCTTCTTTCCAAGGATTGTGTTTGGTAGGTACAATTAACATCTTATCAAGTTGAAGAGATATAATTGCTTCATTAATGATTCTTGTATGACCTAAATGAATAGGATCAAAAGAGCCTCCAAAAATTCCTATTTTCATGGTAAACGATAAATTTCCTTTTCGCTTTCACGGTATAAAATGATTGTACGCCCTAATATTTGAACAACTTCAGCATCAGTTTTTAAAGATAATTCTTGTGCGATTTCATTTTTATCTTGTTGACAACTTTCTAAAATTTTTACTTTAATAAGTTCTCTTGATTCTAAAGCTTCATCAATTCCAATAATTTGATTTTCATGTAAACCATCTTTTCCAATTTGAAAAATAGCGTTTAAATGATGCGCTTCATGTCTTAAAAATCTTTTTTGTTTTCCAGTTAACATAATATATCCTCCTTTAAATTAACGCTTCTCTTATAAAGACTCCAACTTGTTCGGGAGCTTTCACTTCTATTAATGCATTTGGACAATGAATTGTCACAAATCCTAATCCTGAAATAACAACATCGACTTTATTTTCAGGTAATCTAAATTGATATGTTTTAAATGATTGAATATCTTTTAATTCTTCAACTTCAGGTTTTAATGTTTTATGTCGATTATAAAGAGCATCCGCATTTTCTAATTTTGTACGGTGAATTTGCAATCTTCTATGAAAATAACATGTCATTGATGTTTTTGAACCATTTAAAAAATCTAAACGTGCTAATCCACCAAAATATAAAGTTTGTTTACAATTCAACTGATAATTAACAGGTCGTAATTCACTTTGTGGTAAAATATCTTTTAATGTATTTTCATCAATAAGATGTGCTATTTGATGTCTATTGACAATACCTGGACTATCATAAATGGACGAATTTTCATCTAATGGAATTTCAATAAGATCCAATGTTGTACCAGGAAACTCACTAGTTGTAATTAAATTATCTTGAACATCACTATAGGCTTTCAATAAAGAATTGATTAAAGATGATTTACCAACATTAGTAACTCCTACAACATAAACATCTCTACCTTTTCTATATTGATCAATCATTTGCATTAATTCATCTAAATGATAATTCTTTTTTCCACTTGTAAGTAACACATCTAACGGTTTAATTCCCTCTAATTTAAGTTGCCTTCTCAACCAATGAATAATTTTCGTATCTTTGATTGAACGAGGTAAAATATCCCTCTTATTACCAACAACAATGACATCATTATAATTAATATGACGAACCAATCCTTGAATTAAACTTCCATTGAAATCAAATAAATCAACAAGATAAACAACTAAACAATCCTTTTCTCCAATTTTATTCAAAATTTCAAGAAAATCATCATCTGATAAATTTGTTGCTTGTAATTGATGATAGTTTTTTAAACGAAAACATCTTTTACATAATACTTGACTTCGATCTAGTGCATTTTTAGGAACAAAACCAATCTTTTTTTCATCTTCACTTTGAATAATAGCTCCACAGCCGTAACATCTTAACTCTTCCATAAATTACCTCTCTTTATCACATAACAATTGTACTCTATTATACTTGATTTTTAAAGAAATGTTAAGCAAAAGAAATATTAATTTTATTTATCATTTTTTGTCAAAAATAGCATTAATTATAATGAGGTGATCAACATATTTTCTTTATTACTTTCATTATTGAATAATGCTTACTTTATATCTTATATCAAGTCTAAAACTTTTGATTTACCACTCACTTTCAAAGAAGAACAATTTTACTTACAAAAAAAATGTAATGGCGATAAAGCCGCCAGAGATCTACTTATTGAAAAGAATCTTAGGCTTGTTGCCCATATTGCCAAAAAATATAATAACAATAGAGATTTGCAAGAAGATCTCATTTCAATTGGCACTATTGGACTTATTAAAGCCATCGATAGTTACAGTATTGATAAAAAAACAAAATTAGCAACTTATGCTTCAAAATGTATAGAAAATGAAATTCTAATGCATTTAAGATCAGCAAAAAAAATAAATCAAGAAGTTTCTTTAAATGAAGTAATTGGAGTTGATAAAGATGGCAGTGAAGTTGTTTTAGAAGATTTAATTGATAATAAGGAAAAACCTATTTTAGATCAAATATATGATGCTGATAATCTTCAAAAGCTTATTCAATGTTTTGATGTATTAACTTCAAAAGAAAAAGATATTTTAATAAAACGCTATGGGCTAAATTCATCTAAAAAAATGACCCAAAAAGAAATTGCTAAAGAGTATCACATTTCACGTTCTTATATTTCTCGAATAGAAAAAAGAGCATTAATTAAATTATTAAAATGTTATTTACAAGAAAAAGAAGGATAATCAATCATCCTTCTTTTAAAATTCATCATCATTTAAAATATCTTCTAACGTAATCTTTTCATATTTAATTGTATTTTTCTTTTTTGAATTAGATGTTTCTTTTTTAATAGGAACTTCTTGAATATCAAAATCATCTAATAAAGTTTTTTCTTTACTTTCTTTTAATTCAATAACACCACTTTGTAAATTTTGATTTTCTTGTTTTACATTGTAATCATTTGTTGTGATTACTCGATTTATTTGACTCCATAAAATAGTTTCGTCTTTTTCTAACTTAATAAACGATGAAAATCTTGATTCTAATGAAGCGTTATTGAAATCTGTTGGCTTGAATGTATACTCTTTAGATTTTGAAGTATAGACAGAAGCACTTTCTTTAGATGAAAGTACAAATGCATTCTTTACATAAATTGTTTTCGTTTTTAAATTTTTATACAATGTTGTTCCTTTAGTTGTACGTTTACATGCTGGTATATCATTCAATTTTAAACGTTTCATTTGACCGTCTTCACTAAGAATCAATACTGAATAATTTTCTAAAGGATCAAACACATCAACCGCTGCTATTGAATCATTTTTTAAATTAAGAGCTTTTATACCTGCAGCTTTTAAACCAACAATCGATACTTCTTGTTCACTATATAATCCACCATAGCCAGCTTTAGAAACAATAAATATTCCTTGTTGGTTATCAGTAAGTAAAGCACAAATCATAGTATCTTGTTCTTTTACTTTCATGCATGTGATTGCTTTTGAATATCTAGAAACTTCAAAATCTTTTAAAAGCGTCCTTTTGATTTGACCATTTTTTGTTGCCATTAAAACATAAAGAGGTAAATTAAAATCTTGAACAAGAATTGAAGAAATAATTTTTTCATCTGCACCTACTTTTACAAGATAACTTACATGTTTACCTAAATCTTTCCATTTAAATTCTTCTATTTTATGAACTGGTACAAATAAATAATTTCCTTTATTAGTAAATAATAATACATGATTTAAAGTATTTGCATGATGTAAAGAAATAAGAATATCATCTTCTTTTTTACCAAATGGAATATTCGTACTTGCTTTCATTGATCTTTGTGAAATACGTTTAATATAACCATCTCTAGTAACAGATACATAGATATCTTCAGAAATAATCATAGCTTTTTCATCAATTTTAATTTCACTAACTTCTTCTTTAATTTGTGTTAAACGAGGCATAGGATATTTTTGTTTGATTTCTTTAAGACGTTTAATGATGACTTGTCGTAAAACATCATCACTTTCTAATATTTCATTCAATCTTTGAACACGTTTTTCAAGTTCTGCTTTTTCTTCTTGTAAAGAAACAATATCAGTATTAGTCAATCGATAAAGTTGTAGCATCACAATTGCTTCTGCTTGCTTTTCAGAAAATGCATATTGTTTTATTAAATTGTTTTTTGCATCGCTTTTATCTTTTGACGCACGAATTGTTTTAACAACATCATCTAAAATAGAAATTGCTTTAATTAACCCATCAACAATATGCAAACGTTCATTTGCTTTATTTAAATCATATAAACTTGCTCGTGTTACAACATCAATTTGGTGATCAATATAACCATCTAGAATTTCTTCAATTCCCATTAAAACAGGTCTTTTATCCTTAATGGCTACCATATTATAGTTATAGTTTTTTTGTAAATCGGTATTTTTATAAAAATAATTGAGAGTATTTTGAACATTTACAGTCTTTTTCAAATCAATAACAATTCTCAAACCTTCTCTGTCTGATTCATCTCTTACTTCTAAAATACCATCAATATTCTTATTAAAACGAATCTCATCAATTTTTCTTACTAATTCAGCTTTATTGACTTCATAAGGAATTTCAGTAACCACAATTTGATTCATGTTTTTTTCTTCAATAATTTCAGTTTTTGCTCGAACAATAACTTTTCCTTTTCCTTTTTCAAAGGCCTTTTTAATACCATCTAATCCTTCAACAATAGCGCCTGTAGGAAAATCAGGTCCTTTGATAAATTCCATTAATTTATCTAAATGACAATGAGGATATTTAATTCGATGAATTGTTGCATCAATAACTTCTTGTAAATTATGTGGTGGAATATCTGTTGCATATCCAGCTGATATTCCAGTAGATCCATTGACTAAAAGATTAGGATATGCAGCTGGTAAAACCGTTGGTTCATACTCTGTATCATCAAAGTTTAAAGACATTAATACAGTATCTTTATCTAAATCTCTTAATAATTCACTTGCAATTGGTGAAAGTCTAGCCTCTGTATAACGCATAGCTGCAGCAGGATCATTATCAATTGATCCATTATTTCCTTGCATATCAATTAATGGTGCTCTGATTTTCCATTCTTGCGAAAGACGAACCATTGCATCATAAACTGACGTATCACCATGAGGATGATAATTACCAATAACATTCCCTACCGTTTTTGCCGACTTACGATAAGGTTTATTAGCCGTATTTCCTTCTTTATTCATTGAATAAAGAATTCTACGTTGAACAGGTTTTAATCCATCACGTACATCAGGAAGTGCACGTTCTTGAATAATATATTTTGAATATTTTCCAAAGCGATCACCCATGATTGCTTCTAAATTCATTACAATTTTTTTATCAGACATAAAAACCTCCTAAATTTGATAATTATCTTCTAATGTAAATTGTACATTTTGTTCAATCCATTCACGTCTTGGCTCAACTTTATCACCCATTAAAACAGTCACATTACGTTCAACCACAGCAGCATCATCAATTGAAACTTGAATCAAGGTTCTTGTTTCGGGATCCATGGTCGTTTCCCACAATTGAGAAGCATTCATTTCCCCCAGACCTTTATAACGTTGAACATTGTATCCTCTGCCAATTTTCTTTTTAGCATCTTCAAGTTCATAATCTTCCCAACAATAAATAACCTCTTCTTTTTTTCCACTTTTTTTAGATACTTTATAAAGAGGTGGAAGAGCAATATAAACTTTCCCTGCTGTAATCAAATCTTTCATATAGCGATAGAAGAAAGTTAATAATAATATTTGGATATGAGCCCCATCCGTATCTGCATCCGTCATAATAATAACTTTATCATAATGACTATCTTCAACTTTAAAATCTGCACCAAATCCAGCACCAATAGTATTGATTAATGTCGCAAGTTCTTCATTTTTTAAAATATCTTGTAAGGATACTTTTTCACTATTTAAAACTTTTCCTCTTAAAGGTAAAATTGCTTGATATTTTCTATCTCGTCCTTGTTTAGCACTACCTCCGGCAGAATCCCCTTCGACTAAATAAAGTTCATTTTTCTTTTTATTTTTAGTTTGAGCAGGAGCTAATTTCCCACTTAATATTCTTTCTTGTCTTGCACCTTTTCCTTTTCTTGCTGCTTCTCTTGCTTTTCTTGCTGCATCCCTTACTTGAGCAGCTTTAATCATTTTTTTAACAAGATTATCTGCAATTTCTTTATTTTCTTCTAAAAAATAAGATAATTTTTCATATACGATACTATCTACAATATTTCTAGCTTCTGGTGTCCCTAATTTTGATTTTGTTTGCCCTTCAAATTGTAAATAATGTTCAGGAACTTTAATGGAAATAATCGCTGAAAGCCCCTCTCGTACATCATTTCCTTCTAAATTTTTATCTTTTTCTTTTAATAGACCATATTTTCTCGCATAATCATTGAATGTTTTTGTAAGTCCAGATTTAAAACCTGTTTCATGTGTTCCACCATCACCCGTTCTTACGAGGTTAACAAATGATAATGTCGTTTCTTGATATCCAGAAGTAAATTGTAAAGCAATATCTACTTCCATCCCATTTTGTTCACCTTCAATAGAAATTGTTGGATGAAGTACATCTTTATTAGTATTTAAATAATCAATAAATGCTTCTAATCCATTTTCAAAATGGAATTCATCCATTTTTCCAGTTCTTTCATCTTTTAAAACAATTTTGATGCCTTTTAATAAAAAAGCACTTTCCATTAGTCTTTCACTAATTGTTTTATAATTAAATTCTATTGTTGAAAAAATTTGATCATTTGGTAAAAAATGAATCAATGTTCCCGTTTCTTTTGTTTTTCCAATAACTGTTAATTTTCCTATTGTTTCTCCGCCATCTTCAAAACGTTGCTTAAAAATCTTTCCATCTCTACAAACAGTCACTTCTAACCAATGAGAAAGTGCATTAACAACAGAAGCACCTACTCCATGAAGTCCTCCCGAAGTCTTATAACCACCATCTTCAGAGAATTTACCCCCTGCATGAAGAATTGTCAAAATAACTTCTGTTGTTGGCCTTCCTGAAGCATGCATGCCTGTTGGCATTCCACGTCCATGATCTTGTACCATAATACTATTATCTTTACAAATAGTGACTTCTATTAAATTACCATATCCAGAAAGAGCTTCATCTATTGCATTATCAACAATTTCCCAAACTAAATGATGTAATCCTCTACTATCTGTAGATCCAATATACATACCAGGTCTTTTTCTAACTGCTTCTAATCCTTCTAGAATCTGTATATTTGACTCATCATATGTATTCTTTTTTGCCATATAATCACTCCTTTTGTTATACTTGAACTATTATATCAATACTCTTGTTTTTTTTCAAAGTTTAATTGCATTTTTATAGGATAACTGTATAATTTAGCTTGGTGATAAAAATGTATGAAATATTATTGATTCTATTAGGTTATTTATACGGTTCTATCCCCTTTGCCCTAGTTATTGGAAAAGTATTTTATAATACGGATGTTAGAGAAAGTGGCTCGGGCAATTTAGGAGGAACAAATGCTGGCAGAGTCTTAGGAAAAAAAGCAGGTATTTCTGTAATTGTACTAGATGCTCTTAAAGCAGTTATTATATTTTATTTAAGTAGTTATTTATCTTTAAAATTCAATTTAAATCCTGATATTAAATATATCGCTGGATTAGCATGTATTTTTGGACATTGTTATCCTATCTTTGCTGAATTTCGAGGAGGGAAAGCTGTTTCAACAAGTCTAGGTTATTTTTTATGTATTGAACCATTATATGCAGTTGTTGCTATTGTTGTATTTTTACTTGTTTTAAAAATTTCAAAATATGTATCTTTATCTTCAATTTCTACTGCTTTGATTGTTTTATGTATTACACCGTTTCTAGCGGTGTCCATAACAGCAAAATTATGCATGCTTATAGCTGTTATCTTATTAGTTTATAGACATAAAGATAATATCAAACGTATTAAAAATCATACTGAATCAAAAATTCAATGGATGTAAAAAAGATTAGTTTATGATCGTTAAACTAATCTTTTTTATTTATAACTAATTTTTTCTTTTAAAGGTGTTAAAAAACAATCTTTCCCAATAAAATCTATTTTATGTTTTTTTCCATCAAATTCAAACAACGAAAGCGAACATCCTCTTACAATTTCTTGATTAACTTCATTTAATCGTTCAACAGGTAAATCTAAAAAAATTCCATGTAATATTGTAAATAACATACCATGAATTGTTATAAAAATTGTTTGTTGAGGATCTTCGTTATATTTTTCTAAAATAAAATCATTCAAACGAAAAACAACTTCTTCATATGTTTCTCCATTTGGCAAAGAAAATGACAATTGCGGTTGATGCCACAAACAAAAATAATCATGTTTCTTTTTTAAATCTTGAATATATTCTCCTTCATAATCACCGAAGTTCATTTCCTTTAAACGACTATCTTCAATAATATTTTCATTTTTAAAAATAAGTCTAGCTGTAGATTTTGCTCTTAATAAAGGCGAAGAATATACTTGATCAATATGTATTGTTTTCATATATTCACCTAATTTTAAAGCATCTTCTTTCCCTTGCTTAGTAAGCGGTGAGTCTTTCCATCCTTGTAGTCTTTTTTCTTCGTTCCATGCAGTTAAGGAATGTCTAGTAATATATATTTTCATATAAACAAAAATAAGGGTATCCCCTTATTTATATTGTGATTTAACTGAAGCCATGATTCTTTTAATTTGAGCCTCACTTGGTTTTCTTCCCATTTCCATATACATAGCACGAATCATTTTTTCATTGATAGGTGGATTTTTTTGTAATTGTTTTTTAAAGAAATAACGAGACGCAAAGAACCCAGCAATTAATCCAACGATTAATCCAAGAATTGCATATAACATTGATAATACCTCCCTTACAAATTCTCATCTATTATAACATAACTTTTTAAATTATGATAGAGAATATCAAAGAATATGTTTGTTTTATCTTTCGATTCAATAATAATTTTATAATTTTCAACATATAAACGACTTATTTCATGTGTAAGTTCATTTTCAAATATATGCATTTTCCCAACTCGATGATATTCTTTTCTATTGTGCAATTCTTTATAAATAAGTTCATTCATATAATCAACACTGTTATAGACGCAATTTATAAATTTATTCATAAAATCATTATCTAATGTAAGATTATCAAAATATTGTTTTAAATTTGGATACTTTTCAAATAATTGTTTTATACCTTCTTCGTATTCATATATAACATATTTCATCTCAATCACCTATTACTAAGGTATCATAACAATCAAGGGAAGAATGTAAAAAAAAGGGAGTACTCCCTTTATTTTAATAATTTTTTAATATTTTCTACAACTCCATCAACAGTAAATCCATAAGATTGGATAACATCTTGTGCTGGAGCACTTTTACCAAATTCATTAATAGACATTGTTATACCATCTAAACCAACATATTTATGCCATCCAAATGAACTAGCCATTTCTACTGATAAACGTTTACGCATTGCATTTGGTAAAACAGCTTCTTTGTATTGTTCATCTTGTTGATCAAAGAATTCTTGACATGGCATAGATACAACACGTACATCAATACCTTTTTCAAGAAGTACTTTTTTAGCTTTCATAGCTAAATTAACTTCTGATCCAGATGCAATAATGATAGCATCTAAATGATTTTCTTCTTTACCAATAACATAAGCACCCTTGCTTACACCTTCAACAGAACTATTTTCCATTGTTTCTACATTTTGTCTTGTAAGAATAAGTGCTGTAGGATTTTCAGTTGATTCAATCGCTAATTTCCATGCTGCTGCCATTTCTACGGCATCTCCTGGACGAATAACATGCATATTTGGAATTGATCTTAACATAGCAAACTGTTCAATTGGTTGATGAGTTGGCCCATCTTCACCAACTGCAATAGAATCATGAGATAATGGTAAAATAATTGGTAATTTCATTAAACAAGCCATTCTTACTGCTGCTTTAAAATAATCAGAGAATACTAAGAAACCACCAGCTGAAACTTTTACACCTTTATGCAATGTCATACCATTCATAATAGCAACCATTGCAAACTCACGAATTCCAAATACTAAATTACGTCCATTATAATTTTCAACACTAAAGTCATCTTCATCTTTAATTTTTGTTTTTGTTGAACTAGCTAAGTCTGCAGTTCCCGATAAGAAAGTTGGATTTTGTTTAGCAACTTCTTGAATAACTTCTAATGAAGTATTTCTTGTAGCATCATTATGTCCTACAGGATAATTCTTTAAAAGTTCATCAATGTTTAAAGAATATTTACCAGCAATAGCATCTTCTAATTGTTTTGCTTCTGTTGGATATTGTTCTTTATACTCATTGAATAATTTATTCCATTTATTAAATTTAGATTTTCCTCTTTTAATTGTTTTCTTTTTAAAATCTTCATATACTTCTTCAGGTACATAGAATTCATCATGATCAAAACCATAAGATAATTTAGCGTTTTTACCATCTTCTTTACCTAATGGTGCACCATGAACTTTATTTGTTCCTTGATTTGCTGAACCAAAGCCAATAACTGTATTTACAATAATTAAAGTTGGCTTGAATTGTTCTTTTTTACCTTTTTTAATAGCTTTATGAATTTCATTAATGTCATTTCCATCTTTAACTTCTAAAACTTGCCAATTACAAGCTTCATAACGTTTTTTTACATTTTCACTAAATGACATTGATAAAGGTCCATCCAAAGTAACCTTATTTGCATCATATAAAACAATTAATTTACCTAATGATAAATGACCTGCAAGAGATGCTGCTTCATAAGTAACTCCTTCTTGCATATCGCCATCACCACATAAAACATATGTATAATGATCAATAATATCAAAGTTTTCTTTGTTATATTGACTTGCTAAAAATTTTTCAGCCATTGCCATTCCAGCTGCCATTGGAATACCTTGTCCTAATGGTCCACTTGAAGCATCAACACCATGTGTCATTTCAATTTCTGGATGCCCAGGTGTACGAGAATTCAATTGTCTAAAATTCTTTAGATCATCGATTGTAACATCAAACCCTGTCAAATGTAACATGCTATATAAAAGTGCAGAAGCATGTCCACTTGCTAAAACGAAACGATCTCTATTAATCCATTCAGCTTCTTTGTTATAAATGTTTAGTTCTTTATTAAACAATGTATATAAAGCAGGTGCTGATCCAAGAACCATTCCTGGATGTCCAGAATTTGCTTTATTGATTGTATCGATTCCTAAACTTCTAATTGTTGCGATTGATAAATTTGAAATATCCATTTACATTTTCTCCTATTTTTAAATAAGTCAAGACATATTATACACATTTTCTATAAAAATTAAATATCTTCTACTAGAATTCCTTAATTTTTTAATTTTTCTTGTTTTAATTTAAGCGGTGTTATATCATTTCCTTTTTCATCTACAACTTTAATTGCTTTTAATTGAGATTTAAATCCTTCTCTAAAAAGCTTAATATATTCTTTTCTCAATTTATCCTGTTCTTTTAATTCTTCAGGAGTAATTGTACCTTCTTTTTTCTTTTTAGCTAAAACATTTATTCTATCTATAAGTTTTTGATCTATTGCTGCCATTTTGATTTCTCCTTTTAAATAAAAAACTAGAGAGCTTTTAGATTATCCCTGTTACGTACAGGTGGGCACCTTTAAATAATTTTAGGATTCCTATTCAAAGATAGGCTTTCAACACCATTATTTAGATCAGGTTCCCGTATCTAATGTGTAGGAAATTTATTTACACTCTCTAGTCGCATTACATTATACCATAAATTATTTTTAAATATACCCCTTTATTTATCTTTTTTAACAATATAGCTTGAAGCATATTCCTTATTAAAGTATCTTTTTACTTCATTTATATCTGCCAATGTCATTTTACTTACATAATCTACTAAATCAAATGAACAAATTCCTTCAAAATAATAACGGCTAAAAGTATTCGCAATACTTTCTGGACTATTGTAACTATTGATGAAGTTTCCAATTGTTTTTCTTTTAATTCTTTCAAAGTCATCTTCTGCTATTTCTAAATCTTGAACATGATCTATAAAATTAAAAATTGTCTTTTGCAATAATTCATAATCATCTTGATCTCCACCCATTAAAATAAAAGCATAATCTCTTTCTTGCGTAAAACTTGCACTAAATGTTTCATTAATATACCCTTTTTCTAACCATTCGTTATATAACGAAGAACTTTTAGAAAAATATAAATCAAATAATAAATTTAAAGCTAATTCTCTTTTAATTTTATCTTGAGGATCATCAAGAATTTCATTAATTTTAATAGAAACAATCAATTTATTCATTTCAACTTGCATTGTATCAATTTGTTCTTTAACAGCCACTGATGTTGGTTCTTCTATTTTTAATCTTTGAATTGCATTTTCAGATAAGAAATGCTTTTTATTTTGATTTTCTTTAATGACACCTATTAATTCTTCAGGATTAATATTACCTACAACAAAAAGCATCATATTATGTGGATGATAAAAAGTTTGATAACAAAGTTCCAACATATCTTTATACGTATTATTAACAGTTTCACAAGTTCCAGCAATATCAATCTTAACAGGATGTTTATGATACAAGTTGGCAATAGCTCCAAAATAAACACGCCAATCTGGGTCATCATCATACATTTTTATTTCTTGACAAATAATTCCTTTTTCTTTTTCTACGCTTTCGTCTGTAATATTTAGACTTTGTACAAAATCTAGTAAAAGTTCAACACAATCATTTTCATTTGTTGTCGTTGAAAATAAATAGGCCGTACGACTTGATGATGTAAATGCATTTGAACTTGCCCCAAGTTTAGCAAATTCATCAGCAGCATCCCCATTTTCCATATCAAACATTTTATGTTCTAAAAAATGAGCAATTCCGTCTTCGACTTTTATCATTTCTTTTTGTCCTAAAGGTACAAAAGTTGTATCAATCGATCCAAATCTTGTTGAAAATAAACCATATGTTTTTTCAAAATCAATTTTAGGTAACAAATATACTTCTAAACCATTTTCCAATTTCTCATGAAATAACGTTTCTTTTAAAGTTTGATAATATATTTTTTCCATTACTCATTTCTCCCTTTCAACAAAAATATTGTATCAAGTTCAATATTTTGACAAACATCTACAATATCTTGATAAGTAACATTTTCAATTTTTTCTAAATATTGTTCATTTGTTTCTTTTTTTCCCGTAATATCTCTATTGTATTGAACGGCAACTTGACTTAATGGCTCATCGTTTGTTTTTTTCATAGAATTTTTAATCATTAATTTTGCAGTATCAATATCATCTTGATCAAAGCAACCATCTTGCATTTCTTTTAATTGTTCTTTAATTAATTGAACGGTTTGATGATAATCTTTTCCTTCTATGCCAGCTGTAATGACCATCACTCCATTAAAAGCATCATAACTTGAAGAAATATAATAACATAATGAATTTTTCTCTCTAACAACTTTAAATAATTTAGATTGACTCATTCCACCAAAAATCGCATTAAATACTACAAAAGCATAATGATTTTGGTGATTGTAATTTACTGATATACGATATCCCATATTAAGTTTAGCTTGTGTAACATCTTGCTTTTCGATGATTTCTAATAAATCTTTTCTATTTTTTTCAAATGAATATACACTTTCAAAAATTGAATTATTCTTTTCAAAAGATAAACACTTTTCAAAGACATGAACAATAGATTCATCTACATTTCCAACTACATAAATATGTTTTTGGTCATTTTTTATACACTCCTTAAAATACGAAAATAATTCTTCATTTTCAATTTTTTTTATATCTTCAATATTTCCATGAGAAGAAATCCCTAAACATGTCCCCTTTCCCATATATTCAAACATTTTTTCTAAACTATAATAAAATTTATCATCTTGATTATTAATAAGACGTTCAACCAATTCTTTTTTCTTTCTTTCAAACATTGTTTGATCAAAAACTGTTTTTGAGGCATTAGGTTTAAAGAAAATATCATTTAACAATTGGATTTGCCGTTGAATAAGATCTTCTTTGTAAGGTAAATATTCTTGATTAATACAGATTGAATTAATATTAATAATATGACTCTTACCTTTAGTAACAACATTAGCTCCTAATTTCATGCCATACATGCTTTCTAAATATATAGAAAGTTCTTGTGTTGAGGGATATTTTTCTGTACCCGTAGTCAACATAAAAGATAGTAATGTTCTTTTAGCAACCGTTTTTTCATCTAGTGTATTTTGTAATTTTAATGAAATTGTAATATTTTTAAATTTATTTGTAGGGATCAAATGTAAATCATACCCTGGCATTTTATAAACTTTTTCCATAATCATTTCCTTTCATTCTCATCTATTATACACAAATAATCAAAAAAATAAAAAAGTATTATTTCCTAAGAAACAATACTTTCAAATATTTTAACGTTTTGATTTATCATAAGGAATCCCCGAAGCCTTAGGAGCAGCAGAATTTTTAGAAGTAAACGCTAATAAAATCAATGTTGCTACATAAGGAATAAGTTTATAAACAACACTTGGGAAACCTAATGCTGATAAAAATGGAATTGCTGTATAAGTATATGCTAATGTCTTCATAATTCCAAAGAATAATGAAGCAGTAGCAATACGATATGGTTGCCAGTTACCAAAAATCAAGATTGCAAGAGCTAAGAACCCATAACCACCAACATCACTATTAAATACAGTTGAAATTGGGATGATATAAATAAGTCCACCTATACCACCTAGAAAACCAGATAACAGAACACCCATATAACGATATTTATAAACACTTACACCTGCAGCATCAGCAGCTTGAGGATTTTCACCACAAGCACGTAATCTTAATCCTGCTTTTGTTTTATTTAAGAAAATAACCGATAAAATCAAAATAACAATCCCAAGATAAGTTGTAATATAAGCACCTTTAAATAAGATAGGTCCTAAAATTGGAATTTGTGATAGGACAGGAATTTCATGAATTCTAAATGTATTTGAAAAAGGTACACTTGAATTTCCATTGAAAATCAATTTAGCTAAGAATAAACCCAATCCAGGAGCTAACATATTAATTGCAGTTCCTGAAATTGTTTGATCGGCTTTTAAGTTAATCGCTGCAAAAGCATGAAGTAAACTTAATAAAGCCCCAAAAATACCAGCTACAATTAATGCTAAAATCAATAATAATTGCGGATTCATTGTTGTGTTTGCTGATTGCATTAAATAAATGAAATAAACCCCCACGAATGCTCCACCAATCATGATTCCTTCTAACGCGATATTAACAACACCACTTCGTTCACTAAACATCCCACCTAAAGCAACTACTAAAAGAGGAACTGTAAAGACTAATGTTTGATTTAAGACATTTAAAATAATATCCATTATTCTTGACCCCCTTCAACAGCAACTTCTTTTTTATGTTTTTTCTTTTCATGATTTTGTAAATATAAACGGATCATTAAAGCAAATGAACTAAAGTAAATAATAACCGCTGAAATGACATCAATAATTTCAACTGGAATATTACATGCTTGCATATAGTTTCCACCAACATTAATATATGAAACAAATAATGCCGCTAAAATACATCCAAGTGGACTGTTCATTCCTAACAATGCAACTGGAATTCCATTAAATCCTTCTGGAAGTGTGACTTCAGCAGTTGTAAAGGCTCTACCTGTTCCTCCGATATAAACAAGTCCACCACCAATACCTGAGAAAAATCCTGAAATAACCATTGATAAAATAACAATTTTCTTTTCAGACATCCCAGCATAACGACTTGCTTCTGGATTATAACCACATGCTTTTAATTCATAACCAAATGTTGTTTTATTTAAAATAATATAAGCAACGATACATAATGCAATAGCAATAATAATACCACCATTAACATCTGAGCCTGGGAAAATATGATTTAATCCCATTTTAGGAACAGCAATCTTAGATGTTTGAGAACGAGCACCAGCTGAATCATAAATAAAAGCTTTAACACCCTCAATAACAAGATACATACCAATATAGTTAAACATGATACCTGAAATAACAATATTAACATTTCTATACGCTTTTAAAATTCCGGGAATCAATGCCCAAATTGCTCCAGCAAGTCCAGCAGCAATTAAACAAATGATCCATAATAATGAATCAGGTACAGTTTGATAAAGCGTATTGGCTAAAAATAATGCCACAAAGCCACCAACTGTATATTGACCAGTTGTCCCGATATTAAAGTTACCGCATTTAAATGCAAATGCAACAGATAACCCAGTCATCATAATTGGAATTGCAGAATAAAGAACTTGTCCTGTACTTCTTAACCCTTTATAAAATCCCCCAGACATCATAATACCCATTGCTCTAAAAGCTTGAGATGGATTTGCTATTAAAATAACGATAAATCCTATAAACAATCCAATTAATATAGCAAGTAAAGAAGCTATCAGATTTTGTTTTGACTCACTATTTTTCATATCCTTCACCTCGTTTACTTCCTGACATATAAAGTCCTAATTCTTTTTCATCAATTTGTTTTGGATCTAAATTAGCAACGATTTCACCTTCATACATTACTAAAATACGATCTGAAACATTCATAACTTCATCTAATTCTAATGAAACAAGTAAGACAGCTTTATTTTCATCTCTTTGTTTAACAAGTTGTTTATGAATAAATTCAATAGCACCAACGTCTAATCCACGTGTTGGTTGTACAGCAATTAATAAGTCCGAATTAGATTCAACCTCTCTAGCAATGATTGCTTTTTGTTGATTTCCTCCTGACATTCCTCTCGTAATAGATTTTGCACCTTCACCAGAACGAACATCATATTGTTCAATTAACTTATTAGCTGTTTCATACATCTTATCAAATTTAATAAAACCTTTATTTTGATATTTTGGATCAAAATAACTCTTTAAGATAAAGTTTTCGGCTAGATTATAATCTAATACTAAACCGTGTTTATGACGGTCTTCTGGAATATGAGCCATTCCTTTTAAAGAACGTGAACGAGTACTTTCATGAGATAAATCTTCTCCATTTAATAGAATTTGCCCACTGTTATGTTTAATAAGACCTGATAATGCATAAACAAGTTCTGTTTGTCCATTTCCATCAATTCCCGCAATACAAACGATTTCTCCTCGACGTACATTGAATGAAACGTTATTTAAAACATTCTTGGACGAATGAGTTGGTTTATAACATAGATCTTTTACCTCAAGAACTGCATCACCAATTTGAGGTTCATCTTTTTCTACAATAAAGTTAACTTTTCGGCCAACCATTAATTCTGATAATTTTTCAGCAGATGTTGAAGCTACATCAACTGTACCAATATATTTACCTTTTCTTAATATTGTACAACGATTAGCTACCGCTTTAATTTCATTTAATTTATGAGTAATAAAAATGATAGATTTACCTTCTTTTGCTAAATCTTTCATAATCATCATTAGTTCATCGATTTCTTGAGGTGTTAATACCGCAGTAGGTTCATCAAAAATCAAAACATTATTATCTCTAAATAACATTTTCAAAATTTCAACCCTTTGTTGCATCCCTACAGTAATATCCGAAATTAAAGCATCTGGATCAACATTTAATTTATACTTTTGAGATAATTCAATAACTTTTTTTCTTGCCGCACCTTTTTGAATAAAAGTATGCTTTGTTTCTTCAATACCCAAAATAATATTTTCAAGTACTGTAAAGTTATGTACAAGTTTGAAATGTTGATGAACCATACCAATGTTATATTTATTGGCATCGTTGGGATCATTAATTTCAACAGGTTCTCCATTAATTTTTATTTGTCCTTCATCCGGTTGATATAAACCAAACAAAATAGACATCAGCGTCGATTTTCCGGCACCATTTTCTCCTAACAATGCATGTATTTCACCTTGTTCAACTTGCAAGGTAACATTATCATTTGCTTTGATACCAGGAAACTCTTTCGTTATGTTAAGCATTTCTATTGCATATGACATTAAGCTTCCCCCTTTTCGATACAATTATACATGAATTTATAAATATAGAAAAGAATTTTTGTTTTTTCATAACAAAGAAAAATATATTAAAAATAAGAATTTTAAATATCTATATAATAAAATTATTCTACTATAAGAAGCAATTGTTTCTAATTTCAATAATTCCTCAAACATTATGGTTGAGGAATTAATTAGTAGGAAATAAATATCATTGATAAGATATCAATACCCCATTTTTAGTTTGAAATTATAACAAAAAAGGATGTTACGATTTTAAATTATTTCGTAACATCCCCAATTTATCTTATTCAAAATTAACTGTTAAATTATCAAATGAAATTCCTGAAGGATCTCCAGTTTTTTCATCAACATCAGCAGATGATTTTAATTCTAAAGAACCATCTTTGATTTTTTTATCAACAGCATCATGATCTTCTTTAGAAAAGTTCTTTAATAATCCTGGATAAACAATACCACCTGTATTTTTCAAAGTAACTGTTTTTCCACCTTGGAATTTATCTTTCTTATAAGCATTTAATGCTTCAATAGTGGCACCTTTTACATCTTTTAATGCAGATGTAATAACAGTATCAGAATCACCACTTTGGTCAGTATCTACACCAATAGTGTATTTACCAGCTTCTTGTCCAGCAGCGAAAATTGAGTTACAAATTTGTCCACCACATGAGAAGATGACTTCAGTTCCACCTGCATACCATGATGAAGCTTTAGATTTGATATCTGGTGATTCAGAGAATGTACCAGTATATGTATAGTTAACATCAACATTAACATTCATTTCTTTAGCAGCATCACTAGCACCTTGAAGGTAACCAACACCATAGTTTTCTACAGCTGGTAAAGCCATACCACCCATGAAACCTAATTTAGTATATCCTTCTTTAACAGCAGCATATCCAGCAACATATCCAGATTCTTGTTCAGAGAATAAATAGCTTACTGTATTATCTCCAACTTTTGTTTCTCCACTACCATCTTTTTGTGGTTCAAAGTCGATAGTAACGAATTTAACATCAGGATATTTTTCTTGAGCTTGGTATAAAGCCCCAGAGAAGTTGAATCCTGGAGTTACAACAACTTTTGCTCCATTATCTACAGCATCATCAATTGTAGATAATAATCCAGCTTGATCAGTATCTTTTGGTGCATAATATTTATATGAAATATCATTTTTTTCACCAAATTCTTTTACACCTTCATAAGCAGATTGATTGAATGATTTATCAGTAACTGATCCAGAGTCAGTGATCATTGCGATTTCATAAGTATCATCGCCACCACTTGTACATCCAGTAGCACCAAAAATCATTCCTAAGCATAAAATACTTGCGAATAATTTTTTCATGTTCTTCTTCCTCCATTTAATTTTCCTCTATCATTGTAGCATTTAAAAAAACATTTGAAAACAGTTAACATAATAAAAAACGGTAAATATCGTTTTTAAATTTCTTCTTCATTATAGCCACGTACATATACTTCACGTGGTTTAGATCCAATTTGTGGACCTATAATACCATCCGCTTCTAATTGATCAATAATTCTGGCTGCTTTGTTATAGCCTATTCTAAATTGTCTTTGTAAAAGTGATGTGCTCGCTTTTTGTGCTTGAATAACAAATGCTCTGCACATTTCATACTCTTCATCTTCTTGTTCTTCTTTAGAAGCAGCTACTGCAGAAATTGGTTTTACATTTGTATATCTTTCATCATATGAGGCTTCTTGTTGTTTCGTTGTATAATAAGTGATTGCTTCCACTTCACTATCATCAACATAAGCTCCTTGCACACGAATCGGCGAATTCGATCCCATTGGTAAAAAAAGCATATCTCCTTTTCCTAAAAGTTTCTCTGCGCCTGTACAATCAAGAATCGTTCTAGAATCAATACTTGAAGAAACAGCAAAAGCAATTCTTGATGGAATATTGGCCTTAATAACACCTGTAATAATATCCGTTGATGGTCTTTGTGTAGCTACAATTAAATGAATCCCAGCCGCACGTGCTAATTGAGCTATACGCATAATACAATCTTCAACATCTTTACTAGCTACCATCATTAAATCTGCAACTTCATCAAGGATTACTACAATATATGGAAGTTTTTCTAATTGATGTTCCGCATCATTTTCTTGATTTTTGTTTTCAACATATTGATTGTACGTTTCAATTTTTCTAACATTTGCCCCTGCAAATAAATCATAGCGTCTTTCCATTTCCGAAACGGTTTCTCTTAAAGTGGCCGCTGCTTTTTTAGGATCAGTAACGACCGGTGCTAATAAATGAGGAACCCCATTATAATTGGATAACTCAACCTTTTTAGGATCAACTAAAATAAGTTTGACCTCATCCGGTTTCGCACGCATTAATATGCTGCTAATGATCGTATTAACACATACAGATTTACCTGAACCTGTTGCCCCAGCAATAAGTAAATGAGGCATTTTATTAAGTTCTGCATAAATGACTTGACCATTAACATCCTTTCCTAAAGGAACAACAAGTTTATTGTCTTTATATTTATCAGGAATGTTTTTAAATACCTCTTTAAAAGAAACCATTGATGATACTAAATTAGGTATTTCAACACCAACCGCTGGTTTTCCAGGGATAGGCGCTTCAATACGAATATCTTTAGCTGCTAAAGCTAATTTAATATCATCTTGTAAAGACATTATTTTATTGACTCTTGTCCCCGTTTCTAATTTTAATTCGTATTTTGTAATTGAAGGACCAATAGAAATATTATTAATAGAAGCATGAACTCCAAATTCATTTAAAACAGCTGTTAATCTTTCAGCACTTTCTACAGCATGATTTTTATTTTCACCTTGTTTTTTATTAACCACATTATGTAAAAGAGATAACGGTGGTAAATGATAATTTTTATTTGTATGCTCTATGACTGGTTCTTCAATTTGTGATTGATCATTTTGAACTAATTCTTCATCCACCGATGGAATAGGTGGCTCTTTATCAACAATTTCTATTTCTTGATGTTCATCATTAAAAGTAAAAGCTTGTGGCAAAGTCACATCTTCTTTCGCTATTTCTTCAAATATAGTCGTTGGGGTTTCATCATCTTCGAAAATAGCATCATCAAAAAAAGTTGTCTTATTTTGTTTTTTCTTAAAGAAATTTCCAAAATAATTTGAATGCTGTTTTAAAGAATCTTTTGTTTTATTAAAATTATTTTTTGCTCTTTTTTGAATTTCTTTTTTGTGTTCAAAATAAAACTTACTTCCTAATAAAATAATTCCTGTTACAACAATAAAAACCGCTGCAATGATTGCTCCCATATAATCAAACAATGCACTTAAAAAGCCATATAAAACTGCCCCTAATAATCCTCCTCTATTTAAAGGAACTTGATTAAAATAAGACTGTATGACTTTTATCCCTGTAAGTGATGGCGTAGCAGAAATAAATAAAGTTAAACCTATAAAGAGCAAATAAAGGCCTACCGCCTTAGGACCATTAAATTTAGGAAAATCCGCCTTAATAACAATATATCCTAATAAAAGAATACAAGTAAGATAAATAATCCCATTTAAATTCCCAAATACATACATAAAAACATAATTCAAGCGGTCTCCAATCACCCCTAATTGCATAGCAGCAATAATTACTAAAAAAATGAAAAATAAACAAATAATTCTTAATTTTAATTCTTCACTCACTTGTTCTTGCTTACTTTTTCTTTTTCTTGCGGTCTTAGCCATCATATCACCTCTTTACATATCATATTTAAAAAACAAAACAAAAGCAAGATATTCCTTGCTTTTATAATTCTATAATTACTGGTAAAATGACAGGTCTTTTGCCAGTCTCTTTGATAATATATTTGTTCACTTTATCTTTAATATTTTGACGTACATCTCTAATATCTTCTTCCGTCTTATTTTTATAAGACTCTAACTCAGTTTCAGCAATATTCATAATTCCTTTTACAACATTTTCTGAATCCTTTAAGTAAATAAAACCTCTTGTTTGTACATCTGTATTGGCAACAATTTCTCTTGTTTTACCATCAATTGTCATACCAATAATAACAACACCATCATTTTGTAATTGATTTCGGTCATCAATAACTTTAACACCAACATCACCAATTCCAAGACCATCAATCATCACATCTTCAATTGTAATAGAATCTCGATAACTTTGCAATTTTCCATCTTTAAAAGTAATCATTTCTCCATTATCAACAATAGCAATATGATCATCATTTATATTCATTTTTTTAGCAACATCACTTGCAGCAATAAAATGTTGATATTCTCCTTTGATTGGTACGAAATATTTTGGATTTAAAATTTGAATCAATACTTTAATATCCTCTTCACTTGCATGCATAGATTGCAATTCTTTGTTTTTCAAAACATGAATATGTGTATCAGTTTTATAAAGTTCATTGATTGCTCTATTAGCTATTTTTTCAGTTCCTGGTAAAACAGGTGAAGCTACAATAAATGTATCACTATCTTGTAATTTAAGCTTATCATCTCCTCCATCGATAATATCTAAAATATCATGATAGATACGACGAGGACTACCACTTAATAAAACAACCAATTTATCATTATCTTTATTTTTTTGAATATCATTATTATCACCAATACAAGCTGGATGAATATCCAAGATTGGTTTTTTCTTATTTTTAGCAATTCTCATTAAAGAATTGGTATTATCATATTTATCTCTTCCATAGAAACAAATCTTACGATTATATTTTTTAGCTAGTTGAGCAATTTCTTGAGTTCTAAAAGCATTTTGTGCATAACTTGAAATAATAATACGTCCTGAAGCATCTTCAAAAATACTTTCTATTTTAGCAGTTAACTTATGATTAGGAGAAGTATAGCCATCATTTTTTGAATATGATGATTCACAAAGTAAAGCTAAAACTCCTTTTTTACCGATTTCCATCATCTTTTGAATATTACACCTAAATCTTTCAGGTGCTCCAAAATCAATAATAAATTCACTACTATAGACAATATAACCATAATCTGTTAAAAATGCTAACCCTACACTTCCAGGAATAGAATGCGTAATTGGGAAAAAGTCCACTTCAACTCCAGCAACTTTAATTGTTGCATTCATATTTACTCTTTTGATTTTATATTTATATGAAACATGAGAATGTCTCATATATCTTTGTAATAATTGATCAATTAAATCAGCTGTAAGATCTGTTGTATAAATAGGAACATTCACTTCTTGTAATAAATAAGGAAGTGCTCCCATTACATCATCATGACCATGCGTAATAAATATAGCTTTAATTTTATCTTTATTATCTTTTAAATAATCAAAATTAGGAATAATAACGTCCACTCCTAATTTATCTACTTCTGGAAAACGATAACCTGCATCAATAATAAACCAATTATCATCTATTTCTAAGCAGTACATGCTTTTACCGTTTTCAGCTTGACCACCAATTGGCATCAATTTTATAATACTTTTTTTCATTATTTCCTCCTTAATTATGTCTTCTTACACTCACTTTGCTATTATTCTAACAAATTATTAACAAAAGAAAAAGTATCATTTACTCTTTCTTCATTAAAAATAAAGGTTGAATTTGTTTATCAACCAATGCATTGATCATCGTTTGAATAATTAAATCTCGCCGTGCAATCAAACTATTTGGTTTCCTGATTACATCATCTTGATACATTGGCACCAAATAAAAATGCTTTGTATTAAAAATCTTCATCATATTCATTCCGCTTGTTGAAAGTAAGTCATTACTACATAAACCAAGAACGATATTGTGTTGATTTCTAAGTGTTGATTTAACAGCCATTGTCACCGCATTATCATTGATTCCATGTGCCATTTTAGCTAATGTATTGGCACTGCATGGATAAACTACCATTAAATCCAAGGGTATTTGTGGCCCAAAAATTTCTGCTTCAACAACTGAACAAATAACCTTCTTTTCAATGATTTTTTCAACTTCTATGATTAACTGATTCGCCTTAAAAAACCGTGTATCACAAGAATTCACTTGATCACTTATAAAAACATAAATATCTACAGGATATTTTTTTAGTTCCTTTAAAAATCTCAAACAATTACTTAACGAACAAAAAGAGCCTGTAATCCCAACCCCTATTTTCATTCCATTAAACATGTCTCATCACTCCGTGAATATATTGAAACATCAATAATGCCGATTCATATGGAAAATACAAATTAGGTATATTTCTTAGTGATTGATAATCTTTACCCTCAACTGTTTGTGCCAAATCATAAATTTGTTTATATTTTAATTTTTTATAATTGATTTTACAAACAGGAATCGTATTAATAATTAAATCATACTTTCCTGATAAAGCATTTAAATCCAAATGATGATAGATTTGTTTTATTTCATCTAAATCCTTGTTATTTCGATTACAGATTGTAATATCATAATTACTTTTTAAAATATTTGCAAGCTGTTTTGCTAAATCTCCATAGCCCAAAATAAGTATATTATTATAATGTGCTTTATCTTGTATTATTTTTAAATAGAGTCCCATTGCTGTTAAAGTATTATTTAAATGTTTAAAAACTTTATCTTTATTAATAATATATTTTGTATTTATATTATTAAGAGAAAACGTATTGTCATGATCTATCTTTTGATTTTTAACAACATAAAAATCCAGGTTTTGTGATTGTTTATCATTTATTTGATAACCATGACTTAAAAAAATATCTTTTAAAAATTGTGTTCTTTGATCATATACTTCAATAAACCCTTTCATATGCCACCTCATTATACTATATGAAAGGGTTTGATAAATGTGAAATTAGCTCGCTTTATTTTTCATTTGTGATGTCATCAAAGCTATAATTTCTTCTACTTTTGGACTAATAACACTTACAGCTGACATGATCATCTCTTTTTCATTTTGATAATCATGACATAAAAACGCATACTCACATTTTAGATGAAATAAACATTGTTCCTTTTCATTAACAGTCGTTAGAAACATTAAATTGATTGCATTACTATCGCAAATTTTGTAAGAAACAGACATGACTGCCCGAATATCTTCTAAATTACGAATAACACTGTCTTTTTCAGCATTTAAGTGTACACTTAATAAATGAATTTGTGATATACTGTTTCCCATATTTATTTTACCTCCTTCACTATATATATTGTTATTTTTTAGGTTTTTTCTTTTTATTTTTTTAGAAATGAGGAATTTTATGCAAATTATTACACTTATTTATTCAATCATCTTATTATTTTTTTATCATCCACTTTATCAAAACTACACAAGTTTAATGAATACGTCATTTTCTTTTTTTTATTACAGTTGGTGTGTTTTATTAACTCTTTCTTTATGCTTAACTTTTTTTAAAGTAACTTCTTTAAAAAAATTCATTATTTTTCTTTCTCTGTTCTTTTTTATTGGATTAATTTTACCCTATCATAAAAATTATCCAATCTTTTCAACTTTACATGTTTTTATTCCTTTATCTTGCATTATCATTGCACTTTTATTCTTAGCATATCTAATTAAAAATAAACAAAAAAGTGAGCCAATTTTAGCTCACAAAATTTATTTATGGTTTTCCTACGGTCTTTCAATCATTGCCATGTTCATTATTTTCTTTTCTCAAATCAATGGTCTTATCGAAATTAGCGTTTTACTATTTATCAATTTTATTCTTTATGTGCTTCAACGTTCATAAGATATTCATATTGCATACCTTGTCTTAAGTTTGATGAATCGTACCCTAAACTTTCTAAAATAGTATATCCAAATTCTAAGGCAGCCGCTGGTCCTTTACCTGTAATAATATGATCATCTTTTTGAACAATAGCTTCTTGATAATTAGCTCCGGTAAGTTGTGTTTCAAAACCTGGAGAACAAGTACAGATTTTATCTTTTAAAATACCTGCTTTAGCTAAAACAATTGGTCCTGCACAAATAGCAGCAATCAATTTATGTTCCTGATTGAATTGTTGAACAATTTCAATAACACGTGCATCATCTCTTAAATTTGTTGCTCCAGGTAAACCACCAGGAATAACAACTCCATCATATTCTTTGATTTGATCATTAAAGACGCAATCCATTTGAATTGTAATTTGATGAGAACTTATCACCTTTAAATCATCCATCCCTACTAAATCAACATGAACATTTGCTCTTCTTAAAACATCAACCGGTGTCAATGCTTCGATTTCTTCAAATCCATCTTTACATAATACAGCTATTTTCTTCATAAACACTCCTCTTTTCTTTTAAAGATATTTTATCATGAAAACCAAAAAATAAAAGAATGAAATACATTGTATGGGATTTCAAAATATATTATAATGTTGCATAGATGTAAAAATCACCCTTGGAGGTTTTATGAAAAAAATTGTTATTGGTATAACAGGAAGTATTGCAGCATATAAAACATGTGAACTTATTTCCCGTTTAAAAAAGAAAAATTATAATATTGAAGTTATTATGACAAAAAATGCGGCTCAATTTGTAACACCACTTACCTTTGGAGCACTTATTCATAAACCTGTTTTAATTGATGATTTTGATGAAACAGGTTATCAAATTAAACACATTAACATTGTTAAGGATGCTGATTGTTTTATTATTGTTCCAGCAACTGCAAATATTATTGCCAAAGTTGCTCATGGTTTAGCAGACGATGTTTTATCTTCCGCCTTTTTAGCAGCAACATGTCCAAAAATCATTGCTCCTGCAATGAATGTACACATGTATGAAAATACTGCAACTCAAAAAAATCTTGATATTTGTAAATCTTATCATATTAAGATTGTGGAACCTGAAATTGGTGAACTCGCATGTGGTTATCAAGGAAGAGGACATTTAAGTGATATTGAAGATTTACTTGATGCTATTGAATATGCGACATCTCCTCATCCATTAGCTGGAAAGCATGTTCTTATTACCGCTGGTCCTACTCAAGAGCCACTTGATCCAGTGAGATTTATTTCAAATCATTCAAGTGGAAAAATGGGCTATGCACTAGCAAAAGTTGCTCGTCAATTAGGAGCTCATGTCACATTGATTAGTGGGCCATCATCTCAAAGAGCTCCTTACGAAGTAGATGTAATCAAAATTCAAAGTGCACAAGGTATGTTTAAACAAGTATTAAGTTATTTTGATTTTCAAGATTATGTTATCATGTCTGCTGCTGTTGGTGACTATCGTCCTTTAGAATATAGCAATCAAAAAATAAAGAAAAAAGCTGACGAATTTTATTTAAAATTAGGAAAAAACGAAGATATTTTATCTTATATTGGAAAACATAAAACAAAACAAACTATTTGTGGGTTTGCTATGGAAACAGAAAATGTTATTGAAAATGCTCAAAATAAGTTTTTTAAGAAGAATTGTGATTTATTAGTTGTTAATGATTTATTTGAAGATGGTGCTGGGTTTAAAACTGATACAAATAAAGTTGCTTTAATTACAAAAAACTTTGTTGATTATTTAGATTTAATGAGCAAAGAAGATCTAGCACATATTATTTTAGAAAAATTAATGAAAGTTAAAGGAGAATAAAGATGCTAGTAGTTGTAGATATGGGAAACACAAATATTACAATGGGACTTTTTAAAGATGATCAGCTTATTGGCAATTATCGTTTAACGACTAAACTGCAAAGGACATCAGACGAATATGGTTTTATGATTCTTGCTTTTTTAAGCGCCTATAATGTAACCGTTGAAGATATAAAAGATGTTATTATTTCTAGTGTCGTTCCTAAAATCATGTATTCTTTTACAAATTCCATTCGTAAATATTTCCACAAAGAACCTATTATTGTTGGTCCAGGAATTAAAACAGGCATTTCTGTAAAATATGATAATCCTAAATCTTTAGGAAGTGATCGTATTGTTGATGCTGTTGGTGCCTACTATAGTCACCATTGTGCTTGTTTAGTAATTGATTTTGGCACTGCTACGACATTCGATGTTATTTCTTCAAAAGGTGAATTTATGGGTGGCGCAATTGCTCCTGGTATTGGTATTTCTGCTGAAATGTTATCTAATCGTGCTGCTCAACTACCTGAAGTAGCAATAAAAAAACCACAACATATTATTGGTAAAAATACTGTTGAAGGTATGCAATCAGGGGTTGTTTATGGTTATATTGGTTTAACAGAGAAACTGATTGAAGAAATTAAAAGCCAATATCCTGAACCATTAAAAGTCGTTTCTACAGGTGGTCTAGGTAGAATGATCTATCAAGAAACAAATTTGATTGATTCCTATGATAAAGATCTTACATTCAAAGGTTTAAAAATTATATATGATATGCAAAAAAGGGATTAAATAAAATCCCTTTTTAATTCGTTTTTTAAATAAAAATGTATTGTTTGTTGTCTATCTACATACAAAATAACAATTTCTTGAAGATTAATTCCATGAACTTTCATAATTTGTTCTAACCACTTTTGATTATGATGAATCAATTCTAAATTTTCATAAATAATTGTTCCTTGTAAAATAAGAATTGTTGGTATAAATTCTTTTTGAACTTCTTGATGTAGATCACCTAATTTTAAAGGCCTTGACAATGTCTTAGGATAAAAAGTAAATTTCCCATTTGTTTCTAAAATAATTTTATCTAACTCGTTAAGCTCAAAATAACCATTCATTCTACAATTCATCAACAATTCATTCAAATCAATTTTTGCTTTATCCAAACTTTTTAAATATATCTTATCATTTTCAAATAAAACAACAGGTTTCCCTTCAACAAAAAAGCGAAAATTTAAATACCTTTTTGTTAAAACAGAAACACCCCAAGTAAAAACACCATAAACAATCATTCCAATCAACGGCTTTAAAATATCATTAAAACTTCCCATAACCATTTCAGCAGCAATAGAACCAATTGTAATTCCAATTATATAATCATATAAAGATAACTCTGTTACTTGCCTATAGCCCATTAATTTCGTTAGTAAAAACAAAACAATCAAAGAAATTAAGGGCAAAACAAAATATTCAAGCAAATTCATTTTAATCACCCTTTTAAGTATGGACAAAATAAAAAAAAGAAGTCAAAATTATGACTTCTTATACAAAATTCTCATTGAGTTACAAATAGCAATTAAAGTAACACCTACATCAGCAAAAACACCCATCCACATATTTGTAAGTCCAAACAAAGTAAGAACTAAAACTCCAATTTTAATTAATAACGTAAAAGTAACATTTTCTTTTAAAATAAAGTTTGTATAATGAGAAACTTGAATGGCTTTAGCAATTGATGTAATATCGTCACTCATTAAAACAACATCTGCAGCTTCAATAGCTACATCACTACCAACGCCACCCATCGCAATACCAATATCACTTCTAGCAAGAACAGGCGCATCATTAATACCATCACCAACAAAAGCTACAACATGATCATTACCCATTAATTTTTCTAATTGTGTAACTTTATCTTGTGGTAATAAATCACTATATACTTGATCAATTCCTATTTTAGAAGCAATATCACGAGCAACAGTTGAATGATCTCCTGTAAGCATAACCGTATTTGAAACATGTGCCTTCTTTAAGTCTTGAATACCTGGCATTGTAGATTCTTTAATAACATCTGCAACAACGATATGTCCTAAATATTGTTTTTGACATGCTATATGAACAATTGTTCCAATAGATTGAGGTTGACTCACTTCAATACCTAATTCATGAAAATATTTTTCATTTCCTAATTCATATTGTTTTTGATCAATAACAACAGAAAGACCTTTTCCAGCGATTTCTTTAAAATCTTCTATTCTTGTACTATCGATTCCTTTATTATAAGCTTTAACAATACTTCTAGCAATTGGATGATTTGACATATATTCACCATATGCACCAATTTCTAATAAATAATCATCTGAAATTTCAACAACTTCAAATTCACCTTTAGTAAGTGTTCCTGTTTTATCAAAAACAACAGTATCAATATCTTTTAATAATTCTAAATAGTTTCCACCCTTAACTAAAACACCTAAAGCACTCGCTTTACCAATACCAGCATATAAACCTAAAGGTACTGAAATAACAAGTGCACATGGACAAGAAACAACTAAGAATGTACATGCACGATAAAGCCAATCATAGAAATTTTGATTTGGTAAAATAATCATCGGAACAATTAATAATAAAACAGCAAGTCCCACAACAGTTGGTGTATAAACTTTTGCAAAACGGGTAATAAATTTTTCAATTTTAGCTTTTTTACTTGCAGAATTTTCAACAAGATCAATAATACGACTTACTGTACTATCCGCATAAGGTTTTGTTACTTCAATATAAATAACATCATTTAAATTGACAACTCCTGATAAAACCTCATCTCCTACTTCAACACTTCTAGGAACTGATTCACCTGTTAAACTTGCGGTATCTAACATACTGTTTCCTTTAATAACTTTACCATCCAACGGTACTTTTTCTCCAACTTTAACAACAATTGTATCTCCTACTTGTACTTCTTCAGGAGTTACTTGAATCATTTGATCATCTTTTACAATTGTAGCATACTCACTTTTAATATCCATTAAAGAAGAAATAGATGATCTTGTCTTATTAACAGCATATCCTTGGAAAATTTCACCAATAGCATAAAATAGCATAACTGCAATTGCTTCACTGTAATCACCTAAAGCAATCGCTCCAAAAGTTGCTAAACACATTAAGAAATTTTCATCCAAAAAGTCTTTTCTACCAATATTTTTAATTGCTTTTAAAATGACTTTATAACCAATTAATAAATAAGCAAACAAATATAAGAAAGTAGCAAAACCACCTGCAAAGAAATGTGCCCCTATAAAAATAATAACACCTTCAACCAATTCCATATTTTCTTTTAAATCAAATAATTTTGGTTTACTATATATTTTTTGATTATCTTCCTTTGATAAAACAACTCCTTCTTCAACAGAGTCAACAACAGCTTGTAACTTTTCCATTAAAGAATCATCGTTTTTTACTTTAACCATTAACTTTTGAGTAGAAAAATTAACAACCGCATCTTCAATGTAAGATTGTTTTTTTATCTCAGCTTCTACTTTACTTGCACAGTTTGCACAATCCAAACCAACTATATTAAATTTGATTGAATTAGCCAATTCACGATGATCTTCCACATGTTCATGATGGTGTCCGCATCCACATTCATCGTGATGATGTTCATGTTCATGATGATGTCCACAACCGCATTCATCGTGATGATGTTCATGTTCATGATGGTGCCCACATCCACATTCATCATGGTGATGATGTTTATGTTCATGATGGTGTCCACAACTACATTCATCGTAATGATGTGTTTTGTTTGTAGAGAGGTTATCTATTGTTACTTCGTCTTCAATGGATTGTATAAAAGAAAGAAGTTCATTATCATTAATTTCTTGATTACTTTCAAAAGTCATCATACCTGTTGCAAAAGAAATTACACAATCATTAATCTCTTCTTTTTTATTTAAAGCATCTTCTAATTTTTGTGTGCAATTAGCACAATCAAGGCCATTAACCTTATATTTATATTTCATATTATTTATCCTCCATGATATGACTATAACCAGCCTCAAAAATTAGTTTTACATGCTCATCATCTAACGAATAGTACATCATTTTACCATCTCTTCTATTTTTAACTAATTTATTGGCTTTTAAAATTCTAAGTTGATGAGAAATAGCTGACTGAGTCATATCTAAACAAGCAGCTAAATCATAAACACACATCTCATGATCAAATAAAGCACAAATAATGCGTATTCTTGTTGAATCACCAAACACTTTGAATAATTCAGCAACATCATATAAAGATTCTTCCTCGGGCATTGCTTTCTTTACTTGTTCAACAATTTCATTATTAACGATTTTATCCATTTTTTCTCCTTTCATATGAATATATGTTCATATGAATATTATATGATATTTATTTACAAAGTCAATATATATGATAATATTAAATAAAAATGATTGGAGAAATTTTATGAAAAAATTACTGATTGTAGTAGACTATCAAAAAGATTTTGTAAATGGTAGTTTGGGATTTAAAGAAGCTGAATATTTGGATGAGTATCTTTCTTCTTTAATTGATCAATATCATCAAAATAAAGATGATGTTATTTTTACTTTCGATACACATCAAAATAATTATTTAGAAACTCAAGAAGGAAAGAATTTGCCAATTGAACATTGCATTAAAAATAGTGATGGTTGGAAACTATATGGCAAGGTAAATACTGCTAAAAAAGAATATGATATTTGTATTGAAAAAACAACTTTTGGTTCTCTTGAATTAGGAAATTACTTAAAGGATAAAAACTACCAAAATATTACTCTAGTAGGTGTTGTTTCTAATATTTGTGTTTTATCTAATGCTGTAATTGTTAAAAGCGCTCTACCTGAAACACCTATCTTTATTGATGTAAAAGGTATTTCTAGTAATGATTTAACAATGCAGGCAAAAGCAATTTCAATTTTAGAAAATTTGCAATTCAATATTATTAATAAATAAAATACAATTAATAATTTCTTATTAAAATAAGTTATAAATTATTATTGACACTTCATCTAATGAGGCGTAGAATTTGCCTAAAGATATATATAGGAAAGGAAGTATTAAAAATGTCAAAAAAAGATATTGATTGGTCAAATATCGGTTTTGGATATATGCCAACAGAAGCAAGATTCGTATCAAATTATAAAGATGGAGCTTGGGATGAAGGCGTGCTTACTGCTGATGACAAAGTTGTTATTAGCGAATGTGCAGGTGTTTTACAATATGCACAAACATGTTTTGAAGGGTTAAAAGCTTATAGAACAAAAGATGGGAAAGTTGTTTGCTTTAGACCTGATTTAAATGCAAGTCGTATGGCTGACTCTTGCAAACGATTAGAAATGCCTGTTTACCCTGAAGATAAATGGGTAGAAGCCATTGAAAAAGTTGTTAAAGCTAATATTGATTATGTACCACCTTATGGTTCAGGAGCTACTTTATATATTCGTCCATATATGTTCGGTAGTAATCCAGTTATTGGTGTTAAACCAGCTAACGAATATCAATTTAGAGTATTCGTAACTCCTGTAGGGCCTTACTTCAAAGGAGGAGTTAAACCTATTACAATTCGTGTATCAGACTTCGATCGTGCTGCACCTCACGGTACAGGACATATCAAAGCTGGTTTAAACTACGCAATGAGTTTACATGCAATCGTTGATGCACATAATCAAGGATTTGATGAAAACATGTACTTAGATGCAGCTACTAGAACTAAAGTAGAAGAAACTGGTGGAGCAAACTTTATTTTCGTAACAAAAGATAATAAAATCGTTACTCCAAAATCAAACAGTATCTTACCTTCTATCACTCGCCGTTCTTTAATGTATGTTGCTAAAGAATACTTAGGATTAGAAGTTGAAGAAAGAGAAGTTTATTTTGATGAAGTAAAAGATTTCGCTGAATGTGGTCTTTGCGGTACTGCTGCTGTTATCTCACCAGTAGGCAAAATCAATGATCATGGTAAAGAAATTTGTTTCCCAAGTGGAATGGATGAAATCGGACCTGTTCTTAAAAAACTTTATGAAACTTTAACAGGTATTCAAATGGGTACAATTGAAGCACCTGAAGGTTGGATCAAAGTTATCGAAGAATAATAAAATATATAAGAGTTGTCATCTTGGCAACTCTTTTCTTTTATAAAAAAAGCATTGATTTAACAATGCTTTAACGATTTTCCATTTTAATATATTCTTTCTTTTCCCCAACATATTTACCTGCTGGACGAATAATTCTTCCTGAATAAAGTTTATTTTCAATATTATGTGCAACCCATCCAACAGAACGTCCAATAACAAACATCAAGGTATAAAGATCTTTAGGAATTCCTAGCATATCATAAACGAGCCCGCTATAGAAATCAATATTAGCACATACATGAATACCTTTTCTCTTTTCAATTTCAGCAACCGCAATTTCTTCAAAACGATGATATAAGTTATATTCTTTTAATCTATCTTTTTCAATAGCTAGCTGCTTACATTGTTTAGAAAGAATTTGACAACGAGGATCACTCAATGTATAAACAGCATGCCCTATACCATAAATCAAACCAGATTGATCATTAAATTTTTTATCTAAAATATCATTTACAATTTGTCTAATCTGTTCATCACTTGCATTTAAACCAACAGTATCAATAACAAGTTCCATTTGTTTGGCTACCGCTAGATTAGCCCCACCATGTTTAGGACCCTTCAAAGAACCAATCGCTCCTGCAAAACATGAATAGATATCAGTTCCCGTAGATGACATTACCACATTTGTAAATGTAGAGTTGTTCCCTCCCCCATGATCAGCATGTAATACTAAACACATATCTAGAACACTGGCTTCTGTTTTAGTAAATGAACGATTTATTCTTAACATTTGTAAAATATTTTCAGCAATCGAATAATCAGTATTTACAGGATGAATAAATAAACTATCACTATCAAAATAATGTACTTTACAACGATAAGCATAACAAACAATTTCTGGAATCTTAGCGATTAAATCTAACCCCTTATTTAATGTTGCTTCTGGTGAAATATCATCAGGTGTTTCATCATACGTGTAAAGCATTAAAACTTCTTGTTGAAGTTTATTCATCATATTTTGCATTGGAAATCCTAGTATACGTGCTTGTAAATAATTCAAAGGTAAATCATATCTTGAAGCTAATTCTTTTTTAAACGCATCTAATTCATCTTTATTAGGTAAATATCCAAAAAGAATTAAAAAACAAGCTTCTTCAAAAAGAAAACGATTTTTTGGATCATGTCCCTTTATAAAATCAGAAACTTTAACACCCCTATAATAAAGTTCCCCTTCTGTATCAATCTTTTTACCATTTTCTTTTTTATATCCCACAACATCTGATATTCTTGTAAGTCCAACAAGAACACCTGTTCCATCTTCATTTCTTAAACCATTTTTTACGTTGTATTTAGAATATAAAGAATTGTCAATTTTATTTAATGATGTACTTCTTTGAAATACATAATCAATAAATTCACTCATATTTAAGCCCCCTTATCATAGTGTTAGAAATATCATATCACAAATTTGTATAATTGTATACAATTATTTACTTGTCTTATTTTGTTAAAGATTGTCAAATGACAAAAAGTATTCTAAAATAGAATACAAGGTGATAGTTATGAAAATATTTGATAGAGAATTCTCAGGTCTATCTCAAGAAGACGTTTTAAAAAGGCAACAACTTGGGAAAACTCATTTTGTGGAAAGTAAAACAACAAAAACATATAAAGAAATTATTTTTAATAATATTTTTACATTTTTCAATTTAATTAATATTCTACTATTTGCATGTCTTGTTTTTGTTGGATCTTATCGTAATACCCTTTTTATCTCTGTTATCTTTTTTAATACTTTAACAGGAAGTTATCAAGAAATAAAAGCAAAAAGGACATTAGATCAGTTAAGTATTTTAACAAAACAACAAATTGATGTTTTAAGAGATAATCAATTATCTAAAATCAATGTTGATGAAATTGTTCAAGATGATCTCATCATTTTAAATACAGGAATGCAAATACCTGTTGATTGTGAACTTTTAGAAGGTCATATAGAAGCAAATGAATCACTTCTTACAGGTGAAAGCGATGCTATTTTAAAAGTCAATGGTGATTCACTTCTTTCAGGAAGTTTTGTTACATCAGGACGTGCAATTTGTAAAGTAATTCATGTAGGAAAAGAAAGTTATATTCATAAGCTTACCGCTCAAGCAAAAGAATTTGAAAGCAAAAAATCAGAGCTATCAAAATCGATTGACCAAATTTTAAAAATTATCTCAATTATTATCATTCCTTTATCAATTTTACTCTTTTTTAAAGAATATTTTATTGGTCATTATCCATTTAGTGATGCAGTTGTTTCAGTTGTAGCTGCTGTTTTAGGAATGATTCCATCTGGACTTGTATTACTTACAACAATCGCCCTATCTTTAAGTGTTCTAAGACTTGCTAAAAAAAATACTCTTGTCCAAAATCTATTTTGCATTGAAACTCTTGCTCGTGTGGATACTATTTGTTTAGATAAAACAGGAACGCTTACTGAAGGTAAGCTTAAAGTTGATGATGTTATTTGTTTTGATGATCATTTTAATATTGATCAAATTATCAAAAATATGAATTATTGCTTAGAAGATGGTAATATGACATCTATAGCACTTCATCAATACTTCTCTAAAGAAAAAAATTATCAGCCTTTCTTTGTTATTCCTTTTTCATCGCAAAGAAAATATAGTGCTGTTTCTTTTAATGAATTTGGAACCGTTTATTTAGGAGCAAGTCAATTTATTTTTAAAAATCTAGATTCTAAGATTGAAAAGAAAATTAAAACTTATACCTCTCAAGGTTTTCGTGTTTTGTGTATTGGATATACTCCAATAACTATTAATGATAATACTTTAATAAAAGATTTAAAATGTATTGGAATTTTAATTTTATCTGATGTTATTCGTCAAGACGCTAAAACAACATTAGATTATTTTAAAAGACAAGATGTTGATATTAAAATTATTTCTGGAGATGATCCTGTTACTGTTTCAGCAATTGCTAGACGTTGTCATCTTTTAAATTATGAACATTACATAGATGTTTCTTCTTTATCGGATGAACAAATAAAAGAGGCCATTGAAAAATATACTATTTTTGGACGTGTTTCTCCAAAACAAAAACAATTGATGGTCAATACTCTTCAAGAAAATAACCATACGGTTGCAATGACAGGTGATGGTGTTAATGATGTATTAGCTTTAAAAGCAGCAGATTGTTCAATTGCTATGGCCTCAGGAAGTGATGCAGCTAAAAGCGCTTCACATATTGTTTTATTAAAAAATAACTTTAATGCCATGCCACATATCGTTAATGAAGGAAGACGTGTCATTAATAATATTACTGCTTCTGCATCAATGTATTTAATTAAAACAATCTTTTCAGTTGTTTTATCAATTGGAATGATCTTATTTGGACATGGTTATCCATTTAAACCTATCCAACTAACTGTCATTTCTGCTTGTTGTGTAGGCATCCCGACTTTCTTTTTGACCTATGAACCAAATTTCAAAAGAGTGTCTGGTGATTTTTTAAAAACAGTCTTTAAAAACGCCTTCCCTTTTGCCTTTATGATTGCTATTTGCTCAACAATTATCGTTAATGGTGGTCGTGTCTTAGGTTTAGAAAAAGAAATGCTTTCAACAATTTGTGTTTTACTTACAAGTTGGTGTTATTATAATGGTTTAAGACATATTTATTCACCCTTAAGTCATTATCGTATTTTTGTAATCTATATAATGCAAATTGTTTTGTATATTTCTTTAATTGTTGGTCATCAATTTTTAGGATTAGGAAATATTGATTATATTGGTGCCATTACTTTAATGTTTTTAGTTACTTTTTCAAAAGTCATTTATTTATTGAATTTTGAATTATTTGATTATACTTATTTATTCTTACAAAGAAAACGAAATAAACACAAATAAAAAGGACAAACGTCCTTTTTATTTACTTACATTTTTCTTCAATATAACTTTGACATGTTTTTTCAACAAATAACATATCTTCTTTTAAATCTCCTGTAAAATGTAAACGTTCCATATTCCTATGTATATAATCATTTTCTCTGATAAACAAATAACTTGATTTAAAATTTAAGTCAAATACGAAAGCCATATAAGAAACCCACATATCTACTTCATTGTGCCTATTTTCTTTTAAAATCAAAGTATGATTTTCAATATCTTTCAAAATATTTTGAGAAACTCTTTGACTATAAAAGTCAGCATCTGAAATACTAAACAAAGTTTGTATTGATTCTATATTTTTTACTCGAAAATTATCTAATTTATCACTATCCCTAATAAGTAGAACTTGTTTTAATAAAGAGGGTTCTAAATTATTTGGTATTTTGTATAAAGAATGATAAGCAATCGCCTTTTCGATAATTTCATCATATTGATCATCATCAATAAAATTTCTAATCATCCCCTCTTTAAATAAAACCTGCACCCCTAATTTAGCATGATCAATATTTCGATCATCAAAGCTATTAAAACGTTTTATTTGTTCAAAACGTCCTATATCATGCAATAAAGCAATTAAATAGGCTAAGTCTCTTTCAACACCTGTAATATTTTCATGGTGACATAAATATTCAGTTGTATGTACGACTTCCAATGTATGAACAAGTTTTAAATGAATTTTATCATTCGTTAAATCAAATTGACGCACATAATTCATAAAACTCTCTTTTGCTTTTAAAATATCAAACACCTTGACCTTACTCCTTTCTTTATTTTATACTATACCATAAAGTGAGGTAAAAATATGAATGACTTATTATTAAAACAATACATTGGTTTAATTGAATGTAACAATGAAGAAATTTCAATTCTAGCCAATACATCTGCTTTTATTATGCAAAATTTTCAAGATATCTCTTGGGCTGGATTTTATTTATTTAAAAACAATGAACTTATTTTAGGACCATTCCAAGGTAAAATTGCTTGTACTAACATTCCTCTAGATAAAGGAGTTTGTGGTAAAGCAGCATCTACTCGAAAAACTGTTATTGTAGAAGATGTTCATCAATTTGCAGGACATATTGCCTGCGATAGTGAAAGCAACAGTGAAATTGTAATTCCACTTATAAAAGGAAATCAATTATATGGTGTATTAGATTTAGATTCTACATCATTTAGTAGATTTTCTAAAGAAGATCAAATTATTTTTGAAGAAATTTCAAAAATTTTAGTTCAACATTTATAATTATTTACATATCTTTGATATGAGGGGAAACCATGAAAAGACATCTTTTATTATGTTGTTTAATAGGAATAATGAGTATACTGGGTTACTTTTATTTTCAAAGAAAGATTATATTTATTGATCATCCAACAATTGAAATCAATAGTCCATTTTATTATAAAAAATATATTAAAAAAGTTAAAAATGGTTCTATTAATGACGTCACTTATAATGCAAATGATTTAAACAATCAAACTTTAGGACATTATACAGTGACTTATTTTTTTAAAGGAAAAACATATCATTTGAAAATAGAAGTGATTGATACAAAAAAACCAACTATTAAAGAATCTGAATCTTTAAAAATTGAAAAAGGGAAATCTTACGATTTAAAAAAAGGAATTATTATTAAGGATAATTCTAATCAATACAATTTAACAATTGATACCAATGATTTTAATCCCAATCAAATTGGAAACTATACAATTTATTATAAAGCAAATGATCTTTCCAATAACCAAACGACTTTCAAAAGAAAAGTAACTGTCGTTAAAAAAATAGAAATTGGCACACATATAGAATCTAATAAAAAAATAGTGTATCTTACGTTTGATGATGGTCCCAGTCAAAATACTGATCGCATTTTAAAAATATTAAAAAAATACAACGCTAAAGCAACTTTTTTTGTTACAGGATGTCATCAAGAATATAATCAATATATTATTGAAGCTTATAAGCAAGGACATACTATTGGTTTGCATAGTTATTTGCATGAATATCAAGATATTTATTCCTCTAAGGATGCTTATTTCAAGGACCTTAAAAAAATAAAACAAATGGTTAAACAACTTATTGGTATTCAAGTCCACTATATTCGTTTTCCAGGAGGAAGTTCTAATCGTATTTCTAAAAACTATTGTCATGGTATCATGTCTCAATTAACACGTGAAGTCATTAAACAAGGTTATCAATATTATGACTGGAATGGTGATACAACAGATGCAAGTGGCAATCATATCTCAACTGCAACAATCATTAAACAAGCTACAAGTGAAACACATCAAAATATTGTCCTTTTAGCACATGATACAGATGCTAAAGATACAACTGTAGCTGCTCTTCCTTCTATCATCCAATATTATAAAGAAAAAGGTTATCAATTTTTAGGCATTGATGATGAAAGTTACTATGTACATCATGATATACAAAATTAGCAGTCATTTGACTGCTAATTCTTTTTTAAATCCTCTAATAAATAATTTTTCATTTGTTTATTTTTTCTTTGAAATTCTTCAATTTCATGAAGATGTGTTTCTTTAACCAATAATTCGAATTCTCTTGCAGAAATACGCATAGCCCCTCTAGAAGAAACAATAATTTGTTCTAAAGCATCTGAAGTAGCTACATAAACACGATATTTTTGTGATAAATCATGTGTTACTTTCTCTATGTAGTTATCTGCAGTTTGCGCTTCTTTTGTATAAACAACATAAATATTATCATTTTTTTCAATTGAGCCAATATTCTTTTTAATTTTATAAGCATCAAAAACAACAATCAGCAAACATTTTCGATAACCTTGATAATTATTCAAAATATCTATTAAACGATGTCTAGCATGGTCTAAATTTGTTTTAGCAAGTTCATTTAATTCATCCCATGAAAAAATAATATTATATCCATCTACTAATAAACATTCTGGTAAAATTGTCTTTTTTTCTTCAACCTGTTTTTCTATTTTACGATTCATTTCTTTAGAAAGTCGTCTTTTAATTGGTCCATATGTTCTAATAAATATTTCCTCTAACTCTTTATCATCGACTTTATAATTTTTTGTAACTGGACGTGGTTTATTTTTTTGATATACATAAGGTAAATGCATATAATTTTCTACTTCATCATAAGGGACATAAAATCCTGCACCCTGTTTACAAAAGATAGAACCTGTAGGAAATAAAGCATCTTCTTCACTATTATAGCCAATTTCTTGAATAATTTTTTCTTGATCATGACACTCAAAGTAACCAGCCATTTGATAGAACAGCTTCCCATTACCTTTTGTAAGCGAAAGAAAATCCTTTTGATAAGTCATTAAATAACGAACAGGTGCTTTTCCTTTAATGATTGTTAAATCCTGTTCATAACTTATTTGATAATCGCTATGAAATGTATCTAAATCATAAATAATCTTACTTGAAATATGATTTTCTACAATCATCTCAAATTCATAATAAGGTTCTAATAAAAGAGATTTTGCCTTTTTTAAGCCTTGTCGAATTGCTCGATAGGTTGCTTCTCTAAAATCTCCGCCTTCAGTATGTTTTAAATGGGATTTTCCTGTAACAAGAGTCAATTTCATATCTGTAATAGGCGATCCTGTAAGAACACCAAGATGTTGAATTTCTTGCATATGTGTTAAAACAAGATTTTGAAAATTAAGCGGTAAAGTATTTCTTTGACATTGATTTTCAAACACAAGTCCTTTGCCCCTTTCTAAAGGTTCTAATAAGATATGCACTTCAGCATAGTGACGTAAGGGTTCAAAATGACCTACTCCTTCAACTTTATCCAAAATCGTTTCTAAATAAGTAATTCTTCCTTCATCATAATGAATTAAAAATCCATAACGTTCCAAAATAAGATTTTGTAAAGTATCTAATTGAATTTCTCCCATAATTTTAACTGAAAGAATTCCTAATTGTTGATTATATTCAAATTGTAAACTTGGATCTTCTTTACCAATACTTAGTATTTGTTCAATAGCTTTACTTTTTTCAATATCATCAGGAAGTAAAATTTGATAAGACATAAAAGGCTTTAAAATATTTTGTTGTGTCTGTTTTTGGTTTCCAAATGTAAAACCAATAGGTAACTCATCTAACCCCAAACAAGCTACTATATCACCTGTTGAAGCACTCTGAACACTTTGATAGCCTTGTCCTGTATAAATTCTTAATTCATCTACTTTACTTTCACTAATAACATCTTTAACATGCAAAGTCCCACCTGTTACTTTTAAATGCGTTAAATGTTTTTGTTTATGAAATGTCTTTTTAAAAACAATCCCACTTAAAATATCTAAAGCTTCTTTTTGACAAGTATATAAATCTAAAGCTTCCATAAATTCTTCTACACCTTCATCTTTTAACGCTGAACCAAAGAATACAGGAAACATTTGTCTTAAAGAAATAACTTTTTGAATATCTTCTTGTTTCATTTGTTGATTAAGATACTTTTCTAATAATTCATCATTTAATAAAGAAATGTTTTCATAAAAGTTTTCATCAATTGCAAAACAATTTTCATTTAATTCTTTTTGAATATTTTGTAATAATTGCTCTTTGGTTGAGTACGTACTATCCATCTTATTAACAAAAATAAAAGTAGGAATTTGATAAGTTTGCAATAATTTCCAAATTGTTTTTGTGTGCGCTTGTATACCATCCTTAGCCGAAATAACAAGAATAGCATAATCTAACACTTGTAACGTTCTTTCCATTTCACAACTAAAATCATTATGCCCAGGTGTATCTAAAAAAGTCATTTGACTTTCTCGATACATAAATGAGATCTCTTTTGAAAAAATAGTAATACCTCTTTTTCTTTCTTGTATATCATAATCTAAAAAAGAATCTTCTTTATCAACTCTTCCCATTTTTTTAATAACACCTGCATGAAAAAGCATTGCTTCAGATAATGTTGTTTTTCCAGCATCAACATGTGCTAAAATCGCAAAAGTTACTTTTTTCATGAATTTCACCTTCTTTCTACTTTATATGTAGTAAGTCTCTTACAACAACACTTGCAATGATCAAACCTGCACAACTTGGTACAAAAGAAATACTACCAGGTGTTTTTTTATGTGTCTCAGGATCTACAGGTGCATCTGTTTCAATGGGCTTTTCTGTAGAATAAACAACTTTTAAAGCAGGTATTTTTCTTTTCTTAAGTTCCCTTCTCATAACTCTAGCAAGTGGACAAATAGATGTTTTATAAATATCAGTTACCTCCAACTTTGTTGGATCTAACTTATTACCTGTCCCCATCGATGAAATAATTTTAATCTTTTTTTCTTGTGCTATTTCTACCAATTTAATTTTAGCTGTTACTGTATCAACAGCATCTACAATATAATCAAACTCATCAAAGGGAAAATGATCAACTGTTTCAGGTAAAAAGAAATCATCATATGTTAAAACATGACAATGTGGATTAATAGATAAAATACGTTCTTTCATAACTTCTACTTTTTTTTGATCTATTGTTTGATGTGTCGCAATAATTTGACGGTTAAGATTCGAAATAGAAACCGTATCATGATCAATGATATGAAGTGTCCCTACACCAGCTCGAGCCAGTGCTTCAACGACAAAACCACCCACACCACCAACACCAAAAATAGCAACGGTACTGTTTTGTAAGGCCTCTATTCCTTCTTTTTTTATTAATAATTCTGTTCTTGAAAATTCTTCCATAATAATCACCTGTAAAAGTATACCATAAAATAAAAAAGGCTTCCGCCTTTTTTATAAACCTTTTTCAGTTAATTCACGTGCAACATCATCTTTGATGGTAACACCTGCTGCTTTTAACTTGGCAATCTTATCTGCAAATTGTGGTAAGTATTTTTCATGAGCAATCAATAATTCATTTAAAACATTGACCATTTTTTGTCCTGATACTGTTTGTGGATTTAAAATGAATGCTTGCATTAATAATCCATAATCTCCTGTTACAGCTGCCTCTTCAACACATAATTCCATGTTTTTCATGCATTGTAACCATCCTCTTTGAGCTGGTTGTAATGGTCCAAAGGCAATAGCTCTTGCTCCTGTTGAACCAATATATGCTGAAACTTCTACTGCACAGTCAGCTGGTAAATCTGGTACAGATCCATTATTTTTAGTTGTTACAACGATATGTGATAATTTATTTCCATAAATAGAAGCAATTGTTTCACAAGCCGCATCTGAATAATGTGCTCCTCCACGTTTTGCTAATTGTTCTGGTTTATGATCTAAATCTGGATTTTTATATAATTCAAATAATTCATGTTCTGTTTGTTGTACTTGTTGTCCACGAGTTCCTACCTTAGGATCATTATATTCTTCTAAACCATGAGCCAACATTTCTTCTTCACGATAATAATATCTATGATATCCACATGGAATCATATTCATTTGAAGTAATTGTTCTTTAAAGAATGGAATATCATGAATGTTTGCAGGAATTCCCATATCTTTTCCTTCATACATTGCTTCAATGATATCTTTAGTCACTTCTTTACCATTTTCATCATATACTTTATGCCAATGGAAATGGTTTAATCCAGCAAATTTATAAGTTAATTGATCTAATGTTTTACCAATTGTTTTTGGTTCATCAAGCATTGCCCCAACAGGAACATTACATAAACCAATGACTTTATCCCATTTACCAAATCTCATAACCGCTTCAGTTACCATTCCTGATGGATTTGTAAAGTTAACAAGCCAAGCATCTGGGCATAATTCTTTCATATCTTCAACGATTGATAAAATAACTGGAATTGTTCTTAAAGCTTTAAACATACCTCCAGCACCATTTGTTTCTTGACCTAACATACCATAGCTAAATGGAATTCTTTCGTCTTTAATACGAGCATTTAACAAACCAACTCTAAATTGAGTTGTAACGAAATCTGCATCTTTTAATGCTTCTCGACGATCTAATGTTAGATGAACTTTAACATCATAAGGAGAAGCATCCCACATACGTTGTGCCATTTTACCAACGATTTCTAATTTTTCTTTCCCATCTTCAATATCGACAAGCCAAATTTCCTTGATTGGAAGTTCATCATATCTTTTAATAAATCCTTCCATTAACTCTGGTGTATAACTACTTCCTCCACCAATTGTTACAATTTTTACAGGTTTTTTACTCATTTTTATATCCTCCATTTTTGACACATTCATTATAGCATAGAGGTATAGACAAGTACGTTTCTTTCATAAAATGAAAAAAATAGAAGCTTTTCACTTCTATTTTAATTCATCTAATACTTTATAAATTTCTTCAGCAACTTCATCCATTGATTGATTTCCATCAACATTAGTAAGTTCACCTAACATCGTGTAGTAATCAATTAAAGGTTTTGTTTGTTTATTGTAAGTATCAATACGTACTTGAACTGCTTCTTCACTTTCGTCAGAACGTTGTGTTAATTCTCCACCACATACGTCACAAACACCTTCTTTTTTTGGTGGGTTATAAACGATATGATATGATTTTCCACAATCAGCACAAGTTCTTCTTCCTGATAAACGTTTAACTAAGACATCTTCAGGAATATCTAAGTTGATTACAGCATCAATTTTAAAATTGAACATTGAACAAATATCAGCTAATTTTCTAGCTTGAATGATTGTTCTTGGGAAACCATCTAAGATGAAACCATTTTTAAATTCTTCAGTGTTAATATTTTCTTCTAAATATTCTTGAATCATTTGAATTGTAAAATCATCTGGTACTAAATAACCAAAAGAAATAAAATATTTAGCAATAACACCAAATTTTGTTTCTTCTTTAATTGCTTTTCTAAATAAATCTCCTGTAGAAATTTGTTTTAAACCATATTTTTCCACCAATTTAGCAGCTTGAGTTCCTTTACCAGCACCTGGTGGACCCATTAAAATTATATTCATTACTATCTCTCCTTTAAGCAATGCCTATTATATGCTTTTTTTTCATTAAATGGAACTAATTTATGAAAAAAAGAATACTTTTTTAACGATTCTATAATTCTTTTTTAAAGAAAGGGTTTTCATTTATTTTTTCCATCTAAAATAAAACTCTACACCGTCTTCTAAATTATGAACTCCATAACTCATTTCATGAAGTTCTAAAATATTTCTAACGATTGCAAGACCCAAGCCTGTACCTTTTTGATCATCACTTACAAAAGATTTCCAAATAGTATCCATACGTTTTTCATCAATTTGTTTTCCCTTATTTTCAATAGAAAACTCATTTTCTTTGATTTTAATTTTAATCGTACTATTAATAAATGCATGTTTGATTGCATTTGATAAATAATTTTGAATAACCATTTCTATTCGTTTTCTATCACTTAAAATTAAAACATCTTCTCCTTGTATTTCTATCTTTAATTTTTTATCCATTAATAATTGTTCATAATCATCAACAATATCTTCAGTTAGCTCTCTTAAATCAATTTCTTTTTTATCTAAAGTAACCGCCTTTGCTTCAAGTTTTGATAAATCTAACATTTGTAATACTAAATCATTAATAACACTAATTTCTTTATTGATCACCTCTATGTACTTAGCTTTTTTATCTTCATCATCTACATTTTCTAATAAATCAATATTTCCATTAATAATAGCAAGAGGTGTTTTAATCTCATGAGTAAATTGAGCAATAAATTCTTTCCTTAATTGTTCCATTTTTTTCACTTGATCTATTTCTAGATTCAAAGCGTCTATATTTCTTTTCAAGTTAGAAGACATTGTATTTATATGACTTGAAAGACTTGATAATTCATCATGTCCTTTTGTATCTAATACACCTTTAAAATTATTATTTGTGATTTCCATTGCAACACGATCAATTTCTTTAATACGTTTTGTTGTCATATAAGAAATCAAATACGAAAATAAAACAATAAATAAGACACCACCTAAAAGTAATGGAAAATTACTTTTAATTAATTCATCTCTTAATTGATGGAATCCCCGTGTTTTAAAACCATAAAAAACAGCAATTAAGGCATTGGGGGCTGGTTCTTGTCCTTCAACGTAACCATGATGCTCATCTAAAGGAAGAAGTAATACAGTATATGAATAATTATCTAGTATCTTTGTAAAAGAAGCATACGATAATGTTCCTTTTTTAAGCGCATCAGCAATTTCATTTGTCTTTTTTATAGCTGTACGTGAATTTGAATCAATTGAAACATCATCTAAAAAAGTAGCAAGCCCTGCATAGACATTTGAAAAATGTTCATTTACAGCCTTTTTAGATAATTCATTTATTTTTGATGTAGAAACTCTTGTATCCCCATAAGCTTCCTCTTCACTTTTCTTTAAATGTACTTCGCCATTTTCTACATAGGCTTCATAAAATGCTTCAACGGTATTTCCTTTTTTTTGACCAAAGATATCTGTATTATAATGTATAAAAGTCGGTTTAACCTTATAATACCGATTTTTTGTATTATATGTTGATTGTGATGTATCTTTAAAGTTCTTTAATTCTTCAATTTGTCCTTCAAAGTATAAATGAATATCATCATATTTATTTTTTTCAACATCTTTAATTGTTTCTATTAATAACTGATGTTGTTCACTTGATAAAGATGACAAATCAATATAATAACGTGCATCATAGAAATCATCAGAATAATCTGTATCTACATCACTCTCGTTAATTTCTACAAAAGGATCATGTACAATAAGTAAATGATCATCTTTTTCATATCCGTATTGTTCGATTGGACTTCCATAAGTATCTAAAAGATATATTTTAGTTGAATCATCTTTAGGTAATTCACTTAACCCTTGTTTTATTTTATCTAAATCAAACTCTCTATACTCTCCATTTTTATTAGAAATAGCTGTACAATAATTTATATAGTCATCTGAAGTACTACTTTGACTGTAATAAAGGAGTTCGTTAAAACTTTGATCATATTTAGTTTTTACAATATAACCAAATACAACCATAAAAGAAATAAATAAACAAATAAAAACTTTAAATTGAATACTTCTTATCTTCTTCATGATTCTTCTCCTTTCCACATATATCCTGTTTTAACAATGGTTTGAATATAATAAGAATATTTTCCCAATCGTTTCCTTAAACGTTTAATATATGTATCTACTGCTCGACCATCCCCATAATAATCATAGCCCCACAAAGTATCTAAAATTTTTTCTCTTGATAAAACAATTCCTTGATTTTTCATTAAGTATCGAAGAAGTTTAAATTCTTTATCTGTTAAAACAATATCATTTTCTTCAATCACTAAAACATGTTTATCTAAATCCAAAATCACTTTTCCTGACTGAAGTTGATTCGTTTCAATCTTTTTATTTCTTTTTAAAAGTGCTAAACATTTTGCATACAACAAAGAAGGTTTAAATGGTTTAGTAATATAATCATCTGCCCCATATTCATAAGCCTTTAATTGGTTTTCATCTTCTGATAAAGCACTTATAAAAACGATGAGCGTATTATATTGACTTCTAATTTGTTTACAAACTTCATAGCCATCAATTCCTGGCATCATAATGTCAAGTAAAATGATATCGATTGTATCATCTAATATTGCTAATCCTTCATAACCATTTTGAGCTTCTATAACCTCTATTTCTTTATGATCAAAATACTCTTTAACAAAGTCTCTTACTTCTTTATGATCTTCTATCATTAATGCTTTATACATTACTACCACCTCTTCAACTTTATTGTAGCATGACTATGTGTAAAAGATGTGAAAAAAAAGGTGACGGTTAGTCATCTAGTTCTTTCGTATAATTATAATGTAATTTTTCATAACCTTGTCTTTCATAAAAACGATGCGCATCTTTACGATAAGTGGAAGTAGAAAGCTCAATTTGTTCGAGTTGCTTATCTTTTGCAATCTCTTCAATTTTTTCGATAAGTTGTTTACCAATTTTAAAACTTCTTTTTTCTGGTAAAATAACAAGTTCTACAATTTCACCTGTATCATGGTCATGATGTAAATAATGATGTATTTTAAAACTTAGAAATCCTTCAATTTTTTCATCTCGATAAACTAAATAAATAATATCTTCATTTTTTAAAGAATTTTCAAAAACGCAATCAAAGTGTTCTTTATTAATTTCTTTATTTTCTAAAATACAAATCAAATTATAGATTTCTTCTTTATCTTCTAATTTAGCCTATTCAATCATATTCTTCTTCCTTTATCAGTTTTTGTAAGTCATTTTGATAATCAATATCATAAAGTTCTTTTTCATTTTCAATTCTAAAATAGAAACATTCTTGTGGATATTTATTAACGATCTTACGCCCACCTTGATCTTCTTTTAAAGAATATAACTCATTGAAATAGTCTTTAGAAAAAATCACAGGATTTCCTACTCTATCTTTAAACATTAAAGAACATATAGAATAAGATGATTGATTAAATGTATCAATCATCTTATTGAGTGTTTGATAAGATAGATAGGGTTGATCGGCAACCATAAACATCATTTGATAGTCATCATCTTGATTGATATGGTTTAAAGCAGCTTTAATAGAATAGGAAATTCCTCTTTCACTTAAAGGGCTTTTATAACTATGAATATATTTTTCTTGTATATCAATTGTATTAGAAACAACGATAATTTCTAGATCATTACGATATTTTAATAATTGTTTCAAAGTATCAATTCCATAAAGATAAAGCTCTTTTCCTTTAAAAAGCGCATGTAACTTATCTTCTTTAAAACGACGACTATTTCCTGCTGCTAAATAAATAATATATGTTTTCATTATTCATCGATTGCCATTAAGATTTTTTCAGGAGTCATTGGAAGATCTTTTAAATACTTACCAGTTGCTCGATAGATGGCATTGGCGATCGCAGGAGATGGTGTATTAATAACAATTTCACCAATCGATTTTGCACCAAATGGACCAGTTGGTTCATAGCTACTTTCAAATTCAACTCTAATTTTTCCCATATCCAAACGTGTAGGAATTTTATATTGCATAAAAGAATTTTCAGTAATAGCACCACGTTTTGTATATTGAACATCTTCATAGAGAGCCATACCAATTCCTTGAACTAAGCCCCCTTCTGTTTGAACACGTGCTAAATTTGTATTAATAACAGTGCCGCAATCGACAACCGCAACATAATCAAGAATATCAACTTGCCCTGTTTCTTTATCAAGTTCAATTTCAACCATTCCTACCATATAAGGTGGTGGCGAAAATGGAGATGAATGGGTAACTGTAACCTGTGTTTCGATATTATTTCCACACATTGCTTTTAAAGCAAGCTCCTTTAAAGTTAAAAGTTCGTTTGTCTTTAAATTTTTAACACCTTGTGAGGTGAATTCAACATCTTCTTTTTCACAATGAAATGTTTGTAAAGCAAGGTTACATAAATTGTTTTTTAATTTTTCACAAGCTTGCTCTACTGCCTTTCCTGTTACATAAGTTGTTGAAGAAGCATAAGAACCTGAATCATAAGGTGAAATATCCGTATCTGCCCCAAAAACAACAATTTGATCAACATCACAATCTAAACATTCGGCCGCCATTTGTGCAAGAATGGTGTCACAACCTGTTCCCATATCAGCTGCCCCAATATGAAGTGTATAATAACCATCATCTTCAAGTTTTAATGTAGCAGAACCTACGTCAACCCCTGAAATACCAGATCCTTGCATAGCCATGGCTACTCCAGAACTTCTAATTTTACCGTTTTCTAAGACGCGTACCTTTGATTTATTTTCCCAATCAAAAAGTTTTTTAGCATGCTCCATACATTTATCTAAGGCGCATGCTTTTGCAACCTCATTATAATAAGCCCCCATTGTTTGACCTTGTCTAACCATATTCTTTTCTCGAATAACTACTGGGTCAATACCTAAAATTCCTGCCATTTCACTAACAATCGATTCTACCGCAAAAAGTCCTTGCGTAGCGCCATAGCCACGATAAGCACCAGCAGCTTGACAATTGGTATAAACAACATCATAAGAAAATTTAAAGGCTTCAAGATTATTTGTATAAAGTGGAATCGATTTATGTCCCGATAAACCTACTGTTGTTGGTCCATGTTCACCAAAAGCACCACTATTTGAAAGAGTATAAACGTCCATTGCACGAATTGTTCCATCATTCATTGCTCCTAATTTAACAGTCACTTGCATTTCATGACGTGGTGTAGAGGCAATTTGTGATTCTTTTCGACTATAAATCATTTTAGAAGGTTTCTTGGTCATCCATGTTACAAAAGCAGGATAAACTTCAGCTACAACAGTTTGTTTAGCCCCAAATCCTCCTCCAATTCTTGGCTTTTCAACACGAATTTTCGATTGAGGAATATCTAATGCGTTAGCAAGAATTCTTCGACAATGGAAAACAATTTGGGTTGAAGAAATAACGTGAAGTCTTCCATAAGGGTCAATTTCACAATAAGTTCTAAAAGTTTCCATCATTGCTTGTTGGTTTGCTCTTGTATGATAGGTTCTTTCAATGACTTGATCACAAGAAGCAAACACTTTTTCTAAATCACCTTGACTTGAAGAATCTGTTGCCACAAGATTTCTATGATTATCAGCACCTACTGGACATAAAGATTTCCAATTTTCTTCAGGATGAACTAAGATGTTATTATCTTTTGCTTTCGTAAAATCAAGAACTGGTGTTAAAACTTGATATTTCACTTTAATAATTTTTAAAGCACGATCAACAATCTTTTCATTAATACCAGCAACAATAGCAACAGCATCTCCCACAAAACGAACTCTTTGATCTAAAATTAAACGATCATAAGGACTTGGTTCTGGAGACGTTTGACCTGCCATGGTAAAACGACTTTGAGGGACATCTTTATACGTATAAACAGCTTCAATACCTGGGATTTTTTGAGCTTTAGAAACATCAATTTCTTCAATCAAAGCATGAGCATGTGGTGATCTTAACACTTTAACAACTAAACAGTCTTGACTTGTTATGTCATCTACATAAACAGGTTTACCAAGCAAAAGATTCATCGCATCTTTTTTCATGACCGGTTTTTCAATATGTTTATAAGCCATTATTCATTCCCCTTTTCTTCAAGATAGTTTAGGTAATTTTTTATTCCTCTAAGTTGTCCTTCATAACCTGAACAACGACATAAATTTCCAGCTAAAAATTCTTTAATTTCATCATCACTTGGATGAGGATTTTCTTTTAATAAAGCAAGTGTATTCATCATAAATCCAGGATTACAAAAACCACATTGTTCAGCACCTTGACTAGCAATAAATGTTGCAAGTGGTTTTGCTTCTTCTTGCATTCCTTCTAAAGTAACTACTTTTGCACCATTTGCACGCATTGCAAGAATACTGCATGAAAGCACTGGTTTATCATTTAATAAAACCGTACATAATCCACAGTTACTTGTATCACAACCACGTTTAACACTATAGCAACCATTTTTTCTCACAAAATCAATAAGTAATAAATCAGGTTCAATATCTTGTACAATTCTTTCTCCATTTAAAGTTAATTTAATTTCCATATACATCCTCCTTCAATTGAAGAAAAGCTCTTTTTATTAAAACTTTTGCAATCTTTTGACGATATTCTCTAGATGCTCTTGAATTGCTTCCTAATTTTAATTCTGATAAAACACATTTTGTAAAATTTTGAATATTTTCTTCAGTAATACCTGTTTCAAAATAACTATCTCCATTAATAGCTACCGCATGTAACGGTCTTGCTCCAATGATACATGTATAATGTTGATTTATATTACTAACAGCACAGGTTAAAACAGGAAAATCTGTTGAAATATTTCTTTGTGATAAATAAACCACATTTGTTGGTACTTTTTTAATAATAACTTTTGTAAGAATATCTTTTGTAAATTTCATATTCGCAAATTCTTTGATAGAAACCCGCCCAGTTGGATAAAGTTCTACCTCACAATCAAGCGCCATAAAAAGTGTTAAAACATCAGAAAAACCAAACCTTCCATAAATAGACCCACCAATTGTCGCTAAGTTTCTAAATTGAACACCGACAATATGACGTACACTTTCTTTAATAGCTCCTTGTGTAAAATGGTTTAATTGTTCATTTGTTTCAAGCTCTCTTAAAGTAACCATAGCACCAATATGTATTTCATCATCTATTTCTTCAATTTGATCTAAATGTAAATCAGATAGATCAATAGCAAAATTAACATTTCTATTTTGCATTTTAAGCCATAACATACCACCTAAAACAACACTCAGCGGTTTTTTTGCATATTCATAAGCTTCCTCAATTGTTTGAGGTCGCACATAATTTCTAATCGATAACAAAGAAAGCCCTCCTTTATTGTTTTTCTTTTGGTAATAAAATATTTAAAATAATTGCTACAAAAGCAGCAGGTACAATTCCTGATTCTCCACAAATCATTTGAATCGCTTGTGGAAGTTGCACTAAAATTGCACTATTTGCACCAATACCATAACCTAATCCTAAAGCAACTGAAACAATTGTCATTGAACGAGCAGTAAGAGGTTCTTTGGTAATCAATTGAATTCCAGACATAACAATCGATGAAAACATGATGACTGCTGCTCCACCTAATACGGATTGAGGCATAATTGAAACAAGTGCCGCTAATTTAGGAAATAAACCACAAATAATTAGGAAAATCGCACCACACGCCAAAGCAAAACGATTGACAATTTTAGTCATTGTTACTAACCCAACATTTTGTGAAAAAGATGTATTAGGTAAAACACCAAATAAAGCGGCAATGGATGAACCAATACCATCACAGATCACACCACCTGATAATTCTTGATCTGTAGCTTCTCTTGACATTCCACCTTCCATAACACCAGAAATATCCCCAACAGTTTCAACAGCTGTAACAATAAACATAATTAAAACTGGTAAGATTGCTCTTAAATCAAAAACTGGTTTTACTGGCATGAGTTTTGGTAAGGCAAACCATTTTGCTTGAGCCACCTTATCCCAATTTAAAACCCATGATTTAACAAACTCTGTTCCATCACTGGCAACACCTGTTGTTGAAATAAACAATGGTAAAATCATACATAAAACATAACCACAAATAATTCCAATTAAAACAGCCGAATTACTTAGCATTCCTTTTGTACCATGTTTAAAAGCTAAAATAACAACTAAAACAAATAAACCAATTAAAAGATTTTCTACAGATCCATAATCTTTAGCACTACTTCCTCCCCCGAAAGAAGCAACACCAACACCAATTAAAGACAAACCAATGGATAAAACAACTGTTCCTGTAACAACAGACGGAAAGAAACGACGTAATGGTTTTAAAAGAAAACCTAAAACCGTTTCAAATAAACCACCAATAATACTTGCTCCCATGATGGCACCATATCCTAAAACACCACCACCCATTACATGAGCAACACTTTGGAAAACACCAATAAATCCTGAACTTGTTCCCATGATAATTGGGACTTTCCCACCAATAGGACCTATTGAAAATAATTGTACTAAAGTAACAACACCTGCAATAAGCATTGCATTTTGTAAAAGTGAAACTTGAATTGCAGCAAATACATCTGCATCATGCATTGCAGCACAAGCCCCCGTAATAATAAGTACTGGTGTTAAGTTACCAACGAACATTGCTAGAACGTGTTGTAAACCTAAAATAATTGCCTGTTTTAAAGGAATTTTCCCTTCAAAATCATAAGGACTTGTATACTCTTTTTTCTCCATATTCTCTCTCCCTCACATTAAATTAACCTTCTAAAAACAAGAAAATTGTAGCATAACTCTTTTTTTTCATCAAGATACTACAAAAAAATAGATTTATAGATATAAAAAAAACAGCTAATGCTGCTTTATAGGAAGAAATAACACATCATTGCTTCCTCCACAAATCATTCCTAAATTGGCACTTTCGCTATTATTTAATTCATAATGTTTTATCATTACCTTTTGACAATTCTTAGCATCTAAAATAGCTTGATATTCTTCCCTTCCCCCACCAATAGAACCAACAAGGCCTTTTTCATTTACAAACATCATACTACCAACCGTACGTGGTGTTGATCCTTTTTTATCAATAATAATACATAAAACACCATCACCTTGTACTTCTAATAAGTCATTTGTTATACTTGAATATTGATGTTCATTTTTAATAGCTATAATTTCAGACATGATACTGACGGCAATCTCTGCAGGGGTTATCGCTTTTATTGGAAGTCCAATAGGCGCATGTACTTTATCAAGTTCAACTTGTTGATATCCTTCTTCTAGTAAAGCATCATAAGTTTGTCTAACTTTCTTCTTGCTTCCAATCATTCCTACATAAAGACTTTGTAGAAAAAGTGTCTTTTTTAAACACAAACAATCATCTTTATGTCCTCTTGTCACAATGACATAACATGTATTTGCCTCCTTAGGAAAATAGGAATCAGCTTTATCAAAAGAAACACAATGAATTTCATTTGCTTCTGGAAATAATTCTTTACATGCAAATTCTTTTCTTTCATCAATAACAATCGTATAGAAATCCAACATAGAAGCAAGTTTATTTACATATTGACTCACATGTCCTGCACCCAAAATAACAAGTTTCGGTTGTGGCAAGAACCATTCTTCATTAATAAGTGTTACCTCTTTTTGATTTTCTAATAACGAAGCTAGTGCTTTTTCATAAAGCGAACTTGCTCCGTTTACTTGAATTTTAACGGGAACATAATATTTATTAATTTTTTTTAAATAGATGTTGATAAGTTGTTGAATAAAAAGACTATCTACTCTTTGATTTCCATCAACTTTCATTTCTTGATAACCATGAACGACATCTTGAGCAGGTTTTCCAAGTCCCTTTAAAGAAGTAATTAAAATAATTTCACTGCTGTCTTTGTCTACAACAGGTTCATGATTTCTTGGATATTTTAAAGGTAATCCATGAGAACCATCAGCTTCAATTAAAATTACATCTATTTCTTTTTTTAACCTTTTTAATAAGTCATCATCTAAAGCTTTAATTTTTTGATTTTTGGCTTTGCTACCTGCATGTACGTAGCCATGCTTTTTAATTTCATTTATAATTTCTTCATAACTCGGATCGACTAGTGTATTTTCTTCAATTTTCATATGAGTAGAAGTTGTCATTAAAACACTCTTACCTTCTTTTAAATATCGATCTTTTAACTGCTTTATTTTTGTTGTCTTTCCACCTGAACCAATAACACTAATTATCATAATTACCCTCACTAATTTCTTGAATTGCTTTGATGAAAAATTGTATTTCTTCTTTTATATTCATAAATGAAAGTGATACTCTTACGATTCCATTTTTCACTGTATTGAGATGTTGATGCATCAAAGGTGCACAATGAGTACCGCAACGAATCGCAATATCATATTTATTATTTAAAAGATCTGCCACTTGAAAACTATCCATTCCTCGTATATTAAAGGCAAGAATTGGTGTTCTTTCTTTGAAATCGCCATACAAAACAACTTGTGGAATATTTTTTAAACCATCATATAAAAGTTCAACTAATTCATTTGTGTATTTTGATTTTTCATCTTGATATTTCATTAAATAAAAAACACCTGCCTTTAAAGAAGCAATTCCTGTCATATTACGTGTCCCCGCTTCAACATGTTCAGGGTAGTAATCACTTTGAAAATGATTAAAAGAGTCCATTCCTGTTCCACCACTTATTAAAGGTTCTATTTCTATAGATTGAGCTAAACAAAAACCACCAACTCCACTATTTCCAAGCAACCCTTTATGACCACTAAAACATAAAATATCTAAATTCATCTTTTCCATATCAATTAGAAGATGTCCCGCACTTTGGGCAACATCACTCATCATTAAAATACCATGTTCATGCGCTAGTTTTCCAATTTCAACAATTGGATAAATTTCACCCGTTACATTAGAACTATGTGTTACAATAATCATTTTTGTCTTTTTTTGAAGATGTTTTTTAATATTCTCTACTGTAGGTGAGGTAATAGATAACGTAATAATATTTGCTTTTTCTAATTGATAAAGTGGTCTTAAAACACTGTTATGTTCAGCGTAAGTCGTAATCACATGATCTCCTTTTTTGAGAATACCTTTAATACATGTATTGAGACTTTCGGTATTTCCACTATTTAAAACCACACATCCATCTTGAGGTACATGAAAATATTCTTTAATAAGTTTGCGTGTTTGATAAATCAAACGACTCGCATTTAAACTTGTCACACTGGTAGAACGATTCGCATTGGTGCAATGATTCATACAATCAATTACTGCATCTTGAACTTCTTTAATTTTAGGAAAACTGGTTGCTGCTTGATCAAGATAAATCATTTCTATGTCCTCTTAAATAAAAGATAGCTTCAATGACACCACCAGCAATGCAGCGTGCTTTATCGGAAATCGTAAAACAATTTTCATATTCATCTTCACGTGGGTCAATATCTGCCATTTTAAAACCTTGAGTGACTACAAAGCCTTCTTTAATCAAGCCACGAAGTAATCCATCCATTGTCGCATAAATCGGTGTTTGATCAACGTAAGCAATCACTTCACCTTTTTTAACAATATCTGTTAAATGCCTTACATGTTTTACAGTTCCTGCGCCAGGAGAATGAATAACACGTTCTTTCCCATAACCTTTAATGACACCTGGTACACCTGTATTTTTTAAAGCAGCTCCTTGATAAATCGTTCTTCCTAGTTTATGCCCTCGCATCGTTTCAATAACAACATCAACATCTTTACCTGCCATAAATCCCGGACCTAAAGCAATGGTAATTGGTGCCATCTTTTTTGTTGTTCCTAAATTCTTTTTAGCAAGAATGGCATCAACAACAACCTCTGGCTTGAAATAATCAATGGCTTTAGCCTCTGGATCAATCAATAACGTCACTTTATTTTCCATTAAAAATTGTTTTGCTTCATCATAGTCATGTGCTAGATAACAAGTGACATCTTCTACTTGTTTTTGCGTATCATAAATAGCTTCACAAAAAGCAACATTTCTTCGAATGGCACTTGGTTTTTCAATTTCTAAAATCAAGACCTTAAATCCACATTTAAAAAGTTTATAAATGGTCCCTGTAGCAATATCGCCACCACCTCTTACAATAACTAAATCTTTCATTTATCTTTTATGGCTTAATAACTTTTTCAGCCTTCTCCATTCTTTCAACAATATCATACATATTTGTGACAGCCCCTACTTGTAATAACTCTTTACGGTTAAAGAAATCGAGACATGTTCCACAACTTACAATATCAACACCTTGACTTTCAAGATATTTTAAATCATTTAAAATATCTCCCTCATTTGTAGTAAGGAAAATACCTTCATTATAAAAAATCATTTCTTTAGGTAATTGATCTTGTTTTGTAAGTGCAAAGATAAATGATTTCATTAAAACAGCACCAAGTTCTTCATTACTTCCCATTGTTTTACTTGAAATAACAACAACATCTCCACTTTTTTCATTAAAATCTAATTCTTCATCAATACCTTCTTTAGCAATAATTGCATAAAAATCATCTCCGTCATCACCTGTAACAATTTGATAATGTCTTACTCCTGCAAATTTTGTTAAATTTTCAATCGCAATCTCATTATCAACAAGTACTTTTACTTTATCAATTTCTTTTAATAATTCCTTTGTTTTTACAACTGGTAATGGGCATTCAAGTCCTCGAGCATCTAAAATTTCCATAATAATCTCCTAACGTACATAAATATCAAATTGATCTTTTTCAACAATTTTACCAATCACATAACAAGCAAGTCCTGCTTGGTTAAAATCATTTAAAATATTTTCTAAATCATCACTTGCAACACTGGCAAGAAGTCCTCCACTTGTTTGTGGATCATAAAGAATTTCTTCTAAAACAAAGTTTTCCTCATCAAAACAAACTTTATTTTTCATTGCATTGCGATTATGCTGTCCGCCTCCACTTAAATAAAATTCATTAACATAATAAGGGCAATCCTTAAAATAGGGAATACTTTCCTTGTCTAAAAATGCACTTGCCTTTTCATCTAGCATTTCATCTAAATGAACAAGTAAACCAAAACCAGTGACATCCGTTAAAGCATGAAGTGTATATTTATTTAAAACATCGAATGCATATTTATTAAGTGTTGTCATACTCTTAAAAACCTCATCAAGTATTTCTTGACGTGCATCATTTAAACGATAAGCATTTAATGTCAATCCTACTCCTAATTTTTTAGTAAGAATTAATGTATCTCCCACTTGTACTCCATTATTTTGAATCATTTTACTTGGATCTACTATTCCCGTAACACTTAAGCCATATTTTGTTGATTCGTCTTTGATAGAATGACCACCTGATAAAACAACTTTAGCTTCTTTTAGTTTATCATTTCCACCTTCAATGATTTTTCCTAAAATATTTAAATCATCTTGATCGTTAAAACAAACAATATTTAAAGCTGTCAAAGGAGTTCCACCCATAGCATAAACATCACTTAAAGCATTCGTTGCTGCAATTTGTCCAAATAAATAAGAATCTTCTACCATTGCTGGAAAGAAATCAAGTGTTGAAACAATAGCTTGATGTTCATTTATTTGATAAACAGAGGCATCATCATGACTATCAAAGCCAACAAGTAAATTAGAATTGGGATATTTATCGATTTTTTCTAAAATATGAGTTAATTTTTTAGCGCCTAATTTAGCACTACAGCCACCACTTTTACAATAAAGCTTTTCTTTCATTTAAAACACAACCTTTACTATTTTTTCATAATGAATTTGATTTTCTTCAAGAAAAATCTTCCACTTTTCCATATCTTTATTTTGACAAGAAAAACACATGCCACATCCTGCATCAATAACAGATGGTTTAGGAATTAAACGTCCTTTCATAGAAGATGTTTGTTTAGCATCCAAATCCATTGCATCATCTAATGAATGAAAAGTAATAATTAAATATTCCTGTTTATTCATCTTCAAAAATCTCCTTAAACCGAACCTTCGCATATTCATTCATTTCTTGAATAAATTTTTCATACTTTTCTAACAATTCTTCGCCTTCTTGAGTAAGTTTACTACCACCACCATCTTTACCACCACTAATACGTTCAACAAGAGGCATGTCTAAATCCTCTTCCGCTCTTTTTAAAATTTTCCATGCCTTTGAATTTGACATTTTCATAGCTTTGTAAGCTCCTGATAAGGAACCAAAACTTTGCGTTTTTTTCATCAGTTCATAAACGCCTTTACCAAAACTTTTTTCTTGGTTATAAAGACGAATCTTTAAATCAAATTTCTGTGGATTTTTATAAGTCATTTTTATCCTTTCGAAAGTCCACAATTTGGAAAAGTACAAACAGGACAATTTAAACAAAGTCCTCCTTCACCAAGCAAAGCAAGTTCGTCACTGGTAATTAAATCTTTAGCAAGAAGTCTTGGTAAAACAATATCAAAAATTGTTCGACGTGAATACATGACACATCCTGGTAATCCAACAATTGGAACATCACCTTTATAACTTAATAAAAACATTGCTCCAGGAAGAACAGGTGCACCATAGCTTATTATTTTTGCACCTGTGTTTTTTATCGCCAGTGGTGTTTTATCATCAGGATCAACAGACATTCCTCCTGTGCATAAAACAAGATCCACTCCTTGTTTTAAAGCTTCATTGATTTTACTAGTTGTCATTTCATGATCATCTAATGATAAACTATGGTAAGTAACTTCTACCCCGTATTCTTTTAATTTTTCTACGATGACTGGCGTAAATGTATCTTTAATTCTCCCTTTATAAACCTCTGAACCTGTAGTAATAATTCCTGCTGTTTTTATTTGATAAGGCATGATTTCTAAAATAGGTTTTTGAATTTTTTCTTGGATTTGTTGCATCTTTTCTTTTTCAATAACGAGTGGAATAATACGCATACCTGCAAGTTTATCCCCTTTTTTTACAGGTACATTTCCTTGTCTTGTCGCAATCATCATTTGTCCAAAAGAATTGACCTTAAAAAGTTCTTCTCGATTTACTTTAAACAATCCATCAATTGTACTTGTAAGTTCAATCTTTCCTTCACTAATAGCGCTTTTTTTCATATATTCATTGAAACAAAGATTACATAATATTTCTGCTGCATCATTTTCATGCATCATTGTTTCATCTTTTTCAAAAACATAAAGATGTTCTTTTCCTAAATTCAATAATACTTCAATATCTTCTTCTTTAATAATATGGCCCTTCTTAAAACGAGGCCCTTTTCTTTGGTCTTTTACAATTTCTGTGATGTCATGGCAGAGAACACTACCTATGGCATCTTCTGTTTTAATTTCTTTCATGTTATTTATTAACAGTAAACCCGTAATTTTCAAATTGTTTTAAAGAAGATTTCTTTTGAATGAATTTTAGGAATTTTTCAGTTTCATCACTATGTTTTGTTTTAGCAAGTTTTGCAACTGGGTAAATAACAGGTTCATCTAATAAACTATTTTCACAGGTTGCAAGGACTTTTACATCTTTACTGCTTTTAGCATCTGTTGAATAAACAATACCTACTTCACTTGAAGATGAAGCAACCCAGTTTAATACTTCAGTGACATTTCCCCCTAAACTATATTTTGAACTTAAAGCATCATATAGCCCTAAATGAGTTAATGCCATTTTTGCATATTGACCAGCAGGTACAACTTCAGGATCTCCAATCGCAATTGTTTCTGCTTTTGCGATATTAGCAAAATCTTTTACTTCTGTTGTTGTTTGTTTACCAGTAATTAAAACCAGTTTATTTTCTAATAAATCAACAACATCCTTTTTATTAATGTATTTTTCATCAACAAGAGCATCCATTTGTTTTGTTGCTGCAGAAAAGAAAACATCTGCCTTTAATCCTTGTTCAATTTGAATTTGTAATTTACCACTTGAATCATAAACTCCTTGAACTTTGATATTTGGATTTTCTTTTTCAAATTCAGGAATAAGTTTGTCTTCAAACGTATTTTCCAAACTTGCTGCAGCAGCAAATGTCAATGTTACTTCTTCTTGTTGATCTTGAGTTGATGAACAACCACATAAAGTAACAATCATTAATAAGCTACACATTAAACTTAATAACTTTTTCATTATTCCAATCTCCCTCTTTTTATTTTTAATTTATTATCACACATCATTTCCATTTCCTTTGGACTATGTGTTACAAACAGACATTTCTTTTGATATTCAATTAATTTTTTCTTTGTTTCATTTAAAAGCATTTCCTTTAATGATTCATCTAAGGCACTAAAAGGTTCGTCTAATAAAACAAGATTTGTATCATAAACAAGTAACCGTGCTAAAGCAACGCGTTGTTTTTGTCCTCCTGAAAGCTGACGAGGATATCTTTTTTGTAAATCATCTATTTGAAAGTCTTTCATGATTTGTTGAACTTTTTCTTTAATCACTTGTTTATCTTCATGATGTGCTTTTAAAGGAGCAGCAATGTTTTGATAAACATTCATATGATCAAATAATGCGTAATTTTGAAACATGTATCCTATTTTTCTTTTTTGTGGGGAAATATTAATTTTTAAATCACTGTCAAATAAAACTTCATCATCTAAAACAATACGTCCTGCATCCGGTGTCATAATTCCAGCAATACATTTTAAAACCATACTTTTTCCACTTCCACTTGGTCCCATTAAACCAAGGCGGTCTTCATGACTTTCAAAACAGACATCTAAATCGTATTCTGACAATTTTTTAAAGATTACAACTTCTAATTTCATCTAAAAACTCCTTTTTTTCTTAATAGAGTATTGATAAACATTGACACCAACAACAGCTATCAAACAAACAACAACGATAATAAAAACATAAACACCTGCATTATCGTAATTTCCTGACATGACTTCACTATAGACCGCTAAAGGTAAAGTTCTTGTTTTTCCAACTATATTTCCTGCAAGCATAGCCGTTGCTCCAAATTCCCCTAAACCTCTTGCAAAAGATAGAACACCCCCACTAATAATTCCTGGCATAGCTTCAGGTAAAATGACTGTAAAGAAAATGCGTTTTTCTGACATTCCCAGTGTTCTTCCTGAATCAATCAAATCATGATCTATTTGTTCCATGGCCGCTTTGGCACTACGATACATTAAAGGAAAAGAAATCACGACAGCAGCAATAACCGTTGCTGAAAAACTAAAAGTAATTTTATAATGAAAAACATGGAGAAAAAGTTTTCCAATAGGTTGATTAACCCCAAAGATCATTAATAAGAAAAATCCCATAACTGTTGGTGGTAAAATAAGAGGCATGGTAAAAATACCGTCTAAAATAATTTTCGTTAAATCATGTTTTCGATTCAACGTCCATTTTGCAAGAAATAAACCTAAAAAGAAAGTAATGACAATTGTAATAATTGCTGTTTTTAAAGAAATATAAAGAGGTGATAAATCAACCATCTTTTCGAGCACAATCATGTGCCTCTCCTTTTAAAATTTCTAACCCATGTTTTAAAGGATCAATAATAATATCTAAACTTTCTTTAACAGCTTTTAAACTTCCTGGCAAATTAATAATCAACGTTTTGTTTCTTAAAACAGATACCCCTCTTGAAAGCATGGCACGATTGGTATATTTCATTGACTCATAGCGAATTGCTTCGCTGATACCTGGTACATTTCGTGTTGCTACTTTTAGTGTGGCTTCTGGTGTGACATCCCGCATACTTAACCCTGTCCCACCAGTGGTAATAATCAAATCATTATGACAACGATCTGATAAATTAATCAATGCTTGTTCAATTAGCTTTTGTTCATCAGGTAAGATTTCATAAGAAGTGACATAATAGCCTCTTTCTTTAAAATAATCTTGGATGTAAGGTCCACTTAAATCCTCTCTTTGACCCTGACTGCCTTTATCAGAAAGTGTTAAAATTGCCACACGTAAACGTTTATCTCTTTCTTTTAAAACTTCAACTGAGTCATTCAACTGAATCGTTCCTCCTTTTAAAACACGAGAAAATAAGCCATTTGTGGGCATAATACATTTTCCTACTTGATGATAAATAGCACAATGGTTATGACAGCTTTTCCCAAGTTGAGTAATTTCAAGAATAACATCACCTATTTTAAGACGTGTTCCTATTTCAATTTCATTAAAATCAATTCCTGAAATAAGTAAATTTTCACCAAAAGCACCATCTTCAACAGTAGAACCCATTTTCTTAAATTCTTCTCTTGTTTCATAAGATAACAAGGAAACTTGTCGATGCCAAGAACCTGCATGAGCATCATTTTTAAAGCCATGATTTTCAATAACTTCAATTTTTTCAACAGGTATTTTTGCCGTTCCTTTTTTTTCACTTAAACAGATTGCTTTTACTTGTCCTGCCATTTAAAATCACCACTCTTTCCACCACTTTTACTTATTAAATGAATATTTCTAATTTCCATTTCTTTACTAACAGCCTTTGACATATCATAAATAGTAAGTAGTGTAGCACTCACACCATGGAGTGCTTCCATTTCAACCCCTGTCTTTCCCAAACATGTAACTTGACAATAAGTTTCTATCAATTCTTTTTCATGATTAATATGAAAATCCACGGTAATCTTACTTAGAAGTAAAGGATGGCATAATGGAATAATATCACTGGTTTTCTTTACTGCCATAATTCCAGCAATTCTTGCCACTGAAAGAACATCACCCTTTTTCATTTGATGATTTTCAATTTTTTCAAGTATTTCTTGACCAACACAAATTTCACCATAAGCAATTGCTGTCCTTTGTGTTGTGTCTTTTGAAGATACATCTACCATAATGGCATTTCCTTTTTCATCAAAATGTGTAAAATCCATATTATCCTCCTATTTCATTCATTTTTGTATAAGAAACATCCTCTTCAAAATGATGTTCTTTTGGTTTTAATTCAATTGCTTTTTCAAGATGCAAACGTAATTGTTTTTCATTATTAAGATACGGTTTTAAATCATGCATTTCTTCATAAAATAAACACGGCTTGATCTTTCCAGTACTTGTTAAACGAAGACGATTACATTGATGACAAAACTTATGATGAAGAGCTTCAATAAAACCAACATAACCTTGATAACCATTTATTGTATAATAATGCGCAGGACCATTGCCTAATTTATCTAGACTTTCTTGAATTGGATATTTTTTTAAATAATGGAGAACATCTCTCATTTTTTGATTACGCTGTTCTTTATTTAAAGGCATGAGTTCAATAAAACGCAACGCTATTTTTTTATCTTTAATAAGCATCAACATATTTTCCAAGCGATTCATTGTAAAAGTATCATCGACAACACAATTTATTTTTACAGGAATTTGTAGCTTATAAGCATAAAACAAATTATCTAAAACTATTCCTAAACAATCTTGTTGTGTCAATAAAAAATATTCTTTTAGATCAAGAGTATCTATTGAAAAATTAATACCATCTATTCCTATTTCTTTTAAACAATCTAAATCTTCTTTAGTAAATAAAGAGCCATTGGTTGTTAAAGTGACCTGGACATTTCGTTTTTTTAATTCTTTAATAAAGAAAAGATAATCTTTTCTAATTGTTGGTTCCCCACCTGTAATTTTAAATTTATTGATTCCTAATTGGATAGCTTGATCAACAATGAGTAATAATTGTTCATAAGATAAAATATCTTGATGTTTTAATTTTCGTGGATGATCATTTTTACAATAAGCACATTGAAAATGACAACGATCTGTAATGGAAATACGCATATAATCTATTTTTCTTTGATATAAATCCAACATAAGCCCTCCGTTATTTTCAAATGAGAATAACCCTATAAATAATTTAATAGATTATCTTGCAAATTTCAACAAAATATTTTAGACAAAATAAAAAAACTAGAATTATTTCTAACTCTAGTTTTCGATAACTAATGTGTATGTCCTTCAACAGCGACAATATCTTCTGGATTTTCAGCAATTGCTTTACAAGCAGCTTCAATTCCTTTAACAATTGTATCAAGTGATAAACTTGGTGCATTTGTTGGACGGTTAGCAACTTGACTTGTAATAAATGGTACATGCATAAATCCACCTCGCATTGATGGGTATTTTTTAGCAATTGTATAAAGAACACCATACATTAAATGGTTACATACATAAGTTCCTGCTGAATTAGAAACACTTGCAGGAATATCTGCTTTTCTAATTTCAGCAACCATTGCTTTGATTGGTAAAGATGAAAAATAAGCATTTTCTCCATCTTCAAAGATTGAACCACTTAAAGGTTGATTTCCTTCATTATCAGGAATACGTGCATCATTAATATTGATAGCCACTCTTTCTGGTGTTAAGTCAAATCTTCCACCTGCTTGTCCAATACATAAAACAACATCAGGATGTTCTTTTTCAATAGCATTTGCAACTGTATCAATTGATTTATAGAAAACAGTTGGTACTTCTAATTTAACGATTTCAAGATCACCAATTTTGTCTTGAACACGTTTGACAGCTTCTAAAGCTGGATTAATTTTTTCTCCTCCAAAAGGATCAAATGCAGTTAATAATAATTTCATTTCATTTCCTCCTAGAAAGCTAATACATACATTAAAACAATGTGTACTGCTAACATAATTAACGCAACTGGTAATTGTGAAATTATTATAGCATATTTACTCTTCGTTTCCAATAAAGCCGCTGGCATAATATTGAAGTTTGCAGCCATTGGTGTCATTAAAGTACCACAATATCCTGCAGTTAACCCTAAAGCACCTACAACAACTGGATTTGCTCCTTGAGCGATTAAGAATGGATAACCAATACCCACTGTAATAACTGCAAAAGCAGCAAAACCATTACCCATGATCATTGTAAATAAAGCCATACCAATGCAATAAACAGCAACGGCAATAAAATGATTTCCTTCAGGAATAATAGCACCTACTCCTGCAGCAATAACAGCACCTACTCCTGCAGCTGTAAATAATGAACCTAAAGCTGCTAAAACTTGTGGTAGGATACCTGTTGTTCCTACGTTATCTGTTAAACGAATACCATCCTTAAATGGTAAAGAAAATTTAGGTTTGAAAATAAAGTAAGCAACAATTAAACCAACAATAGCACTAATACCAATGGCATTGTTTGCTCCTAAATTTGTAAAGAATGTTGCAACAACAACTGCTGATAAAGCTAAAACAACAGGTGGAATAAATGATTTATATCCATATTTATCTGCGTTTTCTCTTGTTTCTTTAGCAGTAGGAATATTCATTGCTGCTGGTTGTACTAAACCAGTAGCAGTTAAGATAGCTAAAACAATAATACATGCCCCTGTAATCCATGTAGGAATATAAGGTCCAACAATGAAGGTAATAGCTAAAATAAACCAAAAGATTGCTGTTGTTGTTCGTTTTTCAACTTCTTTATTTTTTAAAGCACTGACTCCCGTAAAAGCAAAAATAAGTCCAATAATACAATAGAAAACTTCTGCTAAAATTGTACTTGTATTCCAATCTATTTCTAACATACTATTTTTCTCCTCCTTGCTTTTTACTAAAACGTTTCTTTAATTTACGATCATACCATAAAGCATAACCAATACCCACAATAACTGAAATAATAGCAATTGGAATTGAATTTAAAGCAATTTGATTAGCAGTTACTTCTTGAGCAATATTATGTGATTTGAAGATTTCATTTAAAGTCGAAACAATTAATAAAGTTCCTGATGAACCCATGAAACAGTTTTGAGCAAAGAAATTCCCATAGTTTTCTGTTCCTGCTGCCATCCCCTTAATTTCATCTTCAGTTTTTTCATCAATATCTCCATATTTAGCAATTGCACATGCTTGTGCCATTGGGTTGATTAAAGGACGGATAAATTGTGGATGTCCTCCAATACGTAATGAAAATGCTGAAGCAATTGTACGAATGACTTGCCAAATAGATAATAAACGACCTGTTGTTGCACTCTTGATACCTCTAATAAAATCAACAGCTTTATCGCGAAGTCCCATACGTTCACATATACCAATAACTGGTAATGTTAAAATAAATAATGTTGCTGTACGGTTTGTAAGGAAAGCAGCTCCAAGTGTTGATAAAATATCCATAATAGACATTCCACCAACTAAACCAGTAACGATACCTGCAACAACTACAGTAGCTAATGTATCAAATTTTAAAGCAAAACCAATGATAACAATAACTATCCCGACAAGTTTGATAGCGTCTCCCATTATAAAATTCCTCCTTAGTGACTGTAAAATTATATACTGAATTCATCTTTTTTGCAAATTATTCTACATAATTAAAAAAATGGCATCTTTTCTGCCATTTTCGTTATTTATTGATTACATTTATCGATAGGATATTTCTTTTCATTCATTGCCATTTTCATATCAACAATTTCATCAACATCTAAATTAAGTTTGTCTAATAAATCCTGACTATAAATAATTACATCTGCTAATTCTTCTTTAACATGTTGTAAATCAAAATTTTCTTCATCCCATTGAAAACATTCTAAAAGTTCACTTGCTTCTATTGAAATAGATTTAGCAAGATTAGCAGGTGAATGAAACTTTTCCCAATGACGATCTTCTGTAAATTTTCTAATACGTGTTAATGTCTTTTCTTTCATTCTCATTTTCTCCTATTATTTCTTGTTCTAACTTGACATTATTTTTTAACATATAATCAATCAATTCATTTTGATTTTCTTTAAACGATAACAATCTCTTTCGATCATTTTGAGTTAAAGGCTTTGTATAATCCTTGTATTTCTTTAACATCTCTATATTCATTTTATACATTTGAAAAGGAATTTGCGTTTTCTTTATTAAAGATTCATAGATATTGAAGCCACCTGCATCGATATCGCCAAAATGAAAATAATGAACGCTTTCTCCTAAAAAATCATAAAGACATTTTAAAAATGCTTCAATTGCATGATTATGAAAACCATTTGTAAAAATATAGAAAGTGTCTTTTAAAGATACATCGTGAAAAGATGTTAAATTTTCGATAGTCATCACCTGTTTTGCATCAATTCTTTTTATTTTTAAATCTTTGATACAAATACTCGGTAAGACAAAGTAATAATGCATTTCATTCAAATTAATGATTTGTCCATTGATTTGTAAAATAGCATTTCCTTTTAAATAAACATACGCTGGATTTTTTCTGATATAAAACGCTTCAAAAATATCATTTTCATTATCTAATGTATCATCATAAAAATCTTTAATAATATGAACAATTTTATTTTTATACTTTTCTAACTTTTTTGTATCACCCAATACTTTTTCAGAAAATCTTCTAAAAGAGATTTCATCTTTTTGATCAATCATTCCCTTTAATATTTTCATAACATTTTCTAAATCATTTTCATCATAAACTTTTAAATAAGGCAAAAGACTTTGTTGATGAATCGCCCTTTTTTTCATTTCATCAACAAAATCTTTAATAAATGTCTCTTCCTGATATTGATCAAGTAATTTTACATAATGAATTATTTTCTCTTTAACTGGTACTCTTTTTAATTCTTTATAAATTCGATCAAGACAATTTTCTTCTTGATTTAAAATGAGTTCTCTATCTCCTAAAATGCTCTTTTTAGAAAATTCAACAAATCCTTGAGATTGTAATTGAAAAGCAATATTTTCTAATTCATTTGTTTCTTCATAATGAAAGCTATGTCCATATTCAGGAAATTTTTTATGCAAAACAATAGAAATCTTTCTTGGTTTTTCACTTTTTCCTTTATAATAACTACTTTTTTCATAACGATCAATAAACTCATTTAAGATTTCATTTCTATAATTGTTCATCTTTAAAACCTTCTACAAAAGATTGTTGTCCCTGTTTAATGACAAGCAATCTTGTATTAACATAAGGAATAATCGTACTTGCTCTTGAAGGTGGTACTGCAATAAATGTTTGAATTTCACGTTCATTGTAGAATTTAATCATTTCTTGAATTCTTTGTTCATCCATATTATTGAATGCTTCATCAAAAATAACGACACAACCAAAATCTTCATTTTGATTTCGGTTACGGATAACTTGTTCAAAACTTGCTGCCATAATAACATAGAATGGTGTTTGTGTTTCCCCACCAGATTTTTCTTTATTGACTTTTGAAAAATAAGCAAAGTCTCCACTTGCATATTTGATTTTAATATCATAGTCTAAGTAATTACGATAGTCTGTATATTCCATGAGCATTTGTTCAGTTTCTTGATCATTTTCTACAGAAGATAATTTAATAAATAAATCATCCATAATTCTTCTTTGACTTTCACTTAATGTTTCAGATAAAAGATTATTCACCATATATTCTTTTCCTGATTGGATGATCTTATAGTATTCTTTAAAATCATCTCTTGAAGTTGGTGAAACACAGAATTCATAGGTTTCACCATTAAAATCTCTTTGTGCTAATCCTTTATTTAATTCAGCAATATCTTTTTTTGCATTTTCAATTTTTTCATTTAATCCAGAAATAAAAGATGTTTTAAAAGATTCCTCGCATTTAAGTTTTGCTTGTCTTGTTTTTTCTTCTTTAGAAACAATATCCATCTCCTTTAATTGATGGTATCTTTGTTTATAACTTTCAATATCTGTTAAAGCATTTTCAAAACCAATATTATATGCATCATTATAGTCTTTCATTTTCATGACTATTTGATTTTCAATTTGGTTTGCCTTTCGTTGATAACCGTTTCCTTGTTGTTCAATATCATTTTTCATACCATTAAAATCTTTAGAAAAACGTTTTAAATAAATAACGACTTGTTGATCAGCTACTTGAGTAACATCAACATGCTCCATTTCAAATTGAACTATTTTTTCATGTAATAATTGATATTCTTCTTGAGTTTGTTCAAGTTGTTCTTTAAATGTTTCTAGATTATTTTCAAGACTTCCTTTTTTCATAAGTGAGTCTTCTTTTTCTCTTTTTGTTTTTTCAAGTTGTTTTTTTACTGCATCACATTCTTCTTGTAAAGAAATAAGTGAATCATCTAAAATTAATTTTTCATAGCGATCATTAATTTCTTGATATTCTTTTAGTAAATTATGATATTCATCAATTAAATCTAAGCGATAGAAGATATGATCTGCTTTGGATTGATTTAATAATGCTTGACCATTTTTTAAATCTTCATAATTTGCTTTTTGTAATTTGATTTCTTGTTTTAGGTTTTCCAATTCTTGTTCAATTGTCGCTAATTGAATTTTAATAGCACCTAATCCAATGTATGGTTTATTGTAAATACGTGGATTGATTGCACGTGCTGTATAATTTTTATAAAGCATACATGTTGGCGTAATCGCTGTATCATAATTTCTAAGTTGTGTAACATCATCGACACATTGTACTTTAGAAAGCAACATGTTGACATACCATCTAGCATATGTATTTTTACAATCTAATTGACTTGCAAGGGTGTCTTTAACATCCACATCTTCATATCTTGACATTTTCGCAACATCAACAATTCCTACACCATATATACCTCTTTTATTTTTATATTCTTCATAAACAAGTAATGCATATTCAAAATATTCTGGTTCAATAATTAAATCAAATCTTTGACTATTAAGATATCCTTCTAATGCATTTCGCCATTTTTCATCTTTAACTTCAATATATTCACATAATGGTTTAACTTCAATTGTTTTTCCATAATGACTTGTAAGTTTTTCATTTAATAATTGAATTAATTCTTGAATTTCTTTTCTATAATAAAGTTGATTTTCTTTAAGAGAATCATATTCTTTACAATATTCATTAAAACGATCAACTGTTTGTGTCATTTCAATTTTTAAATGTGATATTTTTTCAGTAACATCCTTTGTTCTTTTAGAAACTTCTTCTACAATATTTCTAAATGCATGTGTCAATGTTTCTGTTTGATAATCTTGATTTTGAAGAATTTGGATATAACTATTTGGTATTTTTACTTTCTTTAATAATTGTATTTCTTGTTTAATTTCTGTTATAAGAGTTTGATAACTGTTTTCTTTTTTTTCTTTTTCTTTTTTGAGTTGTTCACTTTCTTTTTGTAATTCATTTTTTAAATTATAGGTTTCGTTTTCTCTTAATGATTCATCTAAACGATGATATCTTTCTTGATAAGTTTCTTCATCTTGATTTAATTGTGTAAGTTTTTGTTGTACAAAATTTAGCTGATCGTTTATTTTTTGATATTTCTTTTGACTATTATCAATAATAGCTTGTAATTGCTTTTCTTGTAATTTTTCTTTTAAACATTCTAAAACATCCATTTGAAAGTGCGTATCTAAATAAGTGTCATATTGACTTACAACACCTTCTAATGATTCACATTCTTTTTTAGATATTTTTAATTTTTCTTCAAGAACTTTATAGTGTTTGATACTGTCTCTTAAATTTTGAATATCAACAAAGTCTTCTTTTAATAAAAAGTCAACAATGAATTGATAAACATTATCAATCGCTTTAAAAGCAAGTGCTCTCGTTACTAAATCAAAATATTTACTTTTAACACCTAAAGCATTTCCAAATAAACTTTCTCCTTCTTTAATTGTATCTTTAAAAATACCTGTTTGTTGATGATCAATTAAAGCTTTTTTAAATTCTTTTCTCGTCAAAACTCTTCTTTCTTCAATAAATGCTACATCGCTGATTTTACAATCAATAATTTGAAAAAAATCTCTATTTAATCTTCCACCAGCTGGTAAATCAATAACAGTTCCAATAATTTGATATTTTTCTGTTTTTTCATCATAAAACTCTAATGCAATATAAGTTGTCACATCACCATTTCTAACAAATTCATGCCCTTCAATTCCTGTTTTACAACGAATATAAGACTCTAATGTACGATTTCCAATATCACTTGCTGCTTTATTAAATTTACATTTACCAGCAGTTAAAACATATTGAATCGCATCTAAAATTGTAGATTTCCCTGTTCCATTTTCTCCAGTAATTAAGGCATTTTTATAGATTTCAAATTCTTCATTAGAAAAAGTATGCCAATTAATCAGTTTCACTTTCGTTAATGTTTTCATCGTGATCTCCTTTTTTATATTGTTGAATACGTTGATTGATTTCATCTATTTTTTGAATTGGTAAAATATAATTAATTGTTGGATAAATAATTAAACGTGTATCATCTTCGTTTAAATCACCAATACGTTCACATATATTATATCTTGACAAGAAATGATAGATATTTTTTAAATCTGTCTTTTTTAGACGTTCGTTATAAATACCAGTTGCTTCTATTTCACTATGAAGTTCCCCAAGGGAAATATGAATAAATTCAGTATCTTGTAACTCTTGTGATTTTTGAAAATAAAGTTTTCTAAGTAACAATAAAACAATTGTTTGCATTTGATTAAGGTTTAAATGATTGTAATTATTTAAATTATGGATATAGATTACACGGTCTGCTTTATATAAATGAAAATCATAATCAAGCATCATTAAAAAATCTTTAAATAGTTGTTCATTTTCACTAATAAAATAATAATCTTCGCGATCTCTTTTTCTTCCACCACAAATAAAATTAACCGCTAATAATCGATTTAAAATACGTGAAAATTCTTCTTTTCTTTTTTCAGATAATAACAAATATGCCTGTGACATATTTTTCATCAGTTCATTTTTATTCATCTTCAACTCTCCTTATTATAAATTCTCTAAATTGATAATGATCTTTCTTTATAATATTTTCTTGTGGTTCTATTTTATATCGAGCATTTTGACTATAACCATAAAGCCATGTCAAAATAAATAAAGATAAATCTTTATTTTGATCATAATAATTTGAACCCAATATTGTTTCTTGTTGATCCAAACATTGTAAAACATTTTTTTCAATGGCTGTTTTTGTATATTTTTCATTTTGTTTTAGTTTTTCAATCGCCATTAAACGTGTTTGTTCATCTAATTGTGTATCTAAAATCAAATCCATATTTTTAACTTTTTTTATTTGTCGTGGTAAATATAAAGAATTTTGATCTAAGTATTTATTAATTGAAATCGTTGCTACTTGATCAAACACTTCTGGACATTCTTGCCCTTCTTTAATGATGTCATTGATTTTTCCGCCAATATCTTCTTTTACATTCATTAAAAACATAATACGATTTGTTGCTGAAGCAACAAACTTTTCATTTTTACGATTGATTTCATTAATTAAATCTAAAATACTTTCAAAGGCATCAATAATATAAGATGTTTGTTTATAAAACAAATCCATTGCCTCTTGATAAGTTAAATCTTTAGAAAGCATGATATTTCCTATAATCGTTTCAGATGTTGCTTGATCATCTTGTATTCTTTGAATTTGAGAAATGATACTATTACGATATTTTAAAGGATGATCTTTAGTTGTTAGATTATAAAAAGCACGATCTACTATCTTTAATTGATAATCACTTAATAAAGAATCTAAAATTTGATTTAAATCATTTTTCATATTATCTTGAACAAGACGTTTGATATAACGCTTAATATTTGTATTCAAATTTTTTAATTTTGTCATTAAACTTTTTGTCATACTATATTGTGCATCAAGAATCTTATGGCCATTTTCAATATCAAAATTTTTAAACTGCGAATAAATACTATAAACCATACTTGAGTATTCTATGTCTCTGTCTTCTTCTAAATTCATTAAAGTTTCAATAATACTAATAGCATAATCTTCAAAACTAGCATACACATGATAGTTTTCCCCTACTTCTTCACTCAACCAACCACATTCTTTTAATCTTCGATAAACATAAAAAGCACGTTCTCTTGGCGATTGACTTTGAAGTTCTTCAAGTTCAATTAAGTGACTACTAAAATATTTTGTTAACTCATAAATCAAGTTTTCTTTTAAAGATGCAAAGGATGCATCATCCTTAATATACTCATAAAGAACACAAATACATTCACTGATAACAACACGATCAGCTGTATTAAATATATTAAAAAAGTTTCTTGGTAATGTATCAAATATATTAACCATGGTTACCTCCAATCATTAAAAACTCTTTTTTATTTATAAATAGCTTTGCAATTATAACATTTTTTAAGTTATTAAAAAAGATGCTTTCGCATCTTTATCCTTTTAATCCTCTTGATTGTCGATCCATATCTTCAATAACAATATCATAGACTTCACCAAGTGTTGAACAATATTCTAAAACCTTCCATGGTTCATTTGTATGAAAATGAATTTTAATCAATTCATCATCTCCAACAGCTAACAAGCAATCTCCCTTAAAATGTGTTGTAAAATATTCACTAATTTCATCTTCATTTAGATTTTTTCCTTCAATCAATAATTGTGTATCATATTTAAATTCTAACATAGTTAGCTCCTTTATTTTAATAATGTATAAGCGATAGACGCCATGATTCGTGGTCCTTTATTAAGTACTTCTTCATTGAAATTAAATGATGTGTTATGAGGTGAAGCTGTAATATCTGTCAATAATTTCATATAAGTAGCTTTACCCCCATGAACTTGGACATATTCCATCATATAAGAAAAATCATCACTACCTCCTAATGGATTTAAATTTTCTGGAGGTAATTTTAAATCGGGCATTTCTTTAACACAAATATTTCGTATTTGATTCATAAAATCTTCATCACAATTTAAAGCAAATGCTTTCCCCATTTGTTTAATTTCAACAACAGTATCATGCATCAAAGCACAGGCGTTAATAATATCTCTTGCGTAAATTTCCATATAACGATTTAATTCTGTCGTTACACCACGTACTTCTATTTCAAGTTTTGCTGTATCAGGAACAACATTTCTACCTGTTCCTGCATGAACCGTTCCTACATTGACACGTGTTTGTCCATCACTGTTTCGAGGAATCGAATGCAAATTAATAATACAGTTAGCTGCTGAAAGCAATGCATTCTTACCGAATTGTGGAGATTCTGCCGCATGTGTTGAAACTCCATGATAAATGACATCTAATTTCGTTGTTGCAAATGATTCATTCATTCCAAAATAAAGATCGTAATCTTTAACACGAGGCATAATATGCGCTGCAAAAATATAATCGACATCATCCAAAAAACCACTTTCACAAATGGATTTTGCTCCTCTTACACCTTCTTCAGCCGGTTGAAAAATAATTTTCAAAGTCCCGTGTAAGTGTTCTTTAAGCTCCATCAATATTTTAGCAGTTGTTAAACCAATAGATGCATGACCATCATGGCCACAAGCATGCATCGCTCCTAAATGACAAGAAGAAAAACCTTCTTGTTTTGGATAATGCCCATCTGTTGAATCTTCAACAAGCCCTAAAGCATCAATATCAAAACGAATAGCTACAACAGGCCCTACACCGTTTTTTAAGATACCTGCAACAGCTGTCATTCCATTTTTAACTTGTTCTAAATATTTAGGATTTGCCCCTTCTTTTTTAGCACGTAAATAATTAATATTAAAAATCGCTTCTGGCGGTAATCCCATACGCGCATCTTTATCCATAATTTCTTTTCCTACTAAAACCTCATAACCTAAGTTTTCTAAAGTAGTTGCAATTTGACATGCTGTACGTATTTCTAACCAACCTCTTTCAGCAAAGTGGTGAAAATCTCGGCGCTGATTGATTGTTTCTTGATGGTATTTTTGTGCAAGTTGTTTGATTGCCTCATACATTTTTATCACTTCCTTGTTGATTTTATTATATCTCAAAATAAAAAATGATGATAGCTTTTTACACTATCATCAATAAGTAATACGATGTTTTCCATCTCTTTTTGAAATATACATTCTTTGATCACATTTATTTAATAAATCTTGTATTGTTTCTTCATCACGAATACCAGCAACACCAATACTTAATCTTACGATATCATGATAAGCACCAGCATGTAAAATAACATGATCAAAGGCATCTTTAATATCTCTGGCAATTGAAACTGCCCCATCTTTTTGATAAGCTGGTAGAATAACTAAAAATTCGTCTCCGCCATAACGACATGGCTCTATAGTTGGATATTTTTGATGTTTGATATTATTTAAAACAGTTCCAACATGTTTAATAACTTCATCTCCAATATGATGTCCATAATTATCATTAACACTTTTAAAGTTATCTAAATCTAATAACAAAATAGAAAATGGTGTATTATTTTCTAAATATTCTTTATGCAATGTATCTAATTCTGCATGAATAAAACGTCGATTATAAAGTTGTGTTAAAGCATCTGTAGCGTTTTCTTGTGAAAGTTCAACATTAAGCTTTGTTAAAATTTTGGCTTTTTCTTGATTTTCTCTAAGTGCCTTTACATCACTTGTCATATCTTCTGTAATAACAAAAACACCGATTGTTTCTCCTTGACTATCATATAACGGATATTTTCTTGTATGTGCAATAAGCGTATAGCCATCATGATTTTTTCCTTCAGTTTCTACAACATTAATTGCTTGTCCTGTTTCCATGACACGTTGTTCATCTTCAAAAGCTTGTTTAGCGTGTTCTTGTGAGTCCGGAAACAAATCAAAATCAGTTTTACCAATAACTGCTTCCTTATTATTTTTAAACTGTGGATGTTTTTGATAAAACTGATCATTAACATATAAGATTTCACTTTTTCTATTTTTAAACAAAATAACTGATGATCCATCAGCATGAACAATTGACTCAATGAGTTTTAATGGATTCACCTTTAATTTTGTAAATAATTCATCAAATTCCATTTTCCATCACCATTACTATTCTATCTTTGAAATAGCAAAATGTAAAGCCTTTCATCATGTAATGTTTGTTAAAAATTTTTGATTTGGGCAGTATATATAGATTTATTTCCATTAACTAAATAAGCAAAAATACATATAATAAGAAATGCTATCATTTGATGCCCACCAAAGACTTCTAAACCTATCATCATTGGTGCTAAAAGTGTATTTGTTGCTGAAGCAAAAACTCCCGTATATCCTAAAGCTACACATAATTCAATAGGCAAATGAAAAATTGGGGCAAGTATAAATCCTAGAGTTGCTCCTATTGAAAATAAGGGTGTTACTTCTCCACCTTGAAATCCAATTGCAAGAGTTACAACAGTAAAAATAAGTTTTAAAAACCAATCATAATAAGTCACATTTCCATAAAATGATAAATCAATTAAATTTGTGCCTAAGCCACTGTATCTTCCTTTAAAAATCATTAGCCCTATCACTAATAAAATAGAAATATAACCTATTCTTTTATAGGGATTTTCTATTTTATTTTTAAAAAATGTTTTTAAAGCAATCAACGACGTTGAAAATATTCTTCCAACAATTCCCAAAATAATTCCTACTAGAATCATTAACATCATATTTTTTAAATCATTCATATTAATACTTTGTTGAATATTTACACTAAACTTTTCCAATCCTAAAAAATGCGACGTATAAGAAGCAGTAAAAGATGCTATAACCCCTGGAAGTAAAGCTTCATACTCTATTTTACCTATAACCATAACTTCCATAGCAAAAAACAAAGCAGTAAGTGGTGTTTGAAATAATCCAGCAAATCCAGCTGCCATTCCGGTAATCAACAAAACTTTTCCATTCTTAGGAAAATGAAAATATTTTGTAAAATAATGAGAGAGCGTCGCTCCAATTTGTACAGCCACCCCTTCTCTACCTGCACTTCCTCCAAATAAATGAGTTAACCATGTTCCAATCATAACTAAAGGAATAAGTGCTAAAGGAATCTCTTTTCTTTTTTGTTGACCTGTTTCAAAGACAAGTGTCATTCCTTTTAAACTCAGTTCATTAAAGTGATAGTAAAGCCAAGTAATCACTATTCCTGCAATTGGTAAAAAAGGAATTAAATACCAAAAATATTTGTTTCTTATCTCCCCTATTAAAATAAGTCCTTTACCAAAAACAGTATCAATACCTCCTACAACGATTCCCATAACACCTGCAAATATCATATACTTTAATAATTCTTTTTTATTTTCCATGTTTCCTCCTACAAAAAAAGCTAATCACCCTGTGTATTACACAGAAGTCATTAGCCAAATAGCGGTTTCGATATAAATCGAGGGAGAACTTCATTCCCATGGATTAAACTTATCATATTTTTTAAGATAAAACAATAATTATAATAAATTTTTATCTCTTAAAATATGTCCATTTGTATAATCAATATCATCAACATGATTGATCATTCCTTGATGATATCTCTTTTGATTAATATTATGATAACTTACAATATTAAAATGAACTTCTTGATCTACTGCAACAACGATTAAGTTTTGTCTTTTTTGATGCTCATTCTTTTCTTGTGCTTTAAAGACATAAATATATTTAAAACATTGTTTGAGTGTTTTTACAACATTTTTTATATTTTGACTATATTTACCACTTAATGAACCAATGATATTTGTTATATAAATTCCTTGTGGGTTTAAAGATTCTTTTATTCTTTTGATTGCTTCCAATGAATGAAGTTCTAATACTAAATTTTCACCAATAAAGACATCACTTAAAATAGCATCATATTTCTTTTTGTTTCTATTTATATAATCTCTTCCATTTTCAAAATAACAATGAAATCTATTTTTATTCTTATCAAATTTATTAATAGTTTCTTCTAAATAGAAGTATTTATTAGAAATATCATAAAGAACTTTGTTAATTTCAACAACATCAATATTTCCTTGATGATGTGCTAAAAAATATTTAGGATAATGAAAAGCACCACCACCAATTAATAAAACATCATTAATTTGTCTATCTTCTAAATAATTTTCATCAAACATTAAATCAAATAAATACATATATTCAAAAAGTAATTCATTTTGTAATTCTTCTTCTATATAAGTTGCTGATTCCATACCACCATCTATATCAAGAACTCTTACTCGATGCTTATTATGTCGACCATAGCTAATGGTAATATGTCCATAAGGGCTTTCTATTTCAATCTTATCATTATACAATTCTTATTACCCTACCTTTAAAATTTAAACGGATCCCAATTTGGTTTTCCACTATCATAGTAATCACATGATTCTTGCCAAGATTTCATTTCATCTTTAATGGTATCGCATAAACATTTATAGTCATCTTTTTTAAATTTATCATGATTCATCATTGATTTATAAAACTTTTTAAAACGAGCTGCTGTTTCTTTTATAGAATTTGGTGAAGACCACATACATTTTCTAATAAAGAAATCTCTAAAGAACAAATCAACTTCATTATTAACTTCTTCATAATTTGCATTATTACGATTTAATAAATATTCATTGATAAAGAAATCAACATTTTGTATATGTTTCTTAATTGTTTTATCAGATAGATTTGAAAGATCTTCTTTAAAAATATTTAATAATTCTTCATGTTGTTTTTCAATTTTTTCTTTGTCAAACGGTTCTTTAAAATACATAGACAGATCTCCTTTGGTTTTAAACTATTATAATCAATTTTCTTTTATCTAATTTTATCATATTTAATAATTGTTCTATACTAATTCTAAAAATAATTTAAAAACAGGAATATTACAACACAATTATTGTTCATCCTGTTTTATTATTATTTATTAATATCTAATACTGCATAACATGCATCTCTAAACGCATCAAAGCAACATTTGCTTTTTTACAATCACCAATAATATGAGTTGATATGTCAAGTTTTTCATAATCACTTATGTCATTTGATTTAAAACAACTGCTATAATAACACCATCTTATAAATATTCTTTTCCACTTGCAATAACAACTTTTTTAGGATGTGAAGTCATAGAGAGACTATCTGTTGCTTCTTCTAATAATCCTGGATTTCTTATTCACGTAATATGTTTGATACTTGGATCATACAAAGAATTACTACAATAACGAATTTGATTCACTTGACCATTTTTAGCTTTATTACAAAAATTTGCATCGGCAAGTTGCGCACGCGCCATTACAATTAAATCTGCTTTATCATCTTCTAATATCTTTTCAGCAAATTCAGGAGTATTGATACGTCCACAAGGCATTGTAAACATTCCTATTTCTTTACGAATACGTTCACCATCTTCTACATTGAATCCATTTTTAATATCTACAGGAGCTACTTCATAAAGAGTTACAGCTGTTATAATATTTCCACGTGATATATTTAAAACATTGACACCATATTCTTTAGCATCTTTACAAAAGTCAATCACTTCTTTAAGAATTAATCCACTTTCAAGCATATCATCATGACAATCTATTTTCAAAAATAGAGGCATGTCTTCTGATATATTTTGACGAATAGCTTTAATACATTAAAGTGGAAATTTCTATTAATTTTCAAAACTCCCACCCCATTCATTACTTCGATGATTGATTCCACTAGAAAACATTGAGTGTGGTAAATAATTATGAGCGCAATGAAATTCTAATATGAGCGCAATGAAATTCTAAAAAATCAAATCCAGCTTCAACTGAACATTTAGCTACCTCACCAAACTTATTAATGACATCTAATAATCTTTCAAAAGTAATTTCTTGCACAGTATATTCTGCATTTAATGGTATATCATTTGGAACTAGAATTTTTGATTTTTAATCTAAAGCAACAGCTAAACCTCCTTGCCAAAGTTGAATACATGTTTTATCACCAGCATCATGTACTACATCATTTAATTTTTTTAAGCCATTAGTATACTTATCTCCAGCTATAAATAAAAATCCAAAATGTGCACTTGCTTTGTCAACAGCAGTAACCTCAACCGTATTTAAACCATTGCCACCCTTAGCACGTGCTACATGATAAGCAATCAACTTATCTATAACACTTTTTCTGCCTTCACTTTCCACACTTTCATGCGTACCTATCGCAGACATCATAACACGATTTTTTAATTCCATGCCACGAATCTGTATCGGTTCAAATAATTTATCAAATATTTCTTTTTCCTCCTAAGCGTTTGCTTTTTTTCTCTTAATCATAGCATTATGCAAAAGTGCTATCAAACAAAATATAGAGAAATTAATTTTTAAATTCATTTTCTTTATGTTAAAATTTATAAAGAAATAATATTAAATATTTGGAGAAATAAAATGAACAGCTATATCAAACAATGGTTAGAAATTATAGAAAATATGAATAATGATAATACATATAAACTTGCATGGGGAAGAGCTATTATTGAACTATGTTTTGAAACAAATCAATTAGATAAACAAGTAACTTTTACATTTCAACATATTGCAAAAAAGATGATTAAATATTATTGGAATCAAACCTATTTCTTTCATCTTGATCAAAGTCCAAACAAAAAGAAAATTCCCATTTTAGTTCAAAATGTCAATCTTCTAATTAATCTATATGAATCTATTCAACGTACTCATGTTCCTGTTTGGTTTGATAAAGCTGAGACTATTTTAAAACATGAAAAACAATATCGTAAAATTATCAACGACAGTGCTAAAACATTAAAAAATGATGTTTCTTGGAGATTTAAATTAGCAAATAAAAAAGAATATGATCTTTATTATTTAGATAAAAATTGCATGTTTATTTCTTTTACTAAACAACAAGTACTATCGCTTAAAGAATATAGTTTTGTTTTATCTCAACTTATTAATTTTAAATGGGCTCAACTTCTTGAAAAATTTAATCATTCTCCAAGAATTGCTTCTAAAGTAAAAGGCATTTCTGATAATACTATTAAAAGAAGCAGTTTAACAAAATATAAAAATATTCTTTTAAAAAGCAATAACTATCAAGCAATTGATTTTTATACTGGAAAAGTATTACAAGAAAATGATATTTCTGTTGATCATGTCATTCCGTGGTCTTTCATGTACAGTGATGATATTTGGAACTTAGTTTTAACAAGCAAATCAAATAATTCATCAAAATCAAATATCATTCCTTCTCAAGGTGTAATAGAGAGTTTAAAAGAAAGGAATGTTCGACTAGTTAAATTAATTAATGATAGCAAGTATAAAGATGAATTACTTTTAGCTATAGAAAATGATTATGTTGATAAGTTTTATTTAGCTATGAAAATTTAACAAAGATAAAATAATTTTAAAATTTGTTATAAAAAAAGAAACCGTTAGAAATATAATTATATATTTTAACGATTTTTTATATGTTATGTATTTTATATTTTTTATCATTTAATTATTGTTTCAAGAATACCATTTCCTAAATCCTTAATGCAATATAGATGTTTTAAAACATCAAATATTTCTTTTAAATTATGTTTTGCAGTATTCCATCCTTGACCATCTGTTACCCAAATAAAAGTAATTCCATTAATATTTTTTATTTCTTCTGTGATGGTCTTGTAACTAGCGTTACTTCAGAACCTCTTTCTAAAAAATCTTTAATCATCCGTGTTTTATCTACAAAGTAATAATTTTCATCTCTAAGCTTTCTAAAACTTTTAATTCCTGTTGGTATCTTTTTCACGGTAATCACCCTTTCGGTATTATTATACGATCGCTATGTACTATTTAAATATTCAAATCAAATTTTATCATTCCATTAAAAAAGAAGTGTTTTTCACACTTCCTAAGCATTTTCTTTTTTCATTTTTTTACTTAAATAAATATAGAAACATACATTTAGTATAATACCAACAATTGTCGCAATTGGTGCAGCTAAACCAATATTTGTTAAATTTGCATGTGGTTGAATTGACATATAGTAAGAAAGCGGTAAACGTACAAGAAGTGTTTGAATAAGTCCTTGTACCATGACCCATACCGTTTGATAATGACCGTTAAAATAACCAACCATACTAAATAATATTGCTGTTACAATTGTTTCTATAGCAAATCCTTTTAAATAAGCATAACCTTGTAAAATAACGGCTTTTTCTGTTGTAAAAATGCTTGTAAGTAAATCTCCTTTAAATAAAACTAAGATAAAGACAACAACACCAATTATTAAGCCAATACCCATTCCTGTAAACATTGCATGTTTTGCTCTTTTTTCATCACCAGCACCCACATTTTGAGCAACAAAAGAAGCCATTGATTGCATTAATGAACTTGGTACTAACATGGCAAAGTTAACGATTTTACAAGCAACACCATAACCGGATGATGCTTCTAATCCTAAACGGTTAATAAAAGCACATAAAGCTAAAAATGAAATTTGTGTTAAACATTCTTGAAGCGCTAATGGTAACCCAATTTTTAAAGCTCGAACACAATGTGAATTGATTTTAAAATCATGCTTTGTAATTTTAAATGGTAATTTTCTTTTAAATAATAACATTAAAGCAAAAACAACACTGATTGCTTGTGCAAAAACAGTGGCCATTGCGGCTCCTGCTGCATCTAAGTGTAATCCTGCAACAAGAACTAAATCACCAATAATATTAATAACACAGGCAACTGTCACAAATAAAAGAGGTGATTTACTATCGCCTAAACCTCTAAAGATCGCTGATAATAGATTATAAGCAACAATAAAGAAAATACCTGCCCCACAAATTATTACATAAGTAGCAGTTAAACCAAGTGCTTCTTTAGGTGCTTGCATCAAAGTTGAAATTGGTGATGCTAACGTAATCATAACTACAAATATAATTGCAGAAATAATTGCAAAAACTACCGTTGCTCCTCCTATTAAAGCACCAATCGAATTCATTTTCTTTTCACCAATATATCTTGCAATTAAAACTGTAATTCCCATCGCAAATTGTGTTACCACAAATGTTATCAAGTTTAAAACTTGACTTCCTGTAGAAACTGCTGAAAGTCCTGCTGTTGTTCCAAATCTTCCAACAACAAGTAAATCAACCGCTCCATAGGCCGCTTGTAAAATAAGCGCACCTAAAACGGGAATCATAAATAATGATAATTTTTTTAAAATACTTCCCTGCGTAAAATCTGATTTAGAGTGATCCATTATCTTTCTCTCCCTTCACACATAACTTCATAAAACTTTTCAATAGTTTGAATCATACAATCTGCTTCATCATTAGAAACATGATTCAAACACAAGGCTAATTTTTGAAAATAATCTTTATTGTATTTTTCAAAAATCATTTTTCCTGCTTTTGTAACGGTCACATAAGTGACACGTCCATCATGTTTAGCTGTTTCTTTTTTTAAATATCCTTTTTCTTCCATTGCATGAATTGTACGTGTAACTCCCGGACGAGGAAGATTTAAAACTTCACTCACATCTGAAACCTTCACTTTTTGATTTTTTTCTTCAAGTTCGATAATCGTTTCTAAATAACGTACATAGGATGGTAAAACTCCTTCAGGAAGTTTAGGCAACATATCTAAAATCCTTTTAGCCATGTAACAGCTATCTAACATTTCTTTTACTTTTTCGCTTTTCATTAATTTCTCCCATTAATTACCAATGATAATTATCATTGGTAATTATATAATTATAAAAAAGATTGTCAAGAAAAAAGATACTAACAAATTGTCAATATCTTTTAATCGTTATGCTCTATAGCAAACCCAAATAACATCACTTTTTAATCTTCATCTAAAATAGAAGTATTAGTAGCTGGAACATCAATAAAATCCATGTGTTCTGCACGAAATTCTTCATATAAAATTTCACAAATTGCTTTTAACTTACCTTCCTTATAAACATCTTCTAAAACTTTACAAGCAATTTTATTTCCTTCTAGATAACGATCATCGCTTTGATTGACTTTCTCCTAAGGTTAAGCTCTATGAATAATCATCCTATCTAAATAACCTAGTCCCGTTGTTTCAATGGTTTGAACAATACTTTCTTTGGTTACTTGACATGTTTACGGATATCTTTGCCTATACCTTTTTCATTACCATATGATTGTCCTATATCAAAATGATGATAACCTAACTTTATATTATAATTTCAATGTGAATAAAATGCGCATAATGTGCACAACTTGTGAAAATCTATTTTATTATATGTGCCGTAATAATGGTATAGCTTCTTGCATTAATTGTTATTTTTATAGCACCATTTTCAATATACCAGTTTTTCCCTTTACGATATATCAAACTCTTTTTATCTAAAACTTTATTCTTACAAAATTCTACAACATCTTCTTCAATTCCTAAATTTCTTTTAATTCTTGATATACCTAAATGTGTTGTGTGAATTTTATAAATATTCATTAATAATTCATTCTTATCCATCTTGATGACTTGTCCTTTTTAAAATAGTATCCTATTGCATCCCATTAAAATTCCTAAACTTAAATAATGATCTTTTGATATTTGTTTCTTTGTATTCATTAAAATAACAATGGCAACAATTAATAGAAATTCTTTCATACACTCACCCAATCTTTTGTTTTCTTTTACTAATCATTAAGGTAATCAAAACAAAGCTTAAGGTAAATCCTAAAACAATAATACCATTAATAATTATTGGTTGTAATGTTTCTAATTTAAAATATTCTAATGTTTTAATAAGTTCATTGTTTTGTACAAAATAATACGTTGGTAAAATATGAGCAATCTTTAAAACATAACTTGGCATAAATGACATTGGTACAAAGCATCCACAAAGAAACGATGTTCCTAAAGCAACAACATTGACAATACCTCCAATAGCTTGCTTATTATGGGTAATAGTTCCAATTAAGAATCCTACGGCCAAACTACATATTGAAAAAACAAATGAATTTAAAATATAAGCAATCCCATTCCCACTTAACATAATTTCTTTAAATAAGATAAAACTAATAATCATATAGGCTAACCATACAATAAAAGAAGCAAGACCTAAAGAAGCAAAAACAATCCAATTATATTTACGATATGAAAAACTGCTCATAATTGTTCTTTTACGTACACCCTCTTGATTTAAACTTGCAAGAATCATTGTCATACAATAAACTCCCCCAGCAAGTAAGGCATAGTTTAAGAAATTAAAATAAACATTCACTTGATTCAATTTAGAACTATCTAAAGATGTGTGGAGGTTTACTTTTGTTTTTTGGTTAATCACTTGTTTGACTTTTTGATTTAAAGCTTTACCTTGATAATGTTCTTTATAAAGATTTACTGTCTTTATATATTTTTCAATTAACATTTGGGTAAAAGATGCATTTTCATTACCATTTGATTTATATTCAATCGTTGGATTTTTATCATTTACAAGATCATCACCAAAGTTTTCAGGAATATACACAACATAACTTATATCACGATAAAACAATGCATCGTCTACTTTTTCTTGATCATTGATGTCGATATCTTTTAATGTCGCTTGTTCTTTTAAATACGAAACAAATCCTTTGGTTATTTCATTGTTTTGATCCTTATTTACAATCAAAATATCTGGTTTGGTTGCCTCATAATGATTCATATTACCAGAAGTTGTATTAAATAATGTAATTGCAAGTAAGATCACTGTATAAAGAATTAAGTTTCCTTTTAATTTATTTAAGATTTTAAAAACGGTACTAAATATAATCATATTGTTCCCTCCTTAAAGCCCTAAAAGAAATAAATAAACATACAATAATAAATACTCCTAAACAACAAATATCTCTGATATATCGATTAAATGTATTGTAATAATATAAAGCATAAAAACCATCGGTAATCAAATTATTAGGATTGATAAGATTAACAATAGGTATATTTTTATCAATAACATATTTTAAAGTAACACCCATCATCCCAGATAGAACCGAGAAAAACATAGAAATCGCAATATTAATTCCTGTTTTTGCTTGTTCAGAAACTCTAAAAACAGAAGCAATAAATATTCCCATCGAAATACCTGCTAAATCACCAACTAAAGAAAGAATGATTATATAAAACCATTGACTACCAAATTCAACATTTAAACCAAATTTTAAAAAGATTAAAAGAATTGCTAAACCAACAAGGCTTACTAAATAAGAACCTAGTGCTGAAGATAAGACAAGTATTCCTTTTTTATTTGGTGAAACAGAAACTCTTTTCCCTTTAGCGGACATATTCGCCAATTGATTATTAATAGCTGTTAAGCCCAACATCCCACCATACATACAAGCCATGGCAATTAAGGTATAATATTCAATTTGCATATAACTTAAATGACTACTTGATGTGTCTTTTAAAGATACTTCTTGGTTATTGAGCTTTTGAAGAATATCATGTACAATTTGTTGAACATTAAAATTATAGTTTCCTTGCTGTATTTCATCTTCAATTTGTTTCTTTGTTAGATCTTCTATCATCCTCTTATTTTGTTTAATTTCATCCATAACAAATTGCAAGATTGTTTGTTCCATACCATTTTCTTTAATCACAATTTGTGGTTCTTGTTTATTAAAGAGAACATATCCTTCTATTTCATTATCTTCTAAAAGCTGTTCCGCCTCTTTTTTATTTACAAAATGAATATGAAATAACTGATCCTTATTTTTTTTATCAGAAAGCTCTTTAAAGGTTTCTTGATAAATTGTTTGGTTTTGATATTCCTTATTGTCAATAACTGCAATATCAAAAACTTGTAAAGCTTCGTCTTTTTCAATATTTTCAAAAGCCATGTGAAAGAAAATACCTAAAATAATAGGAAAAGCAAACATCCAAAAAATAAGAACTTTATTTTTAAAAAGTATTTTAACTGTATACTTTAGATTATGAATAAACATCAATCCCTCAATTCCTTTCCTGTTAACTTTAAGAAAACGTCATTAAGAGTTGGACCTACACGTTCAATCTTTTCCTCAATATTTGCTTCTTTCTTTAATTCATCACTTGTTCCTTGAGCAATGATCTTTCCTTTATCTAAAATAATAATACGATCGCAAAGTATTTCTACTTCTTCCATATAATGTGTTGTATAAACAATTGTAGCCCCTTGATCTCTTAATTTTTTTATACCATCTAAAATATGATTACGACTTTGTGGATCAACTGCAACAGTTGGTTCATCTAAAAAGATAAGTTTAGGTTTATGAGCAATCCCACAGGCAATGTTTAATCTTCGAAGTAAACCTCCGGAAAGTTGTTTAGGTAAGAACTTTTTAAAATCATTTAATCCTACTAAGTTAATTGCATCATCAACATATTGTTTTCTTTGTTTTTTATCTCGAATATATAAACCACAAAAATAATTGATATTATCATAAACATTTAATTCATCAAAAACAGCTACTTCTTGAAAAATAACTCCTATCTTTGCTTTTAAATCATAAGAATCAGGTTTCATTTCTTTACCAAAAACCTTAATAAATCCTTCTTGATATTTAAGTAATGATAAAATAGAGTTAATAGTTGTACTTTTTCCACAACCATTAGGTCCTAATAATCCTAAAATTTCTCCTTGATAAACATTAAAGGATAAATCATCAATTGCTTTTAAATTTTTATACTCTTTTGTAAGATGTGAAACCTCTATTACTTTTTCCATCATTCTTTTCCTTCCCTATTCTTTTTAATAAGTTGTGCCAAAATTTCTTCTTTTACATTTCCCTTTTTTACTTCATAAAGAAGCATTGAAACATATTGATCCTTTAACAATTCTGCAATTTCTTCATCATTAAATTCAACGGTCTGATTGGCTGCTAAACTAGCAATCCCATTGACATATAACCACATTCTTAAATGGAATTGTTTGGCATCTTCATTTGACATACCCGTTTGTTTAGAGATTGTTTCAAGGATTGTCTTTGCTGATCCTGTTAAATCAATAAAATCAAATGCTCCTTCATTTATTTTTCGGTTAAACATAATTTTAAATAATTCATGCTCTTCCTTAGCAAAACGAATATAATTGATTCCAATATCCTTGTATTCTAATTGACCTGTTTCACTTTTTAAAACTTCTCGATCAAAAATCTTTACAATTTCATCTATCACATCTTTTTTTAAAACATCCATATTCTCATAAATATAAAAAAGTGGTTGTGTTGAACAGCCTAGCTTTTTAGCAATCTTTCTAGCATTTAAAGCATTTATTCCCTCTTTAGCAACAATTGAAACACTTTCTTGTATAATATCTTCTTTTTGAATTTTTCTTCTAGCTGACATAAATTTCTCCTTTATATAACATATGTTATATATAACTCTTGTTATAAGTATAAAATAATTCATTATTAAAGTAAAGAAAAAGGATACTCTGTATCCCAATGTCATTAAGTTAAGACTTTTTTAAGAGAATTCTTATATTTAATAAAATATAGGGGTGCTTTTTTTATTATCTATTGACATGATTTTGATTTTGTGCGAAGAAGTAACAATAAAAACAGTATATTTTAAGAACAATAATCCAATATAGGCTACAAGCAACTTAAAATACGAAGATAAATACTTTAATAAGGAAGAGATTAAAAAACAAAATATACAGTGGTAGATATAATGTGGGTATTTAAAATCAAAATCAACATTGATGATATTTAATAGACATGCAAATTTAAAATATAAATACGGGAGTAGGCATTTTGGGGCGAAAGCGTATTTTTGTGATACAGTAAGAAAGTGTATAAATAAAATCAACATTTTTACGAAAAAAAAGATGACTTAAAAACAAGTTGAAAACATTTAAGAAAATTCGAAATTAGGTGAGTTATTGTTTAGCATTTTCCGAAGCACTTAAAGTTACTTCATAAACAAGATTTTTAAGAAATTCTATGGTTTTTAATATTAGAAGTGGCATTGACTGTCAACTAGCGAAAACAGACGAATTGTTTATTATACAATCATAAGTGTCCGGGCTTAAAATCCCACTTGTTTGTGCTTAAAAAGTTGACGGCGACTTATAAAAATTCAGGATATTCTATATATAGGTAGAATTACCTACTCACCCCACCGTGCTCTGTAGTAAAAAAGAACAAAAACAAAAGCCCTTTGAGGGCTAGCCAGTAAAGGCGTTGCAACTGTCAGGCTTCAGAAAGTGAAGCCTTTAGCAACATCGTGCCCTTCCAGGGCGAGTACATACCACGTCTTTTAGGCGTGGTTATGATTATTTGTTATCATTAACATTCTTTCAATACATTTTTGTAGGCATACAGAATAATATAATCTACATTTTATACATTCTTTTCCTACAAAAATATTCTATTTATACAATATCTACTTTACCTTTCGTTAATTTGATTTACCTTTGCTAGTAATTTTTTAAAAATTCACTAGCAAAACTAACTGTTCATAAAAACACACTTAAAATATTTAGTACTTAATCATCATTTTATAACAACTTCCATGTCAATTCATCATCAATATCAACCATAAAAGAAACACTATTATTATTTAATGAAAAATCATGTTCTATACCATTGACAAATAACTTAGTAAATTTATTCTTAACATACATTAAATTTATTTCAACTCGGCATTTTCCACCTTTTAGTGGCTTATAATAACCGCTAATTTCTTTTTTGGTTTGTTGATAGCCAATTAATTTGGTTGACACTTTATATTCATCTTTAGGAATAGATGGCGTCATTTTGAAACCATTTACATGGAATTCTAATTGTAAAAATTTTACAATATCATAAAGTGGCCAAGCATGTGGATGAACACATGCAACTGGAAAGTTGATAGCATCTGGTAAATCATAATCATCAGGAGTTCCATTCATATAATTCATTTTATTTTCTATTACACCAGCTCTAAAACGAGTATAACCAGGATATTCATTTAAAAACGATGTATAATTATCATCCGCTGACCAAATTCCAAACCAAATATCAGGATATTGAGTTGCATGATTTGCAAGACTATTCTTTAAATATTCTTTAAAAGCCAAGCTAGGATCATATTGAACCAACCCCCAAATCAATGGTCCATTTAAAGACCACCAGACCCATCCATCATTACTTTTTTCAGGAAATTCTGGAGACACTCGTTGTTTTATAGCACCGATAGGTGATGGATCCATTATTAACTCTTTCATGTTACGAATTAATGTTTTTACTTTATCTTTTGATAATGTATTTGAAATAAGCGCCCAAGGTTGTCCTTCTAAAAAAAATTCATCTTTATCTCCTACAAACCCATATCTATCATTTACCCAAATTCTTTGGATCCACTTTCCATTCCATATTTCATTAATAGCTTCTTTCATTTCATCACAATACTGTTGAACTTCTTCTGCTTTAGGATCATTTATTTCACGTAACAATTGTGCAAAAATTTGTGTACAATAAGTTGCTAACCCAGATGTAAATAAACTTTCTCCAATTTTAGATGCAGTTTTAGCATCTTCTGGAGGAACTGGCCTTCTTTTTTTATGATAAAGCGCCCTAGACCAATCATTCCATAACAATCGAACCAATCCATGCTTCCCTGTACCTACAACATTTTTTGTATAATCAAATAGTTGTTTACATATTTCTAATACCGTTCTAGGATTTTTATTTAATGAAAAAAAGCCTACTTTTGTTTCATTTAAATAATCAAAGTCTCTCGTAGCCAAAACATACTCACTTACAACCCATAGTGGCCATAACTCTTGATCATCATATCGTTGTTCTAAAGGTGGTCTTCCGTCTTCTCGAGGCTTACCAATATCAGATCCTCCAGCATTATTTTTCACAAAAAATACTGGCAAATCACTTTTTACACGTGGATCTTGTACTAAAACACCATTACCTGTTAATCCACCAAAGATCATCCCATCATTATCTACCATTTTTAATTCATAATCTATTAATTCCTTAGCCATTTTAGGATCAGAATAAATATAAGGCATTAAATGCTGAGCAATATCTCTAACAAATACATTATTCCCAATAATATATTGGTAATTACATCCTTGATTTAATATATGTTGATGCAATGAAGTATCATATGTGATACAAGAGCGTAAAAAATAATTGTGCCATACCAACTCTCTTTTAATCCATTCTTCTTTTGAATTAAATACTTCCATTGTCATTAAATCTTTCGACCATTCCTTCATGGTATCACTTAATATATGATCTTTAAGAAATTTATATTTGATTACTAAATTTTCATAACTAATATTTTCTGGTAAATATCCTATCAAGTAATAAAGATCAATCGTTTCGTCTTTTCCTAATTCAAATTCACTATTAACAATTAATGCATCTTTTTCTAACAAATCTTCATTAGAATATATTCCTGAAGGATTTAATAAGTCTTTGTTTTTAAAAAAAGATTTACCAGAAAAACGTATTTTATTGATAACATTATCATTTAAACAAGATACAAACATAGACGGTATATTTAAATCCTCATATGTAGCATGATCGCTTACAAAGGGATGTATTAGTTCATTGACCTCATCTATTGATGCAATCTTGTTTTTTGTATCTTTTTTTGGATAATGAAATCCTGTAAACTGAAAATCAACTTTGGCCCCGTTTTCAATTTTTGTATAAGTTCTTTTAAAGTTTTTTGAAAATTCTTTTCTAAAATAATAAGGATAATCATTTCTTACTTCTCTATAAGTTGCATATTGTTGAGCACGATATGTCATTTGATAAACATCATGTCCCCAATACTCGAACCATTTTCCTTGAATATTTTTACCTGAATTATTAGTAATGCTTATTTTTGATATAAGTACAGGATCATCACCATAAGGTGCAAAAACAGTTTGATTTATAGAATAATTTTTATTTTTTATAGTTTTCTTAAAATACCCACATCCAAAATAACGTTCAAAATCTTGTTGTTCTTGATAAAATGTAGATAAACAATCCTTACCATCTGTGAAATATCCAAAACCACCAGCATATTGCCCATTTTTAGGATCATAATCATTTAAAATTTTTGGACCTCCTTCGTCTTGTCTAATTTTTATATATCCAAAATTTGAAGTAAGTCCTATAATACGATCATTCCCTATTTGACTAAAATGATTACGATAATCTCCCCATATCGAATCTTTATTTACTAATGGCATCTTTTCTGGTATTTGATATTGATTGCATGTATATTTATAAGCTGGTAACTGAAATTCATCATAAATCCAAGTTCCAAAGTTACCTGAACCGAAACTTTTTTCCATTTTTTTTACCTCCCCGTATTTTAAATTATTATCTAATGTTTTGCCTTTTCAGCATCACGCCAATTATCTTGATAACCACTTAATAAATCAACAAAACGTTTAGCTGTTAAATGAGGTCTAGTAATTGCACTTCCAACAACTACACTATGCGCTCCTAAGAAAATACATTTCATAGCATCTTCTGGTGTATATAAATGACCTTCCATCATGACATAAGCTTCATCTTTTAATTCTCTACACATTTGAGCAAACATACGATAGTCAGCCCCTTCAATATGTGAAGTTTCTTTTGTGTATCCATAAAGTGTTGGAGCAACAATATCTGCACCATTTTCTACTGCTCTTCTCGCTTCTTCTAAGTTTGAAACATCAGCAAAGATAATTGCTTCTGGAATTTCTTTTTTCACTTCTTTAATTAAATTCCAAGCTTGTGTTCCTTCATGTGTTACTTGTGCTGTACAATCTAAAGCAATAATTTCTGCGCCAGCTTCCCAAATAGCTTTTACTTCTTTCATTGTTGGCGTAATAAAAACGTCTGTATCATCATGCCAGACTTTCCATAAACCAATCATTGGAAGTTCAGGAACCGCTTCTTTGATTGCTTTGATTTGTTCTGGTGAGTTTGCGCGAATACCAACAGCTCCTGCCCATCTAGCAGCTTCTGCCATTTTTACAACCATGTTATCTGTATAAATTGGATCATCATGTTGTACTTGGCATGAAACAATTAAACCTCCTTTTAAGCTTTCTAAAATTTGTTTTTTTCTTGGATCATCTGTTTTCATTTTTCTTCTCCTTTTTTATTTGATTTATTCTTATTTGTTCATTACATATTCATTTTAGTTCATATAATGTTTATATTATTGTATAAAACTCTTATTTTTTGTACAAAATACATAAAAGGTGTAGATTTTTTGAAATCACCATATGTTATCCAATTAAGATAAATTTCAGTTTATGTGGAAAGTTTTTTTATTTTACTTTTTGATAATATTGTTTCGGGGTCATTCCCTCTATATCTTTAAATACTTTTGAAAAATGACTTTGATCATAAAATGATAAAATAGAAGCAATCTCTATTAAAGACATGGTACTTGATTGCATAATGCGTTTTGCTTCTTCTATTTTTTTACGTTGAATATATTTTTTCATCGTTTCTTTTGTTTCTTCTTTAAAACGCGTTGCTAAATATTTCTTTTCCAGATGAAATTTATCTGCAATCTCTTGAACTTTTAAATCAAGAGCGATATTTTCCTTGATATAGTCTTTAACATTTCTAATCAATTTTGTATAACCTTGATCTTTGATTTTTCTAACTGCTTTTGCTAGGTCATAGAGAATATCTATCTCCAATTGTTCTAATTCTCTAGAAGTTTGTTTACGTTCAATTAAACGAATATATTTTAAATTTAAAGAACTTACATAATCATAATCCATTCCACCTTCAATTGCCCCATAACAAAGCATTGAAATATAAGAAATAGAAAAATCTCGACGATCTCGAATCGTTCCTTTTAAAAGTTCTCTTTTTCCACTATATTGATAATAATCATTTAAAAATCTTTTAATTTCATGAGGATAACCATTTTTAACACATTCAATCAAAATTTTATCTGTATTATAACCTAAATGTGCATATTCCTTTTGTTTTTCAATATCCTCATTTCTTAATAATTGTAATTCTTGTTGATAGTCTTCTTTAAAATATTCTTGAATAATATTTTTATAAAGAGGAATAAAAGTTTTTAAATTTTTTAATGTTTGTTTAGGAATACTTTTATAATAGTTCTTTAATAAAAGATAATCGTAGTCTTTACCTTCATACATTTTTTTGATTTCATTTGCACTATATTCTTTAAGTAAAACAGGCCCTATGATAAATCTACCTGCTTCTAAAACAATATGAAGATAAGAAAGTCCTTCAGATGATTGAATGATTTCTTCATAGGAGTCTTTATATAAATCATTAAAATAATCAACAAGATTACTATAATAAGGTGGTATCATATTTAAACTATAATCATCATTTAAACAATGATTATCATGATCTATAAAAATAATTTGATAGTGATACAATTCATATAATTGTTTACAACATTGTTGAAGCAGTTCACTACTTATCTTCATAACATAAATAATAATTATCAGGTAATTCTAGATCATGTTTAAAATCATTGACATAGACAGTATTAAATTCATCCGTATTGGCCCATGTACAAAGCGCTTTAACGACAAATTTTGAATCATCAATGAGTAAATGATTATTCAAAGAACGTTTCATGATTTCACGTTTTACAGCCCCTATTGAAAACTCAAAGATATTGACTTCCCCTGTTTTTAAAGAAACTCCATTCGTACTAAAGAAAGCATGATCAAAATTGAATTGTTTAATCATTTGTAAAGTTAAAGGACCATAAGACATATCATAGTCTTTATTAAATTCTCCACCCAATAAATAAATATCTCCTTTAAAACTTTCTGGTATTTTTCTAATAAGATACGTACTTGCTGTCGCAATCTTAATATGTTTATTGACAATATAAGGAAGTAAATAAACAGGTGTCGTGCCTGAATCAATATAGATACAATCCCCATCATGAATCTTTTTCGCTGCTTCTTTACAAATTAATTTTTTTTGTTCAACATTCAATGTTTCTTTATGACTCACAGGAATTTCATTTAAACTTGAAAGAGTTGGAGTTTCTATATTTTTTAAACTCGCACCTCCATGTTCCCTTTGAATAAGTCCTTGATTTTCAAGTTCAATTAAATCTCGCATAATAGAAGAACGTGAAACTTGTAATTTTTCCATTAGTTCTTTAACAGAAACAAAACCTTGTTCATTTAATAAAGTCATAATTTTATACATGCGCTCTTTATTTAACATATTTTATAAAGGATATCGCTAAGCAATATCCTATCCTCCTATCTTTAATTTTATTGGTTTATTTTCAACATAATGTTGATATTTTTCTAATTCATCTTTATTCATCATTTTTAAATCATTATTAAAGTATTCTTTTTGAAGCTGTTCCCATTTATTTTTACCTAAAGAATGATAAGGCAATAAATTAATTTCTTTAACATTTAAAAAACATGCTAGATCAATTATATCATAGATCACATCATCATTAAATCCAGGAATCACCGGTACACGCATCACAACTTTTTCTGGTACTTTCTTTAAAAGATATTTGAAATTATCCATGATGATTTTCAAGTTTCCACCTGTAACTTCTTTTAACTTTTTTTCATTGATATGTTTAATATCAAAAAGAAATAAATCAATATAAGGTAATGCTTTTTCTAAATAGTCTTGTGAATAGTTCCCTGTTGTTTCTATTGCAACATGCAAACCTTCTTGTTTTAATTGTTTAATTAATTTTAAAAAGTTTTCAAATTGAAGGAAAGGCTCTCCACCAGAAATAGTCACACCACCTTGACTATTTTCAAAATAATCTTTATCTTTTAATACTTCTTTTACAATATCTTCTATTTCCATTTCTTTTCCAGCAAAAGAAATAGCCTCACTTAAACATATTTGTTCACATTGATGACAATGAATACACTTATCCTTTTGATAAGAAAAACCATTTTCTAAAGATAAAGCATGTTGTTGACAATTGTTGACACATCTTAAACAATGTTGGCATTTACGTACGTCATACATTAAAACGGGTTGAATCGACCATGATTCAGGATTAGCACACCACGGACAATGAAGCGGACAACCTTTTAAAAAAATCGTTGTACGAATACCTGGTCCATCATGTGTTGCGAATTTTTCAATATTAAAAACATTAATCATAAAGTGTACGTGAAAGCAATTCTTGTTGAATATCTGGTGTTAAATTCACAAAAACCGCACTATAACCCGCAACACGAACAATAAGATCTGGATATTTTTCAGGATGTTTTTGAGCATCTTCAAGCACCCCATGATCAACCACTGTGACCATTAATTGACAACCACCTTTTTTGAAATACGTATCAAATAAAAGTTGTACTTTTTCTTTATCTTCTTTCATCATACGAGGTGTAAATTTCATATTTTGAACACTACCACCATGGTATTTAGCATCAAATTTTGCAAGTGAATTAAGAACTGCTGTTGGTCCACTTTTTGCACATCCACCTTGAGGATTGTTGGCTGGATTCATATAAACGCCTCTATTTCTACCATCTAAAGAAGCATCTGTTTGATGTCCCCAATCAGTATTTGTTTGGTTATTACTAATAACAATGAGATAATAACCCATATGATGATCTATTCCTCTTTGACGAATACCTTTAGCAACATATTCATAAAGATCATTAGCCATTTCATCACATTCCTTGTCATCATTTCCATATTTAGGAATATTTAAAATATCTTTTTGAATCATTTCATAACCTTTAAAATCATGTAATGCTGCTTCATTAAGTTCACTTAACGTATATTTCTTTTGTTCATAAACAAGTTTTTTAATAGCAAATAAAGCATCTGAAGAATTAATATTTCCATATGTTTCATTAGTACCACCAAGAATTTCAACACCACCATCTAACAATGCTTTTCTACGATTAATACAATCATCCATTAAAATAGAGGTAAATAAGAATGAAACTTCTTCATTCATCACTTGATAACTATGAAGTTGTGCTTCAACACTTAAATCAAAATAGTAATCAAGAACCTTTTTATATTGATTATAGAAATCATCAAATGTTTTTAAATCATCAATTGGTTTTAATTTTAAATATCCTGCTTTATAAATATGATCAAAAGGATCATATCCTTCATTTAATGCAATTTGCATAATCTTCACTAAATTCAATAAAGTATTTGGTGTTCCTACACTTTTACCTTGAATCACAAATTCTCCACACCCAAATGGAATATATTGCATAGCTGTTTCGTGATCAACTCTCATAGCATATTCTACCGCTGGGACATTGACATCATCATTATAAAGAGTTGGATAAGTTGCCCCACTCGCAATACAATCATAAGCCATTTCCATAATATCTTTTGGTGTTTCTTTATTAAAACGTAAAGTAAATTGAGGTTCTACATAACGGGTATCTTTACACACTTTTAAACAAAGACGGGCAAATAAATCACAGGCTTCTTCATTTTCTCTACCATAACCACCAACAATAATACGACCATTGACTGTTGTTCTTCTATTTTCAATCATAAGCCATAATGATTTTAAATAACGATATGCTTCATCTTCAGTTAAACGACCTTCATCAATATCTCTTTTTAAATAAGGACCTAAGACAATATCCATACGTCCATAATTTATAACACCTGCACATAAAGCATAAATCCAAAAAAGTTGTAAAGCTTGATGGAAAGTTTTTGGTTTATTTTCTAAAATATAATCTAAACTTTCATACATCAAATCTAAATCTTTACTTCTTGAACTAGATGCTGTTTCTTTAGCTTTTAAAACAAATTCTTTTTGTTTTCGAATGACATCTTTTAAAAGTTCCATTGCTTCAATAGAAGCTTCAATAAAATCATTTGATTCTTTTGATTTTAATAAATCAATTAATCCATTAATACCATACTTCATAAGTTTTTGATAATCCAACATCATTCCACTTAATCTCGCCGTTGCCATAAAAGGATACTTACAATCAATAAAACGCCCTGTCGTTGTTTCATTTAAAATATCTTGACAATAAAGTGCTTTAACATCATGATCTTGCCAAAAACCATAAAGAACATCAACACGTTTTTTTTCTTCATCAGTTGAAAGTGTTTCTTTAAAGGCTCTTAACTTATGAAAAACACAATAATGTCCAACTCCACCCACACTTGTTACACAACCAAAACCGATTGGTAAAAAATCTAATCTTCCAGCAATTAAATCTGTTTCTTCAATAGATCTAAAAAGTGTTGGATAAATCACTTTTAAACAATTAATTTCTCTTTTTGCCTTATCTAAAGATAAACTTTCTTGATAAACTCTTGTATATTCCTCCATGATTTCTAATTGTTCTTGAGGTCTTTTTTCACAAGGAATCTTAATGCTGACTTCGGCATTTTGTACCCCATCAATATTAATTTTTGCCATTTTCTTATTCTCCTTAATTGTATTTGTAATGAACATTAACAAGAATAATTTTTTACACTTTCAATATAGCACCTGTCATTTTTTAAGTCAATCATATTTATTCATTATTATTCTACTTTATTCATTTTTAATCATCTTTTAATATTATTGCCTTCTATTTAAATCAAAATTGAAGATAAGAACAAAAGTTCATGCAATATAAGATAATACTATCTTAGCTAATGATTCTAAAGAAAAATCTTTTTCATTTTTTAAACGAAGATGCACATTAGCTAGAAAACCCGAAATAATAAAATTAGCCAAAAAATACAATTCTTTATTATAATGAACATATTTAATTTTCAATCTTTCAAAAAATACCAGGAAATATTAATATGAATTTATTAAATGGAAAATGTGGTTTAGTTACCGGCGCAGGTAGCGGTATTGGTAGAGCTAGTGCTATCACTTTAGCAAAAGAAGGTGCGAAAGTAATGTTTTCTGATATTTTAGAAAGTGGTATTATAGAAACTGTAAAAATTATTGAAGAATCAGGAGGAATAGCACAATACTGTAGTTGTGATATTTCTAAAGAAGAGGATGTTAAAAAATTAATTGATGCAACTATATCATCTTTTGGAAAAATTGATTTTGCTCATAATAATGCAGGTATTTCAAACAATCCCTCTCCGCTAACAAATATTTCTAATGAAGAATTCGATAAAGTAATGAAAGTTGATGTTTATGGAACTTACTATTGTATTAAACATGAATTCTTAGCTATGAAAAAAACCGGTGGTTCTATTGTTAACACTGTTTCTGAAACAGGCATGACAAGCGTTGGAAATTTATTACCTTATGCTACAGCTAAAGCAGGTGTTATTAATATGACAAGAGCAGCGGCAATGGAAGGAGGACCATTAGGCATTAGAGTAAATTCAATTTCACCTGGAACTACGATGACTCCAACTCTTGAGTCTTATTTCCAAATGTTACCTGAGCAAGAATTAATAATGGCTTCTGGAGTACCAATGGGAAGATTATGTAAACCTGAGGAACAAGCTGATGCAGTTGTCTTTTTAATTTCAGATAAAGCGTCCATGATTACAGGTTTAAATTTATCTATTGATGGAGGAGCATTAGAAGGTCAATTTTCAAAGTGATTTTTTAATGATTATATTATCACGTAAACAAAAAGCTAAATGTTGAACGGCACTTTAATTAGTAGCTATTTATACAAATCTAATCAAATTAAATATAAAAGGCATAACAAGAAATATGAATGAATCTAAATCATATTAAATGTTATGCCTTTATGTTATTTTTGATAAAAAAAGAAAGGAAAAGCAGTTTCCTCTAACGCCAATCTTTGGAATACTGATTCCCCAACACACGTGTATGATAACATTATATTATGAAAATAACAATACCTTTACTCAAGATACCTACGATAATATTATTGATCAGACAGATCTTATGACCTTAAAATGCCCAGCTGTAAACATTCTGGATGTCTTATCAGACATGCAAGATATCCTAGAACTTTTAGAATGTCCAATTCTACGGTAACTATTAATATAGTCAGGGTCTTATGTAAAGAATCAGGCGGTTCGAAAACTCTAACTCGTTGATATACAAAGAATTTTCTTCCCGCTTTTTTTCTTACCCTCCCACTTTTTTCGGTAGTGTCAAAAATCTATATTAAATAGCGCAAATACACTACCTTCCAATTTATCTATATAAACAGTAAAATGATTACTGAGTATATCTTAGTAATCATCTTTTTTTCGTTTTATACTAAAAAAGATGAAATTCCTATGTCAATGTCATTAAGTTAAGATGATATTGTATAAAATAGAGATCTATTTATGTTAAGTTAAGGACAGACATATTTCTATGTTCTGTTCTTTTTTGTTTTATCCTAAATATTTGAGCTTGTTATCTTATGTTTGACGCACTTCAAAAGAACCTGTGTCCAGGCTCAAAAAATTTGTGATATCTAGAAAAAATATGTTAGAATAACTCTGTCAACTTGTTCTATTATTTAACGCCTTAGCAGATTGTCGTTTCATAGAACGTTGAACGTTTCTATCTGGCCTCGATGGGGTCAGATATTTTTTTATGTTTCTGATCAGGATGGATTCTTTTATTTGATTACGAAAATAATTTCTTATATTGGTCAATGCCGATCTTACATTGATATCGTATATGTACTTTGTCTTTTTTAGTTCCATCTTCTTTTTTATATTTTGAATGATCAAATTTGCATAGTTGTAAAACAAAATTGATGCATATATTTCCTGTTGTATATGCTGTCTTTTTCTACAATGGAAATAAAGCATGCCAACTGCGTGTTTGAGATAATAGAATGCAGTTTCTTCATTCCATCTAAGATGGTAAAGATCTTTGAAATCATCTAGTTTGAATTCATTCTCATCAAGATTGGAAACCAATGTTTCATATTTATCATCAGCTATTTTAAATCTTACGATTCCAAAACTAAGATTGTAGAAGGGATTACAGGCATCAAGACAATCAAAAACAGAAGTTGAAGGAACAAATACAAATTGATTGTTTTCAATACAATGAGCTATAAGATTATAACTTTCATAGCCTCTGTCAGCTGTAATAATCGAATTTTGAGGATAATTACGATGATTGATAAAATCAATCAGTGCATTTACTTCACTTTTTTTGGTTGGCAGATCAATTCTTGATTTCCAGAATACATGATTGATACAGTCATATAAGGCATTCATGTGATATTGACAAACAACAGAGTCCTGACCATAAGAAATTTGAGTATCATCCTGTAAAAAAGGCAGATTGATATCAGAGCCATCCTGTGCAAGAATATAGTAGCCATTTAATGTAGACAGATTATCAATGAAAGAAAGGAATCTTCTGTTGATAGATTTAAAAATTTCAGGATATAACAGATCTCGACGTTGAGAAACAGCAGATACTGATGGGATATCAGTTTCTGAAGAAGTAAAATAATCAGAAATTTCACCTGATAAAGAATGAGCCTGCAGACCAAAATAGATTTAATAAGGGTTTTAGGGGTAAGAATACGACTTCTGGTAAAATTAGAAACTGGATCAACGCAAAAACATCCAATAGACTCTACAGTAGAATCAATAACATCATCCAATCGACGAGAAATCCATTTTGGGGAATAGTAGGCAATTTTAGTATTTTTATTTGACATAGATAAGCTCCTTTGAAAAATACACCTACTAAAAAGGGCTTATAATGATTATAAAAAATATTCATTATAAGCCGCACAAAATCAAAATCATGTCAGTAGATAATAAAAAAAGAACTCCTATATTTTATTAAATATAGGAATTCTTATAAAAACGTCTTAACTTAATGACATTGCTCTGTATCCTTAACCATTTAAATATGCTGCACTCAATAAATCTTGTACAACCTCATTTTTACTTTTATATAATTGTTGTATTGTTCCTTTTTCTATGATTTTTCCATCATTTAAAACAAGAACCTGATGACAAAACTCATGAACCAATGAGAGATCATGACTAACGAAAAGAATAGCCATATGATATTTATAAACACATTGTTTTAATAATTCGATAATATCTCTTTGAATCACTTGATCGAGACTGCTGGTAATTTCATCACAAATAAGTAATTGGGGTTGTATAATCAATGCTCTAGCAATTGATATTCTTTGTAACTGTCCTCCGCTTAATTCATGAGGATATTTTCCCAAACAAGCCTCATCCATACTTACTTGTTCTAATATCTTTTTAATAGCAGTCATCACTTCTTTTTTATTTAAATGATAAAAATAATGATAAGGTTCATAAAGAAACTGTTTGATTTTCATTCGTGGCGAAAAGCTTTCAATTGGATTTTGAAGAATAAGTTGTATATCTTTACGACTCTTTTTAAAATCAACTGTTTTTCCTTGATATAATAAAGAACCTGAAGAAGGTTTTTCAATACCTGAAACAAGTCTTGCAAGGGTACTTTTTCCACATCCACTAACACCAATAATACCAACAACTTCACCTTCATCAATGCTAAAATCAAGATGATTTAAAACAGTCTTATCGTATTTTTTTGTAAGATCTTTAGCTTCAAATAAACGCATTATTCTTTTCCTTTCATAATAGTGACTTTGTATAGGGATGCTTAGGAGCATTAAAAAGAGTCTCTACATTTCCTTTTTCTACAATCATTCCATCTTTAATAACAACTATTTGATCTGCAATATAACGTGCTACTTGAATATTATGTGTTACAAACACAAAAGTTGTTTGTTTTTTTAGATTTAAAAGATAATCTAAAATTTGTTTTTGAATAACGACATCTAAACTGCTTGTCGGTTCATCAGCCAAAACAAGTGAAGGTTGTAAACATAATACTAAAGCAATCATCACTCTTTGAGCCATTCCTCCTGATAATTCAAAAGGATACTTGTTTAAAATAGTTTCTTCTAGCCCCATTTGTTTTAAATAATGAATAGCTATTTCTCTTGACTGTTTTTTAGAATATTTAAAATGAGTATGTAAACTTTCATAGAAATGTTCTTCAATATTTTGATAATCATCAAAATAAGTTAAAGGATTTTGAAAAATCATGCCTATTTTTTTTCCTCTATAACAATCTAAACCCTTTTCTAATAAATTATCTTCTTCAAATAAAATTTTACCCTCTATAATTTTTGCATCATCACTTAACAATCCCATTGTTGCTTTAAGTAATGTTGATTTTCCACTACCACTTTGACCGACAATAACTGTAATTTGATTTTTAGGAATCATTAAATCTATATGATGTAAAATTTCTTGTTCATTATAAGTCAATGTTAAATTTTGATAATTTAATATACTCATTTAAGATCAATATCCTTTGTAATCATATAATAATCAACCGGATGGCAAATAGCTCCTTTGACCTTAGAAGAAGTTACCGTATTTAAAGGAACATAAGAAACATAAATATTGGCAGCATCATCTAAAATCATTTCACTTGCTTGAATAGCAAGTTGTTGTCTTTGTTTTAAATCATAAGTTGTGGAAAATTGTTGAATCAAATTATCAAGATTTGAGTTTTTATAACGTCCTGTATTACTTGAACCCGTTGATAAATAACGTTGTTGAATAAAGATTTCTGGATCACCTGTAGGTGCACTTGAATCATTAGCCGAACATAAATCAAAAGTTCCTGCTGCTTTAATATCATTCACATTTTCAACTTGATTAAGTTTAATTTTAATACCAATCTTTTTTGCTTCACTTTGCATAGATTGCGCAATAATATTTGCATCTGCTGAACCATGATCCGCACTTTCATAATAATTTAAAATGATTTCTTGTCCATCTTTTTCTCTGATACCATCATTATTCGTATCAACATAGCCCGCTTCATCTAAAAGACGATTGGCTTCTTTTAAATTAAGACTATAGCCATTAGAAACATCTCCATAAGGTAATGCACTTGAATAAAGACCAGTTGCTTCTTTTCCACCAATCAATTTAACAATACTTTTACGATTTACACTATAAGATAAAGCTTTTCTAATCGTTAAATCACTTAAAAATGTTGTTTCATTATTCATATAAATAACATTTGTACGTGGCCCTAAAACTTCTAAAACCTGATAATCTTTATTATTTCTAAATAATTTTAAACTTGAATAATCAATCGTATTCGCAAGATCAACTTCACCCGATTGTAACGCTAAAACACGTGCATCAGAATCTGCCACTTGACTAAAATGAACATGGTCAAGTTTTGCTTTACCATCGTAATATTTTTTATTTTTGCTTGTATCGATTGTTTTTTCTGAAACAAAATCATCCACCACAAAAGGGCCGGTACAAAGAGGATGATTGGCAATATCTTCTTCACTTTGACTTGCATCATAAATAGTAAAGAGTGGTTCACAAAGATTATTTAAGATTGCCCCACTTGATTTATTTAAATAAAGATAAATATCTTGCCCCTTTGCTTCAACATGATTTAAATCAAAATAATCAATCGCTCTTGTATTTTTTTCAAAAGCTCTTTCTAAACATGATTTGACATTTTCTCCTGTTACTTTTTTACCATTTGAAAAAGTAATATCATCTTTTAAAGTTAATTTCCAAGTTGTATCATCAATTTGTTCATAGGATTTTGCTAGACTTGGTTCTACTTCATATTTTTCATTAAGTTTTAACAATGTTTCTCCTACACCAATGCGACTTAAAACCCAACCATCATAATTATTTGTCGGATCTAAAGATGTTGAAATCCAAAACATAGCAGCATTAAGTGTTTTACTTGATTCATTTTTGTTTGAATTAGAACATCCACATAAAGTTGTTAACATAAATAAACAAAGTAATAATTTTATTTTCTTCATAACTTCTCCTCATAATGTTTAGGATCTAAATAATCCCTTATATCTTCTGATAATAAATTAAAAATTAGCACACAAATAAATAAAACAAGTCCTGGAAAAAACATCATCCAAGGAGCCACTTGCATAAATTGTTTACTTTCATAAAGCATCGCTCCCCATTCTGGTTGCGGTGGTTGACTGGCAAGTCCTAAAAAGCTTAAACCTGCAAGTGAAATCATCATATTTCCAATATCTAAAAAAGCTGTTACAAGTATTTGTGATAAAATATTTGGTAATAAATAACGAATGACTCTTTGCAGTGTTGGTACGCCCGACATTTGGGCCATCACTAAATAATTCTTTTTCTTTTCTTGTTTGACAAGAGCTAGTGTCAATCTTGCATATTTTGTCCACCAAATAAGTGCTAAAGCAAATACTGTATTAAAGAGACCTGCCCCGACGATTCCTACTATTGTAATGGCAAAAATCGTATCAGGAAAAGCAAGTAATCCATTAATTATATTATTAAAAAAAGATTCAACTTTATCATTAGACAAGCCTGCCATTAAGCCAACAATCATTCCAATAAAAACAATTAAAAACAACATCAAAAAAGTCAAACCAAAAGAAGTTTTTGCACCACAAAGAATACGACTAAAAACATCTCTTCCTAATTTATCTGTACCAAAAATATGTAAGAAACTTGGTGGTTGTAAAGAAAAATCATAATTAACTTTTAAAGGATCATAAGGCGCTAAAAAAGAACCAAATAGAGCAATAAGTAATAATAAAACAGCAAGACCAATCTCAATTTTTAACTTTCTTTTCATTGAAACGCCTCCTTAATCGTGGATTTAATACTTGTTGAAAAATATCAACAAATAGATTAACAAAAACATAGATCAATGCCATATAAATTGCATAAGCTTGAATAATTGGATAATCACGATAACGAATAGCTTCTACAACCATGTTACCTAAACCTTGATATGAAAAAATCGTTTCAATAATTGCTGTTCCACCAAGTAAATGTCCAATAGAAAGACCTAATAAAGAAGAAAGTGTCGTAAAAACATGAGGTAAAACATGCTTTAATAAAATTTCTGATTGTTTCATTCCTCTTGCTTTGAGTCCAATAACATAATCTTGATTTAATTGTTCTAAAATAGCATTTTGAATCATTCTTGTATAAGAACAAATCAGCGGAAAACTTAAACAACAAACAGGTAAAACAAGACCTTTTAAACTACTTCCACTAATAACAGGAAACAATTGAATCTTTACTGAAAAAAGCAGAATTAAAAGAAGTGCTAACCAAAAATTAGGTAAAGATAAACCTAAAAAAGAGATATTTTTTAAAATAGAATTAATCAAACTATGACGATGAGTAGCACTATAAATTCCTAAAGGAATCGAAAAAGCTAAAACAACAACAAATGAAAACATCGCTAATTTTAAAGTATTTGGTAACTTTGATAACATTTGTTGATTCACATCTTGTCCATAATGATAAGAATAACCTAAATCACCATGAACAAAATCATTCAACCAGTCAACATAGCGAACAACAATATTTTTATCGAGACCCATTTCATGTCGTGTTTCATTTAAAACTTCCTCGCTAGGTGTAATTCCTTTAGATAAATAATACATTTCAGCACTATCACTAGGTGCCAGATCCGTCATCACAAAAGTAACAAGCGTTACCAAGAAAAGAACTGAAAATAATGATAAAATTCTTTTCATTATTTAATTGCGTGTATTAAGAATTGACGAATCAATTCTTTTCCTTCCTTTGTTTTTTCTTTAGAAAGTATTTGACTTTCAACTTGTTGAAAACCAATTTCTTTTAGAATTTCTATATCATATCGAGGACGTAAAACATAAGATAACTTTAATTCCTTAGCAATATTATCAATAATAGAAACATCAATACCTTCCATATGTTGATGGTCACTATGCCCTGACCTATTATAATCTCGATCTTGATAGTGATAATAATGATTACCATCAACATTTAAAAGATGCCCTTTATTTTTCAAGACTCTCAATATTTCCTTATAAGCTTGTACTGGCTTTTCTAAATTCCATGTCACATTACGTGTGATAACCAAATCAAAAGTTTCATCCTGAAAAGCTAAATTTTGAACATCCATTTTTTGAAATTCGACATTCGCTTTAAATTTACCTGCATTATTTCTTGCTTCCTCCAACATTTTGTCACTGTAATCAATACCGATAACTTGACATCCATAATTTGCAAGTAAGACAGAAAAAAAGCCTGGTCCACATCCTAAGTCTAATACTTTCATTCCTTTATTTATTTTCAAATAAAAATTTATTAATTCTATCCATTTTTCTTGATCATGTAAAAGTTCTTCTTGGTTATCCAAAGAATAACCAAAAGAACGTTGATTCCAATAATCTGCAATTTTATTTAACTGACTTGTCATAAATTCTCCTTTATTTAACAAGATGATATATTTCCTGTAAAGAACAGTGATGTTTTAACGCTAATTTTTTAGCACTTTCATATTCTGGATAACATCTTTTTTCACCATCAATTTCTACTTCTTTTACTTGAAGTTTTCCAAGTGGTGTTTCGATTTCTTTAATTTGTCTTTTTAAAACAGTTCTTTGTTCCTTACGATAACGAATACCAATAGTTGTTGTTTGCGTAAAAATCACTTTTTGTAAGAGACCCATCTTTTCTTCATTACAAACGACCGTCAAACGATAAGCTGGTCTATTTTTTTTCATAAAGATAGAAGTAAAGAAAACATCTAAAGCTCCTTGATCTAAAAGCTGTTCCATTACAAAACCAAGCATTTCTCCACTACAATCATCAATGTTGGTTTCCATGACTATAATTTCGTTTTTTTTTTAATTTCTCCAAGGGATACTTTTAAAACATTTGGAATTACCAAATCTTTTGTACCCGTTCCCCAACCTACTTTTTGAACATTCATAGCAGGCATTGTAGTAAATTCACTCGCAATTTCTGCGATGATTGCAGCACCTGTTGGTGTAACAAGTTCTGTATCTACATCAATTTGTCGAGTGATAGCATTACTTGCTGCAAAGATTTCAGATGTTGCAGGTACAGGGACAGAAATCATCCCATGTGCACATTCAATAAATCCATAACCATCATTAACGATACTACTATAAATAACATCCGGATTGATTTTACATAATAAAATCGCTGTTCCAATAATATCAACAATAGAGTCAATGGCTCCTACTTCATGAAAATGAACATTTTCTAAAGTTTCATTATGGACTTTGCTTTCAGCTTTGGCAACTCTTAAAAAGATACGTTTAGCAAGATCTTTTGCTTTTTCGTCAATTTCACTTTCATCAATAATTTTATTAACATCAAATAAATTACGATGTTCATGATGATGGTGATGAGCGTGTTCATGATGCAAGTGTTCATGCTCATGTTCATGATGATGTTCGTGTTCTAAATGAACATCAACATAAGTTCCTGTAATACCATTTTTCTTTTCTTTAGAAATATGAATATGATACCCATCCACATTTAATTTTTTTAATTCATTAACTAAATAATGAGGATCATCAATCAATTCAGATAACGCTCCTAAAGTCATATTTCCACTGATTCCACTACTACAATCAAAATATAATACTTTCACTATTTCTTTCCTCCTAAACAATTAATGGTATGAGCCATAAATCCTGCCCCAAATCCATTATCAATATTAACAACACTAACTCCACTCGCACAGCTATTAAGCATGGCAAGAAGAGCTGATAATCCATCAAAGTTAGCCCCATAACCAATGGATGTTGGTACGGCAATAACTGGTTTATCCACAAGTCCTCCAACAACGGAAGCGAGGGCCCCTTCCATTCCTGCACAAACAACTAAAACATTTGCCCTTTGAATAGTATCTAAACGATGAAACAAACGATGAATACCGGCAACACCCACATCGCTGACAAGTTCAACTTCATTACCTAAAAATTGAGCTGTAAGCATGGCTTCACGAGCAACTGGCAAGTCTGATGTTCCCGCACAAACAACAACAATTTTTCCTTTATTGATTTCTTTTTGATCTTCATCGATATAACAAATGTGCGATAAAGAATCATAAATCATTTGTGGAAATTCTTTTAAGATAGCTTCACTTTTTTCTTGGTCGACACGTGTAATTAAAATAGAATGGATATCATGGTCTAACATGTCTTTTACAATCCCAATGATTTGTTCCTTGGTTTTTCCAGCACCATAGATTACTTCATTATTTCCTGTTCTCTTTTTTCGATTATAATCAATCGTTGCATAATCTAAGGGTTGTTCAATCATTTTTTGAGCTTGTTCAATTGTTAGTTCATTATTTTTAACCTTTTGTAGAATTTCTAATGTTTTCAATATCATAACCCCCACTTCTAATTCCTTCTAAATCAAGTGTTACAAATCTAAATCCAAGATTTTTAATATTTTGAATCAATTCTTTATTTTCAATGATTTTCATAAAATCTTCTGGTTCAACTTCAAGACGTGCCACATCTCCATGTACTCTTAAACGTACATGAAGCATTCCTAAATCATGTAAATATTTTTCACCTGTTTCAACAAGTTTTAATTTTTCTAAAGTAAGCTCTGTATTGTAGTCAAAACGAGAAGCCAGACAGGCATTGGATGGTTTATTATAAGTAGCAATACCAAGCTGTTTAGAATAATCTCTAATTTCTTGTTTTGCTAAATTATTATTCGCTAAAGGCGAAATAATACCTAATTCTTCACAAGCTTTTAATCCTGGTCGATACACTTTTTCATCATCTTTATTTTTCCCATCTAAAACATAAGCAAAGTCATGTTCTTTAGCAACGGCAATAACTTTTGACATAATGTTTCTTTTACAATGATAACAACGATCTTTATGATTAAAATGAAAAGCTTCTACGTCTAATGGATTGACTGATAAAACCACATGATTTGAATCTTTTAATTGTTCAAGAGCACCTTCAATGTCTTCTTTTGACATCATTGCTCCTCGACATAAAACAGGTAAAACATTTTCTTTTCCTAATGTTTCAAGAGCTACATGGAATAAAAAGTTGGAATCAACACCCCCACTATAAGCAATCGCAACTTTTCCATAATTTCTTAATTCTTCTTGTAATAATTCTAATTTATTCATATAAATCTCCCTAAACTCCTCTATGACTTCTACTTAAAGGCTTCATTTAACATTGAAAAAAGTTATATTTATTATTTTACTCAAAAAAATATCGTATACATAAGTAGTTTATAGTTTCAACTATAATCGATACTTCATGTATACGATATCCTCTATTTTTCTAATTTTTCAATCATAACAACAAGGTCATCAATATATTCAGATATTGATTTTGATGCAACACCTACGACTTGAGCACTGCATTTAGAAACAGGAATAAAATATTTACGCGCTTCACTTTCTCCAATAGCTTTTGCCATAGCTGGTGTAATTTCACCATACATTGAATTTGCAAAAGCAACTCCAATCGGACCAACAACAATAGAGGCATGTTTAACATTATAAACAACAGCATTTTCCCCCGTTGCAATAATATCAGCACCACCCTTTTTTAGCTGTGTTGTTGCCATACTATTGGTTCCAACACCAATGATGGTATATTCTGGATGTTTTTCTTTTAAAACTTGTATAATATTTTTTCCAATTCCGCCACCTTGTCCATCAATAACAACAATTTCCATTTTCCCTCCTGATATATAATAAACTTCTTGTTTATTTTCGATTTCGTATCTCTATATCTTATTCATGAAAATAATCAGTAATTTCTTGCATATGTTTACTCTGTTGAACATGAAATGGACATCATTTATCACAATGGTGACAAACAATACAATCACTTGCTTTTAAAGCTAAATGATGATAATGATCTGTAGCAAGTTCATCTTTTAAACGAGCAAGATCATAATATTATTAATCAAGGTAGTGTCTAACCCTTTTGAACAAGGATGACAATGTTTATAATAAACAAATTGATTACAATTTTCTAATATTGGAAATATTCTTAAAATTGAATAATCTTTTTCTACATCAGATACTTCTAAATAACGAAGAGTACGTGTTAAATCATCATTTCTAATTCCTGGCAAAACTGTTAAAATAGACAGTTTATCTAAAGCATACTGCATATATTGAGTTTCTGTCAAGGCTTAATGAAATAGTGACTCATCTTCTTCTCAAAGTTTTCCTCCACAAAAGGCTTTCATTACAGTAGTACCTACGCCTTCTTTTTTAAGACAACGATATAAATCCATACGTTCATCAAATTCATCAATGGCGAAGTCTTCAAACTTCAAATCATAAGCCGAATCAATACTAAACATGTCAATATCTAAAACTTGATGAACAAGTTTTAGCGAATGTGATGATAAATCAATATGATAAATAATTGCTTTTTTTAATCTAATATATAATCTAAAGCACCATAATAGGTTTAAAATTCGTTGTCCAACCATACTCTTCTGATGAATATTCAACACCAAAATGAATTTGTAAGTAAATTTGATTACTTCTTGATTTACTTATTTTAAAGAACCTACCCCTAAACTAATAATATTTATTTCTTCATTTCTATGTAGCAATTTTCTATATTCCGTTATTTTTCAAAATGGCCTGCAACATCTTTTAAATATTGAATAATTGATAAATGTTGTGGACATACGCCTTCACATTGACCACATTCAACACAGTCACTGGCTTTACCAAATGTTTTTGTTAAGTTGTTGTAGTATTCTCCTTGTGGTGTCCATCCTTTTTCTTCTACTTCTTGTAAATCTGCATTATATAATGAGAAGTATTTTGGAATGGCAATATTCATAGGACAACCATCAACGCAATAAGCACATCCTGTACATGGGACAGTAATTGTTGAATTGATTGCAGTAACCGCTTTTTTAATTAAAGCATATTCTTCTTCATTTAATGGTTTAAAATTTTCCATATAACCTAAGTTATCTTCTAATTGTTCCATATTAGACATACCACTTAAAACCATCATAACGTTTTCTTGACTTGCTGCAAAACGAATAGCCCAAGAAGGAATTGACATATCCGGATGATATTCTTTAAACATCTTTTCAACTTCTTCTGGTACTTTCGCAAGTGTTCCACCTTTTACAGGTTCCATAACGATAACAGGTTTATGATGTTTTGTAGCTACTTCATAACATTTTCTTGATTGAACACCAACACTGTCCCAATCAAGATAGTTGATTTGTAATTGTACAAATTCAAATTCTGGGTGTTCTGTTAGAACTTGATCAAGCAATTCAGGACCATCATGATAAGAAAAACCAATAGTTTTAACTAAACCTTTTGCTTTTTTATCTTGTATCCAGTTAAAGCAATCTAATTCATTATAAACTTCAATACTATGTGTATTAATATCATGTAATAAATAATAATCAAAATATTCTACACCTGTTTTTGAAAGTTGTTCATTAAAGATATGATCACGATCTTCTTTTGTTTTAATAAAACCTGAATGTAATTTTGTTGCAAGTGTATAAGCATCTCTTGGGTAACGTGATACAAGTGCTTCTTTTGCTGCATTTTCACTTGCAAATCCACAATACATCCATGCAGTATCAAAATATGTAAAACCTTTTTCGATAAATGTGTCAACCATCTTTTTTGTTTGTTCAATATCAATTTTTGAAGCATCATTTGGATCTAACGATGGTAAACGCATTAAACCAAAACCTAATTTCTTTTGACTCATTTCCTTTTTCCTCCTATTTATTTTCCTTAAATTAGCCTTCAAGTAAGTATTCTTACCTTTTATTATTTTATCATTCTTGCATAGTTGAGGCAAATACCTCTTTTAAATAGCGCACTATGTCTTTTAAGCATGGAACAAATTAATCATCTATTTCAATAAGTTCATATTCTCTTGAACCATATCCAAGTGCTGAGGCTGCTTCAATGGTATGAATACCATGACGAGATTCAATTCTTTCAATTAAATGATCTCTTCCCTTATCATTAGAAGCATAAACTAAATCAATACATGCTTGATCAATAGCAATTGGATCCGTTGAAATTAAAATACCAATATCATCCATACATGGATCTTCTGCCACTGCACAACAATCACAATCAACAGACATATTTTTCATAACATTGATATAAACAATGTTTCCTTTAAAATATTCATGAACTGACTTAGCTGCATCCGCCATTGATTCTAAAAACAAATCATGATCAGCTGTCCAAATCTTTTCAGGTTCTCCTGCCCCATGAATATAAGCTTTTCCATAAGATGAAGCACAACCAATTGAAAGTTGTTTTAAAGCTCCGCCATAACCACCCATTGGATGTCCTTTAAAATGAGATAAAACAATCATTCCATCATAGTTTTTCATATCTTTTCCAACATAGTTTTTTTGAATCACTTTTCCTTCAGGAATATCTAGAATCATATCAGGACCTTCTGCATCCATTAAATCTACATCAAAATATTTAGACCATCCATGTTTTTCAATTGTTTTTAAATGTTTTTCAGTTGTATTTCTAGATCCTTCATAAGCTGTATTACACTCCACAACTGTTCCATTTAACTTATCAATAATTGGTCTCCAAAAATCAGGTTTTAAAAAGTTTTGATTTCCTTCTTCCCCTGAATGAAGTTTAACAGCAATCTTTCCTATTAATTCTTTTCCTAATACTTCATACATTTCTAAAACCTTTTCAGGTGTTATTATTCTTGTAAAATAAACTTTTGATTTCATAAGTAATCCTCCTTTCAAACAAACTATAAACCTAAAGTTGAGTTTAGAGTCAAGAGGATTTTTAATATTTTTTTAAAGTTTTCGTTCTCTTAAAATACCATAATAATTTCTATCAACACGTGTCCTTTTTCTACAAAACCACGCATTGAATAATAATCTTCCAAAGTTTCATTTCTACGTAAAGAATCTAATCTTAAATATTCTTTTCCTTTTTACCAGAAGAAGCAAAACGTATCTATGAAGATTTAGGTGAAATGTCGCCTGCAAATTATGTCTTACGTTTTGCTACTGGTTTTGATGGAATGATGATGGTTTTATCAGGAATGAATGATATGGCACAAATGCAAGATAACTTAAGTTTCATGAAAGATTTTCAACCATTATCTACAAAAGAACAAGAAGCAGTTAAACAAGTCACAGAAATCTTCAAAAGTAAAAACTTTATTCTATGTATTGCTTGTCGTTACTGTATGGAAAAATGCCCAAAGAACATTGCTATTCCAGATTGATTTGCCTGTTTAAACGCTAAAAAAGTTTATGGATATTGGAACAGTAATTACTACTACAGTTAAAAATGCAAAAGCAAGTGAATGTTTAAAATGTGGTTTATGTGAACAAATTTGTCCACAACATTTACATATTAGAGATTTACTTGTAGAAGTTGCTCAAACTTTTAAAAAAATCAAATAACCAAAAAGAGAAATCGTAACGATTTCTCTTTTTAGATAAGTTTTAAATATTTAAAAGCATTATATAAACCATCTTGATCTACATCATCCGTTACATAACTTGCTGCTTGTTTAACTTCATCATTTCCATTATCCATCGCTACAGAAAAACCACAAGCCTTAAACATTGGAATATCAACCACACCATCACCAAATGCAATAGCATCTTTAGGATCAACATTTAAATATTTTAATAAAAGATGAATTGAATTTTCTTTATCAAATTCTTTAGCACGCGTTGCTCCATATAAAGCAAGTTCACCTTTACCGCCCCATGTATCAACCGCCATATTTGAAAATTCTTCTTTAACATCTAAAAAATCTTGATAAGATTTTAAAACAAATGCTGTTTTATTAACATCATCTCTAAATAAATTTTTCCCACTAATCATATGTCTTGAAAGTGGTGGTAAAGGTTTATCTGAGTAATTTGCTTCTAATCCATAAGTATATTTATATCTTGTTAACCGTGATTTTTCTTCATAACCTTCGCTTAAAAACATTCCATCATTACATTCTAAACGGAAATCTAAATCTCTTTCATTACACCAATTTACAAAATGTGTACACTGTTCTAAAGTTAATGATTGATGAAAAATCACCTCATTATTATATTCAACATAGCAACCATTTCCATAGATAACACCATCAAAGTTTAAATCCATATCTCTTGCTTCTATTTCACAACGACTACAGCCTGTACAAATAATAATCTTGTGTCCATTCTTTTGTGCTTGTTCTACTGCTTTTTTAGCTGAAGCAGGTAATTTTGTTTTATAATCAATTAATGTTCCATCAACATCTAAAAATAAGTATTTCATATTCAATTTCCTTTCCTTATTTTATTTCAATGTATCTAGAAAAGAAAACGTATTCAATAAAATATGACATTAATTTTACAATCTTCCATTTTAATAAAAAACAAAAGGAATCCTTTAGATTCCTCTAGTACATCCTTGAGCCATTTTTTATATTACCGACGAGTCAAAACCGTCACTCGTCATCATAGGATGTTTTAAAATATTCATCTATATTATAAATATTTACAGATAAAAAACTATTACTTTATAATCATGTTCATACTATTTGATCAAAAAAGTTATTAAAGATATAAAAGAAAAAGACACTCACAATAATATTAAACATTTTATTAAGGACAAAGCTGTTCATGATAAAACAAATACATTAAAGAAAAGAAAATATGAAGAAAAAGAAATAGATGAGCGTGATTACCCTATTCAAAAAATTGAAGAAACACAAAGAACTGTTGCAATAGAAAGCTACTCAAGAACAAAAAGATCAGTTAAAGAAAAAAAAAGACAACGAAAACAATCCAAGTTAAAAGAACACCAATCAATAGTAGCTAATGAATTTTCTAAAATAAAATAGAAAATTTAATATTATAAAAACAAAATCTCAACCTAACATACAAAAAAACAACAAGATAAAGTTTAAATTAAAAAACAGTAATAAATCAAAAAAAAGTTTCTTGCCATCAAATAAAGATGATAATTTTTTTTCAATAAAGGAAACTCATAATAATAATTACAAAAATAGAATGAAATCTCATATGCTCAAACAACATAGATTAAAACTTAAAAATAGTCCTGTTGATTCAAAAATCAATCATAATGTCTTTTCTGCATCAAAAGTGATTAAAAAACCTTTACTTTTTTTATCTAAAACATTAAATGAATTATCGAAGCTATGGAGTTATGGAACAGGATTGATTTTGATCTTAGTTATATGTCTTTTTATTGGTGTTTTCGGAAGCCTTAGCAATAACAATAACATCAACACTGAAAACTCTCCTTTAAGTGCTGAAGTATTGGCATATGAAGGCATCATTACTCAATATGCTATTCAATATGGTATTGAAGAATATGTTCCAATTATAGAAGCTATTATGATGCAAGAATCTGGTGGTAAAGGAAATGATCCTATGCAAGCTGCTGAATGTGGATTTAATACAAAATATCCACACGTGCCAAATGGAATTGAAGATCCTGTTTATTCTATAGAGGTTGGTATTCAAAACTTTGCTAATTGTTTGGCTACAGCTAAAGTATTAAACATCAACGATAATAACAATCTTTATTTGGCACTACAAGGTTACAATTATGGAAAAGCATATATCACTTGGGCATACGATTTATTTGGATGTTATTCTAAAGCAAATGCTAAAGTTTATTCTGACAACAAGAAAAGTGAATTAAAAATAAAAGTATTTGGTGATCCTGAATACGTTGAACATGTTTTAAGATATTATCATTTTGGAAACAGTAATATTATTGAGATTGCAAAAAAAAATTGGAAATAAAGGTGGAGAAAAATACTGGAGATGGTACGGTTTTAATCAACGAGTAAATTGGTGTGCGATATTTGTGTCATGGTGTGCTAATGGAAGTGGCATCATTAATAATTCAATTCCAAGATTTTCTTTATGTACAGATGGAGAAAAATGGTATAAAGACCATAACAAATGGAAAAATAAATCATGCATACCTCAAACAGGTGATATTATCTTTTTTGATTGGAACGGTGATGGCCATGTTCAACATGTCGGAATCGTTGAAAAAGTAGAAAACGACAAGGTATGTACTATTGAAGGAAACAGCAAAGACGAGGTAAGAAATAAAAATTATTCTTTGACTAATAAGTCAATTTATGGTTATGGATCTATCAATTAAAAAGAAGCTATTTATATGTCACCCACTATCTAATAGAAAGTAGATGACAAATTAGCTTCTGGCTACACCCCCCAAGCCCCTGTAGAATGAATAACGCCAGTACTGGATATCAAAAATCCCGCACCGGCGTTATTTAAAATATTTTGTTTTTAATCTTCAACACTCTCTACTGAAACTTCTTTTTTCTTCCTAATGATGCCATTTTCCTTCCTTACGATCATTCACAAGGCCGCATCCTACCAATATCTTCATATGATGGGATAAAGTTGGCTGGGTAATTTCAAATCTTTCCAAAAGTTTACACCCGCACTTTTCTCCATTCGACAGCATCTGTACAATTTCCAGCCGGTTCGCATCGCCCAAAGCCTTGCATATCAAAGCCACATCCATTGCATTCATATTGATACCTCACATTGATCATTGTCTATGTTCAATATAATATATACATAGATATTTATCAATGTATGTGTTTTAAAAAAAGAGAATCAAGTTTTTGATTCTCTTCATACATTCATTATAGCTTTTATCATCCATTTTATTTGCCCCAAACAGCCGCTGCATTCGACCTTACAAGCAGTTCTTCCACAGGCAGACCAATCGGACAAATATCATGACAAGATAACGACTTCCCGCATCCCTCAAAATATTTCTTCTTATATTCAGCAGAAATCTCATTCAAATGAGTACTTTCCTGTTCTTCATTCAGAATCCTAAATGCGTTGACTGCAGCAACAGCGCCTGCGAAAGTCCCATTTGCAGAGAAGTTAGGACACACTTCAAGGCAGCAGCCACACATCAGACAGCGTGCCGACTGGTATCTCGGTTCATGTGTCCACGGATTCATATAAGCTTCACTTTCAAGCCAAAGGTTCAGTTTTTTCAAATTTTCAAACAGAATTGACCGGTCAACGATCAAATCTCTTACAAGCGGAAATTTGCTTAAAGGTTCCAAGGTGATTGTAGAACCTTTTAACGTATGTAGAAATGTAGAGCATGCCAGCCTCGGACGTTCGTTAATCAGCATGGCGCAAGCCCCACATTTTCGCACCATACAGCTACATTCCCAGCTGATGGGAGTAACTATATTCCCTGAATTATCTTTCAAAGGGGTTCTACTGTTCAATTCCTTTAGAACATTGGCAACAGAGCTGTTTTTGCTTCCGTCAAACTCAAATTCCTGCCAATAACTGTCTGATTTCTGACTCTCCTGCCGCCTGATTCTTATTTTATATACCAAGTGAATCACCGCCTTTCTGGAACAGGTACAAAGGAAATCTGTATCTGCTTTCCATCAAATCTGGCTACCGTCGTTTTAAGGTAATCATCGTCATTGCTCTTCGGATAATCCTCCCGCCAGTGTGCACCACGGCTTTCTTTTCTTGCAAGAGCACTCTTTAGAACTGCCATACCAAGCAATGGAAGATTTCCTGTCAGCGCTTGTACCGTTTGAATCCCATTTAACAATGTATTCTCATTTCTGACAACGCCCATAGTATCCTGCATCACTTTGTTTAATTGCTTTATTTCTGAAATTTGAGACGCTGGTGGAACATCTATCTGTGTCGCACAAGATAGATCTACTACATCTGCCTGTTCACATGCTGATTTTGCCGCAACACGTCCTCCGTATAACGCTCCTAACAGAGAATTTCCACCAAGACGGTTGGCACCATGATATTGGGCACAGCATTCTCCGGCAGCGTAAAGATTCTGAATCGGCGTTCTGTGCTGCTCATCCACCAGAATGCCTCCCATAAAATAGTGAATTCCCGGTAAAACAGACACCGGTTCCTTTCGTATATCTTTATGCAGATAGGTCATACAATCGTCTGCCAGACCAGATAGCTTATTTGAAATAATCTCCTCCGATATTTCTGTCATGTCAAGAAATACCTCTGATTCATGGCTGACCTTCCATATCTCTCTGGCGGTAATATCTCGTGGCATCAGATTTCCAAGCTCCGGGTATTTTTCCTCCATGAAATACCATTGTTTTCCATCTTTCATGGCAAACAACCTGCCACCTTCCCCTCTGGCCGCCTCGCTGATGAGCATGCGTTTTCCACCACATTTCACAGTTGTCGGATGGTACTGGATCATCTCGCCATTTGCCAGAGGAACACCAAGCCGGAACAATTCTGCGGTGACTTCTCCTATATTGCTCAGCGAACCCGTTGTATTTCCAAACAATCCGTGCATACCACCGGTGGCAACAATAACCGCATCCCCCGGTAATTCCACAGTCTCCTGACTGTATTCATCCCTGATTACGCAGCCACAACAAATATTGCCACACAGACGAAGTGTTAGGAAAGAATGATGGCTGAACCGTTCTACCATACCAGATGCTTCTTTCCTGCGAACAGCGTCTATCATAGCTGTCATGATCTGCTTCCCGGTATCGCTCTGTGCAAAAGCAGTCCGTTTCTTTTTCTGCCCGCCAAAATTCCGCAGATCCACATCATAATAGCCACTCATGTTAAATTTAACTCCAAGTTTTAGCATCCAGTGCACCAGCTCCGGTGCTGCCTGTGTCATTCCCCAAACTGCATTTGGATCTGCCAGACCACATGCTGCCTTTATTGTATCTGTAAAATGTTCTTCGGGACTGTCGTTTTCATCTTTTGTATTCAAAGCTGCGTTGATACCGCCCTCCGCCATAACAGACTGTGCCCGCTCTGACGGAAGGGAGGAAACCAGTTTTACATTGCATCCATTTTCCGCTGCCTGCAAAGCCGCTGAAAGTCCTGCCAGTCCAGCACCTATAATAATAATTGTCTTACTCATAGATATTGCCACCCAATATAATATAAAATAACCGCTCCCGCTATAAAAAGAAGAAGTACCGAAAGAATCAAATAAATATCGCTCCTTCGTTCTTTATAACTAATGATTCCCAGTGATACAAGCAATGGGCGTATATTGATAAAAATATGAACAAAGATTGCCGCTACGAACAAAAGCTGAGTTACCATCTTTACAGTTGTAAAAGGGAACAAAATATATGTCCCATTCTGCACCTTTCCAAACAAGCCAATATGGAATAACAGCAGAATCAGTATTGCCATCCCACTGGCTCGTCTCGCCCAAAATATGGCGTTCTGTTTCAGATACATTTTTCCTGATTGCTTCGCTGTCTGTAAACTCTGAACTGTCAGGATGACACCAATCACCGTATGCACAACAAGAATACCAACACCAATCCATGCAAGAAGTTTCCCTGCACTACTTCCAACTCCGTTTAGCATAAAGCTGCCCATGATTCCATGAATCATAAAAATGAGAAGCATTAAAAAAGACAAAATCGTATTCCATTTTCTCATAAATTCCCGCTCACCTCATTTCTTCGCTGTCCATGATCATATAATCCATCTGTGTTAGCGTTGTAACGTCAATAAAATCATCCGATGCCAGGAATACATCATACTTTCCACTTACCACTCTTGATAGCATCATTGTGTTACTGTACTCTTTCAGATCTACGGAAAAACCGGCCTGTTTCAACCTGTCACAGAGTTTCTTAGCATAACTGACAAGCGGATAATCCGTCTCAGATACATATAACCGAAAACTAATGTCCGTTTTCATGAGATCTGTTTCATTTGTTTCCAAATCGTCCAATGCCAATTCTTTTAATTTATTCCGTGTGTTCTCGTTATCGAGACCATCTGACATCATATTAATACCGAGAACATAAGAGCCTTCCAACTGTGCGGAGGCTTGAGACGCCTTTTTTGACTTCGGTGTTGCTCCTGTGACTGCATCAATCATAGAAGGCGGTGAATGTAAAATGACACCAAAACCTACAAGAAAAACAATCGTAACAACTAACAGAATCAGTTTTCGTTTCACATTTCCACCTCATTTCCTATTTTTTCAAAATTCTCATTGCGTTCAAAACAGCAATTATGGTAACGCCTACATCACCAAATACAGCTTCCCACATTCCCGCAATACCAAGAGCGCCAAGAATCAGGAACACACTCTTAATCCCAAGAGCAATCACTATATTCTGCATGACAATTTGTTTTGTCGCTTTTGCTACTTCAATCGCGTCCACCAGCTTAGACGGTTCATCTGTCATCAGAACTACATCTGCTGCTTCAATGGCCGCATCCGAACCAAGCCCACCCATTGCAATACCAACATCTGCACGGGCAAGGACAGGAGCGTCATTGATACCATCACCAACAAAAGCCAATTTGCTTCCCGGTCTCTTTTTACTATCTAAAAGCTCAACCTTTTCCACTTTTTGGTCAGGAAGCAGCTGTGCATAATATTTATCCAACTGCAATTCTTCTGCAACAGACTTACCAATTTTTTCATCATCACCGGTAAGCATGACTGTTTTTTCCACGCCGATATGTTTCAGGTCAGAAATTGCTTTTTTACTGTCCGGCTTCACTTCATCTGTTATCAAAATACATCCTGCATATTGACCATCTACAGCCAAATAAACTTTTGTACCTGCTTTTTCACAGGTTGTGTACTCTATACATTCTGTATCCATAAGTTTCGTATTGCCAGCAAAAACTTTCTTTTCCCCTGCCATTACACTGATTCCATATCCTGAAATTTCCTTATAATCAGAAATCACTGACTGATCAATTTCTTTTTCATAAACAGCAAGAATGGATTTTGCAATAGGATGGTTAGAAAAACTCTCTGCCTCTGCCGCATACTCCAGAACCTGTTCTTTTGAAAATCCATTTGCAGGCAAAATATCCGTCACATTGAAAACACCTTTTGTAAGTGTTCCGGTTTTATCGAACACAATAACGCTGACATTATTAAGTGCCTCTAAATAATTGCTTCCTTTTACAAGAACACCTCGTTTAGATGCTGCACCAATGCCGCCGAAGAAAGTCAGCGGAATTGAAATAACCAATGCACATGGACAAGATACCACAAGGAAAACAAATCCTCTGCGAATCCACTCTGTCCAGCCTCCGCCAAGAATGATCGGTGGCAGAATCGCCAGAAAAGCTGCTAAGATTACAACCACAGGTGTATAATAACGTGCAAATGTAGTAATAAAATTTTCTGTTGGTGCTTTTCGGCTTGACGCATTTTCCACAAGATCAATAATCTTTGAAGCCGTAGATTCACCAAATGCTTTTGTTGTCTTAATCATTAAGACACCTATCTGATTCATACAACCGGAAAGTGCTTCGTCTCCTTTATGAACACTTCTCGGAACTGATTCTCCTGTTAAGGCCCTTGTATCCAGCATAGAATCTCCATCCAATACCACACCGTCTAATGGAATTTTTTCACCAGGCTTTACAATAATAATCTCACCAATGGAGACATTTTCTGGAGATATGGTAATCAATTCCCCATTTCTTCTTACTGTTGCAGAATCTGGACGTATATCCATTAAGTCTGATATAGATTTTCTGGAACGCTTAACAGCCAATGACTGAAAAAATTCACCTACCTGATAGAATAGCATAACAGCAACTGCTTCTGGATATTCACCAATGACAAAAGCCCCAATCGTAGAAACACTCATCAAAAAATGTTCATCAAATACACGCCCCTTTGAAATGTTCCTCACAGCCTGCCATACAACATCTCCACCAAGAATAACATAAGAAACAATGAGAAAAGCTAACTCGATAGGCAGTGGCACTTTCGCAAAAACAGTCAATGCCATACCAATGGCATAGATTGCTGCACCAGTCGCTAAACGAACTGTCAACTTCTTATCCTCATTGTTATAGGATGTATTGGTATCCTGTTTTTTTGCAGGTATATAGTATTCCTGTGCAATTTCGGAAACTTCTACATCTGGCTCATGGCTGTGGACAATCGTTTCAATCTGACTGGCTATTG
>NZ_JABWDK010000001.1:0-270634 GCF_013361255.1 Faecalibacillus sp. H12 | reverse complement strand
TATTTGCGGCAGCTGGAGCAACATTGATTGTCAGCGTCTGCTTCATCAGATTTACAACTGAGGATTGTACTTCATCCAATTCTCCGACTTCTTTTTCAATTTTTGCGGAACAATTTGGACAGTCCAAGCCCTTTAACAAATAACTCTTTGTAACGGGGATAATTGTTTCTTCCTGAACCTCCACATCTGGCTCATGGCTGTGGACAATCGTTTCAATCTGACTGGCTATTGTATTTGCGGCAGCTGGAGCAACATTGATTGTCAGCGTCTGCTTCATCAGATTTACCACTGAGGATTGCACTCCATCCAACTCTCCGACTTCTTTTTCAATTTTTGCGGAACAATTTGGACAGTCCAACCCTTTTAATAGAAATATGCGTTTCATGATAATCTCCTTATAATTTGTTTAATTGTTCAATTACTCAACTATAATGTTAAAAAATATTATTTCTGCCAAAGATGCTCAAATCCCTTGTCAATAATCTCTTTCACATGATCATCTGCCAGCGAGTAGTAAACTATCTGTGCTTCTTTACGGAATTTTACCAGATTCGCTAGGCGTAATGCCTTTAACTGATGCGAAATTGCAGATTTTGTTACCCCCAGTAGCACTGCAAGATCACATACACACATCTCACTCTGTTCTAGAGCGTGTAAGATTTGTACTCTAGTTCCATCTCCAAATAGCTTAAACAAAGAAGCCAACTGGATATAATCATCTTTGGGCTGCATCTTGGATTTCACATCATTCACAATATCCTCATGAATTACATCGCAATTACAAATATAAGACGTTTTTGACATATATTCACCTCCAAATAATAATAGTTGAACAATTACTCAACTATTACTATACTTATTTTTAAATTTATGTCAATAAGCTGATGTTAGTTCCTCATAAATTTTACAATTAAAACCAGCTCTTTATTCTTTTCTTAATCTTTTTTTCCCAGTATACCGTTTTGGCTTTCTTGTCACACTTCCTGTAAATCCCGATTTTCTTAAAAATCATAGCTTAACCTCTTTTCTCAATACACTGTCCTGGACAGATTTCTGCACATCTTCCGCAATGCAGACAGTGATTCTGGTTGATTACAACCGGAACTGAAGATATATCAATGCATTTTTGCGGACATACAGAGTAACACAACTTACATCCGATACAGTCTTTCCCAACAAAATATCCCGTCTGAACAGCTTCTGCTTTTCCTATTGTTATTGTATCCCTCACAATATTTGACGGATTGCTGATATCAAAATACTCTCCCTGTGCCTCATACAGTTGAAACACCTCGATTGCGTCTTTCGTATCTCCCGGATAGATTTTCTTCATATACGGATTTTTTTCAAACATAATATCAAGGTTCTTTTTCCCGATGTTCTTTATTTTTCCACGCAAAGACACCGCAATTTTGTCTTTTGTTGCGGATATTGCCACATACTGCTGCTCCATTAACTGGTCATAAAATGCTTTTCCCTTTGCTGTAAGGAAATATACACTTTCTTCATCATAGTACATCATATCTATGATTCTTGTCTGAGGATGTCAATCTGAACCTATCGTTGCAACTGTTGTTGAATGAATTTCATCCACCAGAAGTTTAAGATAATCCATTTTTGTCATTTCAAAGTCTCTCCTTTCAGTATCAGCGTTTGTAATATTTCTTGTAAATCATGTATGTGACTTGAATTAAAACTAAGAATCAAAAATTTATTTCAAATGTAGATTGATAAATTCATTTTCATCACAAATAAAACATATTTCTCTCTTTTTCTTGTAATCCATAACAATTATTATATTTAAAATTCAAATTTTCTTGATTATATCGTATTATTTTCAAAAAGCTATTTAAATTGTGTTCAGCATTTCTTTCAATTTACTAATAAGTAAATTACTTATTAAGCACGATTTGATTAAAAATTTGGGAGAAGTGCTATGAAAAAAATACGATCACCACCTTCCTCATATTTATTTTTAACAAATAAATATGGAGGAAACAAAGGTGAAAGATTATTTATACGACTATAAAAAAAGTAGTTTTAAAACAGTCAATAACTCAGGAAAGAAGAACTATTACATAAAGATTAATCAAGACTATATTGAAATAACTGAAGATGTATATAAAACATGTAAATCAAGTTATGACAAATTAAGATACACATATAAACAAGAAGTCGCTATTAATAAACTATTATTAAAGGATCTAACATCTACAATTTATTCAGAAATAGATCAATTAAATTCTACAGACAGGAAAATTGCAATACTCTTTTTTATCTATGAGTATAACATTAGTGAAATATCACGAATTCTCGATTTACCAAGAAAAACATTTACATATCGAAAAAATAAGATTCAAAAACATTTGCAAAAAGTTGTTAAAGATTTTTGCCACTTTGATGATTAGTTTTCACGTATTTAAGTGAAAGGAAAAATCAAGGAGGTAAAGAAAAATGAAGAAGAAATTAAAAGCGTGGATTTTTTGCAGAGTGGCACCCCACTCTCCCACATCGCTGCTTACCTTTCAAAAAGAACAGTTAGAAGAAATTGCCGAAGCATGCAATATGGAAGTAGTTGGGACAACTCAAGTTATCTCAGATGGAAAATGGCTCAATGGATTTGAAATTAAATCTCTACTTATTCAAATTCGAAGAAAGAAATTTGATATTTTGCTCATCAATAGTCCCTATAGAATTTCTATCTATCCAGATGTATATGAAGAATTTGAAACGATATGTCGCTTATATAATGTAAAAGTACTTACTTATATGGACTACATTAGCAAATAGTTTTAGGGTATCTTGAACTATGTCATACAATTATCGAAAAGAATATGCAAAATGGAAAAGATGGAAAGAACAAGAAGAAAGAATTCTTAAGCAAATGAATATGCCTAAAAATAAGATCAACGAATTAAGAGAGTTTGATTGGGCACAGTTCAATGACGAAAGACGTTTTACTAGGAAACAAAACATTACAAACGACCAATATTTTGCATTGATACCCGTCAATGATAAAAAAGAATTCAAAAATATCAATGATATTTTAGATTCCATAGAAGATGAAGCATTATATGAATATTTGAAAGATGAAGAACCGGTTTTATTAACAGTGGTACTATTAAAAATACAAGGTTTTTCAATAAAGGAAATATCAAAATTAATAAATATGCCAATCAGTACAATTTATAGAAAAATAGAAAAAATTAAAAGAAATTTCAGATAAAATGAGAAAATTTCACTTTTTCAAGGCATTTATAGTGTAAGCATAAAAATGATGCTTAAATGAGTACCTTGAAAAATAAATAACATCTTATCAAACACGTTCCTAATATTTACCTTTAATCAATACGCCAAGACCATTTTATAGATATTAAATAAAATGAGAGCGATCAACTATTGAATTAAGATGTAAAAGGCAATTACATTAACGAAGATATTTATTAAATAATGATACACCTGCACGTCAGTTGCATGAGATACCATGCGATGGTGAAATTCCAGTGAGAACCAATGCTAAAGTTCGTTTGATAAGTATTCCCTAGTTTTGGGTATTCAGGGATAAATAAAAACAACGATTCATATTACTTCTCATCCGAATAGACTTAATAGTCTATTCGACATACATAGGAGGACAAAAATAGATGAAAATTAAAAGAGGCGATATATTTTTAGCTGATTTAGGTGAAGGCTATGGAAGTGAGCAAGGTGGAATCCGCCCTGTTCTAGTGGTACAAAACAACAAAGGAAATAAGCATTCACATACTTTGTTAGTTGCCTGTATAACCAGCAAGGCTCATTCAAAACACTATCTGCCAACACATTACATTATACCTAAAAGTTTTGGTCTCAATTATGATTCAATGGTTATGATGGAACAAATCAAAGTTATTGATGAAACCAGAATTATTAAATATATAGATAAATTAACACCAAGATTTATGAAAATATTAGATAAGAAACTTATGATTAGTTTTGGTTTGATATTTCCAAAAAATAAAACTTCTAAAAAGAAAGTGCGAAAATAACGTACTTTCTTTTTTGTCAAATGTACAAATTAGAAAATTGCACGTTCGCACATTCCAATTACAAAATCTATACTGTAAACGGATTCCAAAAGAAATAGTGATTAATCACAAAAAAAGAAAAGAGGTAATAAATATGAGCTCAGAAAAAAGATTTTTAAATGCAAAAGAAATCGCAGAAATTACTGGTTTATCAAAAGAAGGATCTTATAAAATCATAAGAGAATTGAATGATGAACTAACTAGAAAAGGTTTTTTAACCGTACGTGGAAAAGTTATCAATTCATATTTCTATGAAAGATTTTTTGGAAAGGATGATGTAACAAATGCCAATATACAAAGATGATAAAAAAGGTACCTGGTTTGTTGTACTTAGATACAATGATTTTACTGGCAAAAAGAGACAAACAACAAAAAGAGGATTTAAAACCAAAAGAGATGCAAAAATTTATGAAAGCAATTTTATACTTAATAAAGCAGAAGATCTAACAATGAGTTTTGGTGAATTTTACAAAATATACTATTCCTATATTTCTAAAAGAATCAAACTCAATACATTAAAAACGAAAGAACATATCTTTGAAAAGAAAATACTCCCCTACTTTAAAGATAAAAGAATGTGTGATATTAAGGCAACTGACATTATTCATTGGCAAAATGCAATGATGGAATTAGAAACAGATAAAAATACAAATTTTTCTCAAGATTATTTAAAAACACTTCATAATCAACTGAGTGCTATTTTTAATTACGCAGTTAGGTTTTATGATTTAAAAAAGAATCCAGCTCGACAAGTTGGAAATATGGGAAGAGAAGAAAAAAAAGAAATGCAATTTTGGACAAAAGAAGAATATTTAAAATTTTCTTATGCAATCATGGATAAGGAAGAAGTCTATCATGCTTTTCAAATGCTTTATTGGTGTGGTATTCGACTTGGAGAGTTACTAGCATTAACACGCGGTGACTTTGATTTGGAGAAATCAACTTTACGAATTAATAAATCTTATCAAAGAATTGATCGTCATGATGTCATTACTGATCCAAAAACTAGTAAAAGTAATCGTATTGTTCAAATGCCTTCTTTTTTAAATGAAGAAATGAAGGATTATTTTACAAGATTATATAACTTAGAAGAAAATCAAAGAATATTTACAATCAGTAAATCAATGTTGCATCATGAAATGGATAGAGGATGTAAGATTTCAGGTGTGAAACGTATTCGTATCCATGATTTACGGCATTCTCATGTTTCACTTTTAATCAATATGGGATTTAATGCTGTAGATATTGCTAATCGTGTTGGTCATGAAAGTGTTAAAATCACATATCGTTATGCACATATGTTTCCTACACGAGATACTGAAATTGCTGATAAACTAAACGAAATAAGGAGCTAAATAGATGAGCAAAAAAAATGTAAAAATGAATGAAAAAAATTGTATTTGGAAAGATGAAGAGTATTTAATGTTTATAAACGCAATTGACCCAAACATAGAAGAATGTCTATTATTTGAATTATTATACATTGGAGGTTTAAGAGTTGGAGAAGTTTTAGCTCTAACTCCTATGGATTTTAATTTTAAAGAAAACACACTTACTATTAATAAATCATTGACATATATCAATGACAAAGCAGTCAGCACATCAACTAAACAATTAAATGATAACAGAACAATTCGATTGCCAAATAAATTATTAAATGAGATGGAAAATTTTATAAATAACAATCAAATTAAAAATACCAATAATGTGTTTAGTACAAGTCGTTATAAATTAAGCAGAATACTAGATGATAAATGCAAAAAGATTAATCTTCCACAGATCACTTTTCACTTTTAGAAAAACATATAAAGAAAAGCAAGAAGAGAACAAAATCTCTAGCTTTGCAATACAGTATTAAAAATGAGCAGAAAAAATTATGACAATAAAGGAAGATTAAGAAATAAAGTCGTTGCATTTAGAATGTCAGAAGAAGAAAATGAATTATTAAATAGAAAAGTAGCTTTGTCAGGTAAAACAAAGCAAGATTACATAATCGGTTCTATCCTTGAAAAAGAAATAACAGTACAAGGTAACCCTTATGTGTTTAGGAGTTTAAAAGACGAACTGGTTCGTTTTGTAAATATTTATGGTACTCCTATCCAAGATGATGATGAAGAAATGATGATTTGGGTTTTAGAAATGATACTTGCAATGAGAACGAAAGAAAAAAGTAAAGTGTTACCACTCAACAAATAAGCATAAATACCCATTTATTTGATAGCCACTTTAGAACGCTAGATACTTGTAAGCCACATAAAAGCCAAATGGGTAAAAAAACGGACTTGTAAGCCACTTGAAATTTTAATGAGTAATTCTCTAAAATTATGAAAAAAATGAAGAATTTTTACGAATTTCCAGTAAATTTTGCCAGTTTTTCGTAAATTTTACTCAAAAAAGTGAAAACGAGCGAAAATTGAATTTTATGAAATGTTTTCAAAACGTTTTCAGCAATAAAAAAGTGCCCATAGAATGGGCATTTTTCATTGTTTGGATTATTCAAACTCAATTGTTCCTGGAGGTTTACTTGTAATATCATACATTACTCTGTTTACCCCACGAACTTCGTTTATAATACGTGACATAACTTTATTTAATACTTCATAAGGAATTTCTGCAGCTTCTGCTGTCATGAAATCGATAGTATTAACCGCGCGTAAGGCGATTGCATAATCGTAAGTTCTTTCATCACCCATAACTCCCACAGAACGCATGTTTGTAAGAGCTGCAAAGTATTGACCGATTGAACGATCTAATCCTGCATTAGCGATTTCTTCTCTATAGATTGCATCTGCATCTTGAACGATTCTCACTTTATCAGCAGTTACTTCACCAATGATACGAATACCAAGACCTGGTCCTGGGAATGGTTGTCTAAATACTAAGTATTCAGGAATTCCTAATTCTAAACCAACTTTACGTACTTCATCTTTGAATAAATCACGTAATGGTTCAATAATTTCTTTAAAATCAACATGATCTGGTAATCCACCAACATTATGATGTGATTTGATAACCGCAGATTCTCCACCAAGACCACTTTCAACAACATCTGGATAAATTGTTCCTTGTACTAAGAAATCAACTGCTCCAATTTTCTTTGCTTCTTCTTCAAAAACACGAATAAATTCTTCACCAATGATTTTACGTTTAGCTTCCGGTTCAGTAACACCTTTTAACTTTTCATAATATCTTTCTTGTGCATTTACTCTAATGAAATTTAATTCATAATTTCCATCAGGTCCAAAGACAGCTTCTACTTCATCCCCTTCGTTTTTACGAAGTAAACCATGATCTACAAAGACACAAGTTAATTGATTACCAATGGCTTTAGAAAGTAAAACGGCTGCAACAGATGAGTCAACACCACCTGATAAAGCACATAATACTTTACCATTACCAACTTTTTCTTTGATTGCTTTGATTTGTTCTTCAACGAAAGAATCCATGCGCCAATCACCAGCACAGTTACATACATCTAAAACAAAGTTAGAAAGCATTGTTTTACCATATTCACTATGTAAAACTTCTGGATGGAACTGAATCGCATATAAATCTTTTTCTTTATCTTCACAAGATGCTACCGGACAATCTTTTGTATGTGTTGTAATTTCAAAACCAGGTGCAATTTTTGAAATATAATCAAAATGTGACATCCAAACTGTAGATGTTTCAGGAACACCTTTTAAAATTTTAGATTGTGGTTGATCAACTAATAAAATTGATTTACCATATTCTCTTACATCTGCTCTTTCAACTTTTCCACCTAAAACATGTTGCATTAATTGAGCACCATAACATAAACCTAATACAGGAATACCTAATTCAAATAATTCTTTAGAATAAGTTGGTGAATCTTCTAAATAACAACTATTTGGTCCACCTGTTAAAATGATTCCTTTAGGATTCATTTCTTTAATTTTTTCTAAAGGTGTTTTATAAGAATAGATTTCACAATAAACATTGCATTCACGAACACGACGAGCAACTAATTGATTATATTGCCCACCGAAATCCATGACAATGACTAATTCTCTTTTCATGAAAGACCTCCTTTATTAAAATTTAATATCTTTTAAAACAACTGTTTGTTCTCTATCTGGTCCAACACTGAACATTCTTACTGGACAATGAACAAGTTCTTCGATTTTACGAATATAATTTTGACAATTTACTGGTAATTCTTCAAAAGATTTTACATGTGTAATATCTTCTTTCCATCCTGGTAATTCTTCATAAACAGGTTCACATCTTTCAATATCTTTAACAGTTGCAGGTAAACCATAAATTTCTTTACCATCTAATTTATAAGCTTTACAGATTTTGATTGTATCAAATCCACTCATAACATCTAATAACATTAATGAAATACCTGTTAAAGAAGACATTCTTCTTGATTGATTAACAACTACTGCATCAAACCAACCAGTTCTTCTTGGACGTTCAGTTACAGTACCATATTCATGTCCTCTTTCTCTAATTAAATCACCTGTTGCATCATTTAATTCAGTTGGGAATGGTCCTGATCCAACACGAGTTGTATAAGCTTTAATAATTCCAATTGCTTCTTTGATATATAAAGGTCCAATACCAGCCCCTTCAGATACCCCATTAGCTCCTGGATGTGATGATGTAACAAATGGATAAGTACCATAATCAATATCTAACATAGCTCCTTGAGCTCCTTCAAATAAGACTTTTTTATCTTCTCTTAAATATTGATCTAATAACATACCTGTATCACAAACTAAAGGCTTAATAATTTTAGCGTATTCTTTGTATTCTTCAAAAATTTCTTCTACAGTAAACATGTCTTTTAATTCAGGATATTCTGCAACTTTCATTGGGAAAGTTTCTTTTAATCTTTCTAAGAATAATTCTTCATCAACGAATTCTCCCATACGAATACCAATACGACCATATTTGTCTACATAAGCAGGTCCAATACCTCTTTTTGTAGTTCCTATACTTTTATCACCTTTTCTCTTTTCTTGTAATTCATCAATTTCAAGATGATAAGGTAAAATCACATGACAACGATCTGAAATTCTAATTTTGCTTGTATCAATACCACCATCATTTAAATATTTCACTTCTTCTAAAAATGCTTTAGGATTAACAACCATCCCATTTCCCATGATTACTTCATGCCCAGAGAAAATACCTGATGGTATTAATTTTAAAGCAAATTTCTTACCACCATAAACAATGGTATGACCTGCATTGTTCCCTCCAGCATAACGACATACAACATCTGCTTTTTGTGCAAGATAATCGGTAATTTTTCCTTTACCTTCATCTCCCCACATACTTCCTACAACAACTACACCAGCCATAATTCATTTCCACCTTTCTATCATTGGCTTTTTCATACATTTTTATTATATGCTATATTTTAATATAAGTAAAATTAATATATAATATATTTGATATAAGGAGTACTAATATGATAAAACTAGAACAATATAAGATATTTAACGAAGCAGCATCTACCCTTTCTTTTTCAAAAGCAGCAAAGAATTTATTCATTTCACAATCCGCTGTTTCTCAAACAATCCATGCTTTAGAAAAAGAACTCAATACCCAACTCTTCATTCGTTTAAACAAAGGCGTTACTCTTACTAAAGAAGGTATGCTCCTTCATAAAAACATTACTGAAGCCCTTGCTTTAATTACCAGCGTTGAAAATGAACTTTCTCATTATAACGAATTACTTTCAGGACAGTTAAATATTGGTGCTGGTGATTCAATTTGTGAAAATTACTTAATTGATTTATTAAAACAATTTCATCATCTTTATCCAACAATCAAAATCAATGTTGTCAATGGAACTTCTATTGAAACAGTTGAACATTTAAAAAATGGAACGATTGATCTTGCCTTTATCAATCTTCCTTTTGATGATGAAAGTCTAGCGATGAAAGAATGTTTAACAATTCATGATATCTTTATCTCTAAGGAAAAAAATGATCATCTTTACAGCTATCAAGAAATTGCGAAAAAGAATCTTATTCTTTTAGAAAAATCAAGTAATTCAAGAAATTATATTGATAAATACTTTGCTAAACATGGAATTTTATTAAATCCTGAAATGGAATTAGGAGCCCATCACTTACTCTTAGAATTTACTCATGCCAATTTAGGAAATGCGTGTGTTGTTAAAGAATTCTCCCATGATTTCTTAGACAAAAATAAAGTTTATGAAATACAATTAAAAAAGCCCCTTCCTTCTAGAAGCATTGGCTATACTTATCTTAAAAGAAGAAGCTTATCACAAGCAACTTTAAAGTTTATCGAATTAATTGATCAATTTGATAAATCAATTTAGATTCTAATTTAGATAAAGAAAGACTCGCTTTGACAAGTAAAGGAATATCGAAAGATATTTCTTTTTCTTTATATTTTAATAACACATGAACAATTTCACCTAATGGATGTTCCTTCAAAGTTAAATGAATAAAGACTGGCCCTCCATTATTAACAAAATAATCACTTAATAAAAAATCACATTCATTTAAAATCGTAAAACCATTAACCTTTTTCATTACTTCTTCAAACAAATTAGGATTTTCTACAAGATAATCCTTTAATTTTTCTTCAATCATTTTCTTTGTTTGTTTAACAAATTCATCGGCTTCACTTTGATGTTTTGCTTTAACCCCTAGTCTTACCCTTACATACTCTTCAGAAGCATACAAAGCAATAGAAATATCTTTTTGACTTTGAACAATATCATCAATCAAAGTAGCCGCTGCTGATTCACCAATGCCTTGTGTTACTAAATCGTACGTATAAATTTTCGCTTGACGATATTTTTCTAAATAAGGTTTTAGTTGATGATCAACTACATAAGTCATCTCTTTAGGGGGTCCAGGAAGATTAACAATCATTTTTTTATCTTTAGACATCACACAACCATTGGCTGTTCCAATAGGATTATCTAACACATAACAATTTTTAGGAAAGTAAGCTTGTTTAAAGTTATTATCACTAACTTTATCAAGTTGTGTTACAAAGCAACATTTATCATTGACTTTCTTTGCTTCATCTTCATCAAAAATCATTTCTAATCCTAAATATTTTGCTGATAATTCTTTCGTAAGATCATCTTCAGTAGGTCCTAATCCTCCTGTGGTAATAACACAATCGCACCCTCTATTAAAAGCGATATCTAAACAATCTAAAAATCTTTGGGGATTATCTCCCACCACTGTTTGAAAGAAAACATTAAAACCTAATTCTTTACACATTTTTTGTAAATAGGTTGCATTGGTATTGACAATTTCTCCAAGTAACAATTCTGTTCCAACATTAATAATTTCTACGTTCATACACGTCCTCCTTACAAAAAAAGAAGTATAAAGATACTTCTAAATTAATGAAAATCCTAAAAAGCTAACCACCATCATAATTACACCAGCAAGTAAAACTCCTAGCATAACGGCAATCGTTGTTGATTTAAAATCCATATCTAAAATACTAGCTGCAAGTGTTCCTGTCCATGCACCTGTCCCTGGAAGTGGAATTCCTACAAATAATAATAAAGCAACAAAAGTACTTCTTCCTACTTTCTCTTGAAGTTTCTTTCCACCTCTTTCACCTTTGTCTAAACACCAAGTGAAAAATTTACCAATAACTGGTTTATCACAACCCCATACTAAAACCTTTCTAGCAAATAAGTAAATAAAAGGTACAGGTACCATATTAGCAAGAATACAAACAATATAAGATGGAATAATTGGTAATCCTAATCCTTGAGAAACAGGAATTGCTCCTCTAAGTTCAATTAAAGGTACCATTGATATTAATGCAATATATAAATAATTCATCTAAAATCTCCTTTTTAACATTCTCATTATAACAAACCAAACGGATTTGACAACATCCTTTTATTTTCTACGATATGCAACTTGGTTAAAAGTATACTTGTCTACACGATAATAAGTATACCCATATTCAATACATTTACCATTATGTAAGCATGTAATCGATAAAACTCTAAGCAAAGGTGTCACCGGATCAACTTGTAAATATTTTCCTAGTTCTTCACCCGCTAAAACCGCATCAATTTGTTGATCGGAAAAAGCAATATGTAAATTGAGATCATTTTCAAAATGATTAAATAAAGATGTACTGGATACTTCTAAAGGAATATCTCCTGTTAAATCATAATTACAGTAATCATCTTCAAAACATAAAGGCTCTCCGTTTACAAGTCTTACACGTTTAACGTGCCATACTTTATTATCTTCTAAAGCCATTTCTTTTTTCATTAAATCTGTAGCTTCTTCAAGTTCATTTAAGACAACATGACTTGTACAATCTTCTTTTTTCTTAGCACAGTCTTCTGTAACACTGTTTAATCCATCAAAACTTTTAAATCTGGATTTTTTACAAACAAATGAGCCAACTTTAGGAACAGAATAGATTATGTTTTCATTGATTAAATCTGTTAAAGCTTGGCGCACTGTCATTCGGGTAACACCAAAAAGTTCACACAAAGCATGTTCACTTTCAATTTGTTCATTTTCATTATATTTTTCATCTTCAATATTTTGAATAATATATTCTTTAATTTTGACATATTGTGGTTTTCTTTTCACCATAACATCATCCCCTCGGCTTGTACTATACCATATATAAACATGTTTTGAAAAGAAAAAGAAGCAAATTTCTTTGCTTCTAAATTTCGCTACCTTCAAATTGTGATTGATAAAGTGAGGCATAGAATCCACCTTTTTCTAACAATTCATCATGATTACCAATTTCTACAATGTCGCCATCTTTCATGACAATAATTGTATTAGCATCACGAATCGTTGATAGACGGTGTGCAATAACAAAGCTTGTACGTCCTTCCATTAATTTTTCCATACCTTTTTGAATAAGCACTTCTGTACGTGTATCAACTGAAGAAGTTGCTTCATCTAAGATAAGAATTTTAGGATCTTTTAGAAACGCTCTAGCAATCGTTAATAATTGTTTTTGTCCTTGTGAAATATTTGATGTTTCTTCATCAAGAACCGTATCATAACCATCTTCTAAGGTATTGACAAAATGATCTACATACGCCATTTCACAGGCATTTTTTACTTCTTCATCACTGGCATCTAATTTACCATACATCAAGTTTTCTTTAATTGTTCCATTAAAAAGCCATGTATCTTGTAAAACCATTCCAAACAAACTTCTTAAATCATGTCTTGAAAAATCTTTAATATCATGACCATCGATCATAATTGAACCTTTATTTAATTCATAAAAGCGCATCAACAATTTAACAATCGTTGTTTTTCCTGCTCCTGTTGGACCAACAATAGCGACTGTTTGTCCAGCATGAACATGCATATTGAAATCATGAATAATTGTTTTTTCTGGAAGATAACCAAAATTAACTTGATTGAAAGTAACTGAACCATGTAATTTTTCAACTTCATCTGTTTCAATTTTAACTGTTTCAGGTTCTAATTCTTCTTCCTCTAAGAATTCAAAAACACGTTCCGCAGCGGCAGCTGTACTTTGTAACATATTCATTGTTTGAGCAAGTTGGGCAATTGGTTGATTGAATTGGCGTACATATTGGATAAAGGCTTGAATATCACCAATCGTAATCGTATTACCCCCTGCTAAAAAACCACCTAATAAACAAACACTTACATATCCTAAGTTTCCTACAAAGTTACTTAATGGTTGCATTAAACCTGATAAAAATTGAGATTTCCATGCTGAATCATAAAGCGCATCATTATATTCATTAAAAGTTTTAACAGAATCTTCTTCCCCATTAAATGCTTTGACAACATCATGAGCACCGTACATTTCTTCAATATGACCATTGACATCTCCTAAGCTTTTTTGTTGTCTGCTAAAATACTTTTGAGAATGTTTCATAACAAACATAATAAGTAACATGGAAAGTGGTAAAACAAGTACCGCAATCAATGTCATCTTTACAGAGATGGTAAGCATCATAATAAAGATTCCTACAACTGTAACAGAAGATGTAATCACTTGCGATAAACTTTGATTGAGTGATTGTGCAATTGTATCAATATCATTGGTGACTCTACTTAAAGTATCTCCACTAGAATGTTTATCAAAATAACTTAAAGGCATTCTTGACATCTTCTTAGATAAAGAGCTTCTTAAATCATAAGCAACTTTTTGTGAAATCGAAGATGTAACAAATCCTTGAATAAAACTAAAGAGTGCACTGACAAGATAGAAACCAACAAGAATCAAACAGATCATACCAATATAATCAAAATCAATTCCACCGGTATTTGTTACCTTGGCCATAATTCCTTCAGATAATTTATCTGTTGCTTTTGCTAGGATCTTTGGTCCTACAATCGTAAATACTGTTGAACCAGCTGCAAAAATAATAACAACCGCTAATTTAAAATAATAAGGTTTTAAATAAACAAATAATTTCTTTAATGTTCCTTTAAAATTCTTGGCTTTTTCACCATTACCTCTCATTCCACGACCCATTGGTCCACGAGGCCCTTGTCTTCTTCTTTCATTACTCATGACTTAGTTCCTCCTTAGATAATTGAGAATAGGCAATTTCTTGATAAACCTGACATGATTTCATTAGTTCACCATGTGTTCCTTTACCAACAATTCTTCCTTCATCAAGGACAATGATTTGGTCTGCATCCATAATAGAAGCAATACGTTGTCCTACTAATAAAACTGTACTTTTTGTCTTTTTAACAAGTTGATTTAATTCTTGACGAAGTTTAGCATCTGTTTTGAAATCAAGTGCTGAAAAACTATCATCAAAAATATAAATATCTGGATTTTTTGCAATAGCACGAGCAATCGCAAGTCTTTGTTTTTGACCACCAGAAACGTTTGTTCCACCTTGTGAAATTTCCATATCAAAACGTTCTTCTTTTTGATCAATAAATTCTTTTGCTTGAGCAACTCGAATCACTTCTTCTAATTCTTCATCTGTTGCCTCTGGTGCACCATATTTTAAATTAGAACGAATTGTTCCAGAAAATAAGTTTCCTTTTTGAGGAACAAGTCCAATACGATCACGTAATTCATGTTGTGTCATCTCACGAACATCAACCCCTGCAACCTTGATACTTCCTTCACTGACTTCATAAAAACGAGGTACTAAATTAATAAGTGTTGATTTTCCTGAACCAGTAGAGCCAATAAAAGCTGTTGTTTGTCCAGGTTTAGCAACAAAATCAATATCTTTTAAAACCGGTTCACTCGCCCCTGGATAAGCAAATGAAACATGATTAAATTCAACAAGTCCTTTTTTACTTTCATCTAAAGCAACTGGATTTGTTGGATCTTGAATCGTTGGCTTAGTTTCAATGATTTCATAAACACGATTAGCAGCAACACTAGCTCGAGGTAACATAATAGCAATCATTGCAATCATTAAAAAGGCCATAATAATTTGCATTGCATATTGCATAAAGGCCATCATTTGTCCAATTGCTAAATTACCTAAATCGATTTGTTTAGAACCATAATAGACAATTACTAAAGTAACGACATTAAAGATAAACATCATAATTGGCATAATAGAAGCCATTGATCTATTAACAAATAAGTTTAAATTTGTAACATCTTTGTTGGCTTTATCAAAACGATCTTCACTATGTTTTTCATTACCAAAAGCACGAATAACAAGCATTCCTGATAAATTTTCACGCATTGTGAGATTTAAACAGTCAATTAAATTTTGAATAATTTTGAATTTTGGCATAACAACTGCAAACGCAACCGCCATCACACCAAAAATAACAAGAATAACAACTGCAATGATCCATGTCATTGATGGTGATTCTTTTAAAACTTTAATTAAAGCCCCAATACCAATAATTGGTGCAAAACATACAATACGTAAAAGCATCATTGTCACCATTTGTACTTGAGTAATATCATTTGTTGTACGTGTAATAAGTGACGCTGTTGAAAAATGATTAAATTCTTCGTTAGAAAAGCTTTCTACTTTTTCAAAAACATCTTTTCTTAAAGCACGTGCTACACCAGCACCAACTTTTGTCGCAAAGAAAGCAACTGAAATTGCAGCCACTGTTCCAAGTAAAGCAATTCCTAACATCTTTAAACCTGTTTTAAAAATATAATCGGTTTGTACTTTGTCAACGTCAGCACCTAATTTTTTATATTCAGCTTTAACACCATTACCGGCTGCAATTTTTAAAGTACTTTCACCCATTGTATCTATTCTTGTATCCATGTCTTCAAACATCTTTGATTTTTGACTTTCATCCATAAAAGAAATCGCATCATAAACACTCATATTTGGAGGTAATTGTCCAAATTTTTCTTGATACTCTTTACTAGAAGTATCCATACTATCAAGCGAAGTAATAATTAACATCGGTTTCATTAAAATATCTTCTAATTCACTTTTTTCATCACTTGATAAATCTTTCAATTGATAAACTGTTTTTCCTTTAGCCTTAGGAAATGTATCAATGATATCTTGATTGACTTTACTAACTTTTTTATAATCTTTTTTTACTGTTTTTTGATCCTTTTGATCAACAAACAATAATAAATGTTGATAAGTTTCTTCCGTTAAAACATCTGAAACAGGTGAAGCAAATCCCCCTGCTTGAATTCCCACTGAAACAATATCACTCATATAATCTGGTAAAGTTAATTCTGTTTGTGCTTGTACAAACAATAAACAAATACAAGCAAGAATTAAATACCAGAATTTCTTTAAATATCCTTTAATCTTGAACATCTAACTCCTCCTTCATTAAACGAATATTCTTTTCAAAGATTTGACAATACGTTTTCATTCTATCTAAATCTTCTTTATTTATTCCATCAAACAAACGTGTTGTAAACATTTTAATACCATCTTTACAACTTTCAATTTCTTTATTTCCTTTTTCTGTAATATGCAAAGTAATATTTCTTTTATCTTGCTTACTTACAATTTTTTCAATAAAACCCGCCTTTTCTAAACGTTGTAATCTTACTGATAATGTAGCTGGTGTAATTTTTAAACGTTCTGCAAGAATTTTTTGATTAGGATGACCAAAATGATCAATCAGACCTAACAAATAACATTGATCAGCTGATAAGCTTTGTATATTACTTTTTTTACTTGTGAACTCATGAATATTTTTATGGAGAGATTTAAATTGTAGAAAGATCTCTTTAATATCCTCAAATTCCAATGGATCCATAAGACGCCTCCTTTTATTAGTTAGTATACTAAATATTATAATTAGTGCACTAACTAATGTCAATATAATTAGTACACTAATTAATTTTCTATAAAAAAAGAAGGAGCTTAGCTCCTTACTTGACCATTTCCATAAATCATATATTTTGTAGAAGTAATTTCCTGTAAACCAAGTGGGCCTCTAGCATGAAGTTTTTGTGTAGAAATACCAACTTCTGCCCCAAAACCAAACTCTCCCCCATCACTAAAACGTGTAGAAGCATTATGATAAACACAAGCCGAATCTAAAGACTCCATGAAATATTTTGCTGTTTCTTTATTTTCGGTAATAATCGATTCTGAATGTTTTGTTGAATAGTTATAAATATGTTCAATCGCTTCTTCAATATCATCTACAACTTTTATATTACAAATATAATCATCATATTCTGTAGCATAATTTTTTTCAGTAGCTTCTAGACAATCTATGATTTTTCTTGTTTTTTCATCACCATAGATTTGTACATTTTTAAATATTTCTTGAAGTTTTGGTAAGAATTCTGGTACTACTTTTTGATGAACAAGAATCGTTTCAATTGCATTACATACAGATGGTCTTTGGATCTTTGCATTTTTTGCAATTTCTAAAGCCATATCAAGATTGGCTTCTTGATCAACATAAAGATGACAAATTCCTGCTCCTGTTTCAATTACTGGAACAGTTGCATTTTTAACAACATATTGAATAAGCCCTGCACTTCCACGAGGAATAATGACATCTACATAATCATGGGCTTGAATTAAATCTAAAGTTTCTTCACGTTTTTTTGTTTCAATAAGAGTAACCGTATGTGCTGGTAAAACATCTTGAATAGCCTCATTTATAATTTGAACTAAGATGCGATTTGAATGAATGGCTTCTTTACCACCTTTTAAAACACAAACATTGTTTGTTTTAATACATAAACTGGCAATATCTACTGTTACATTAGGTCTTGATTCATAAATTACCCCAATCACTCCTAAAGGAATTTTGATTTGTTGAATCACTAAACCATTGGGTCTTTTAATTTCTCTTACAAGAGTTCCAATAGGATCTTGTAAATCAATTACTTTTAAAATATCTTTTGCCATCGCTTCAATACGTTCTTTATTTAATAATAAACGATCAACTATTGATTCTTTAATACCATTATTTTTAGCTTCTGCAATATCTTTTTGATTTTCTTGAATAATCAATTCACTTTTTTGAATTAATGCCTCAGAAATATTTTTTAAAGCTTTATTTTTTACTTCTGGTTTAACATTTTGCATAAAACGACATGCTTTTTTAGCTTCTTTAAGTTGTTCCCTAATCATAATTTCACCCCTTATTAATGACTAGATTATCCGCATGAATCACTTCATCATAATCTTTATAATGTAAAATACTTTCTATTTCATTACTATGATGATCTTTAATCAATTTTAACTCATCACTTGAATAATTCGTAATACCTCTTGCTATTAAGTGTCCTTTAAAAGAAAGAACATCAATGACACTACCTTGCATAAATGAACCTTCAACTTCTTTGATTCCTTTAGGTAGTAAACTTGTATGTGTTTTTAAAGCCTCACATGCACCATCATCAACAATGACTTTTCCCTTAGGAGAACTACGATACATGATCCAATGATCTCTAGCACTTAAAGTACGCCCCGCTTTTCCACTAAAATATGTGCCAATTTGTTTTCCTTCTAATAAATCAATAAGAGCTGTTTCATTGTTGCCATTAACGATGGCCATATCTCCTCCATAATCATTAACGATTTTTGCAGCACGCAATTTTGTCACCATCCCACCTGTACCAAATTGACTACTTGAATCTTTCGCAAAGTTCATAATTTTATCATCCACAAGTTCAATATCACTTAATAATTTTGCATTGGAATTGGTATGAGGATTATCATTATAAAGTCCATCAATATCTGAAACTAAAACAAGTAATTGTGCATCCACAATAGGTAATAGTAAGGCAGATAATGTATCATTATCTCCTACTTTGATTTCATCTACCGCTAATGTATCATTTTCATTAATAATAGGAATCACATCATAATCTAAAATAGAAGATAAAGCATAGCTCAAATTCATCAAACGTTTACGATGATCAAAATCATCATGATTTAATAAAATCTGTGCACATTTTAAATGGAACAATGAAAATAAATCTTCATAAATTTGCATCAAATGTGCTTGTCCAATAGCCGCAAGTGCTTGTTTTTTAGAAATTTCTTTAGGTTTTTCACTTAAATTTAAAACACCCATTCCTGAAGAAATTGCTCCTGATGAAACAAGTGTTACTTTTAACCCTTTACGTTTTAAAATAGCTATTTGTTGGATGAGTTTTAAAATTCTTTCTTTATCTAGTTGTCCATCTTCATTACACAAAGAAGTCGAACCAATTTTTATAATAACATGTTTGACATGTTCTAAATTTCTCATGTTTACACCTACTTTTCATTTTTTCTTATTATACAGAAAAGAAAGGCAATTGACAACAAGTGAATACATTTGAAACACTTTTATAGCTATAATAATTTTTTATTATTATCTTTCATATATCTAGATAAATGATAAAATAGAACATATTATTAAGGGGGAAAATTAAAATGAATCTCATTATTCCAGAAAACTATGATCCTGTGTTATCTTTAAGACAAACACAAGAAGCAATTAAATACATAAGAGATACATTTCAAAAAGAATTTGGAAGAGCTTTAATGTTAGAAAGAATTTCAGCACCTCTTTTTGTGCAAAAAAGCAGTGGTTTAAATGACAACTTAAACGGTGTTGAAAAACCTGTTTCTTTTCAAATTAATTGTTTTGAAAATGATGATATCGAAGTCGTTCATTCTCTTGCTAAATGGAAAAGAATGGCACTTAAAAAATATGGTTTTGGTGTTCGTGAAGGACTTTATACAAATATGAACGCTATTAGAAAAGATGAGGAAGTTGATAACCTACATTCTTACTATGTTGATCAATGGGATTGGGAACGTGTCATCGAAAAAGAAGATCGCAATATTACAACATTAAAAAATCATGTTAAAAAGATTTTTAAAGTCATTAAACATATGGAACATGAAGTTTGGTATAAATACCCTCATGTTGTTAATCGTTTGCCAGATCGTGTCCATTTCATTACTGCACAAGAATTAGAAAATCAATATCCTGATTTAACAGCTAAAGAAAGAGAAAATAAAATTTGTAAAGAATTCGGATGTGTCTTTGTTATGCAAATCGGTAATGTTTTACAAAGCGGGCAAAAACATGATGGACGTGCACCAGACTATGATGATTGGAAACTAAATGGTGACTTGTTATTCTGGTACGAACCATTACAATGTGCCTTAGAAATCTCATCAATGGGTATCCGTGTGGATGAAGATTCTTTAGTAGAACAATTAAAGAAAGAAAACTGTGAAGATCGTTTAAATCTTCCATATCATCGAGCTATCATCAATAAAGAATTACCTTACACAATTGGTGGCGGTATTGGTCAATCAAGACTTTGTATGTTACTTTTAAACCGTGCTCATATCGGTGAAGTTCAAGCAAGTATTTGGCCACAAGAAATGATTGATGAATGTGAAAAAAATAATATTCATTTATTATAAAAAAATCTATCGCTTAGATAGATTTTTTTAATGTATAAATAGATAATTGATACATAATAAAGGGTTTCTACAAAAATAAGCAACCCTAAAACAAAGAAAGCAAATAACTATTTTAGTAATAATGTCAGCAACAAAACAGTAACAGTATAAACCAAAAGAAATATTTTTTAAATTTCTTACCATTTTCTTTAGAAAATATACTCTTTGTTTCTTCTTTTATTTCTTGTTTAAAACCATCAACAACTTGTTTATTGTATTATGGATTCTTAAATTTTTTTCGTCTTTCGTAGTTTTTCTTCAAAAAAAGAATTATAGTTTGAAACTATAATTCTAATGAATAACTCTTTTAATTTCATAGATTCCTTGAATACGTTCTAGATTAGCAATTGCACGATTTAAATGTTCAGCATCATCAACACCAATCTTTAATTTAATTAAAGCTCTACCATCATCTGATGCATCCGCATGAATATTTAAAATATTGATTTTCATTTGTCCTAAAACCGTAATAATATCATTTAATAAATTTGTACGATCTAAGCCATCAATTTGTAAATCAGCATCAAATTTCAAATTAGAAAGTGATGCAAAATCCCAATAAACATCAATTAAACGGCTTTGAATTTCTTTTTGTTTAATATTTGGACAATCCACACGATGAACTTTGATTCCTTGTCCTTGAGAAACATAACCAGTAATTTGATCTCCAGGAATTGGATTACAACATTTAGAAAGTTGAATCTTTAATCCTGAAACACCTTTAACAACAACTCCATTATTAGATGTCGTTTTTTCTAATTTTTCTCTTTGTTCATTATTTCTTTGTAAGATTTTAGATAAGTTATCAAAGAAACCTGTTTTCTTTGGATTTACTTTTTCTAAAAGTGTTGCTACTGAAAGATTTTTCTTTCCAATAAAATAGAAAATATCATCTAAACTTCTTGCTCCAAAAGCACCTAAATATGTTTTATAAGTTTCTGGATCCAAGAATTTCTTTTCATCAAGTCCACGTTTTTTGATTTCATCTTTTAAGATTTTCTTACCATCTTCAATCGTATCTTTCTTAGTTTCAGCTTCTTTTTTAGCGAGGAAAGTACGAATTTTATTACGAGCTCCTGCGGTTCTTACAAATTTCAACCAATCTTCACTTGGTCCAGCGGATTGTTTGTTGGTTTTGATTTCACAAACATCTCCTGTATTTAATTTTGTATCAATAGGCACCATGACATTATTGACAATCGCACCAACTGTATGATGTCCTACTTCTGTATGAATACGATAAGCAAAATCAACTGGTGTTGAACCGTTAGGAAGTTCAACAATTTTTCCTTGTGGCGTTAAAACATAAACATTGGCTTCAAAAATATCACGAGAAATGGAGTCATAATATTCTTTGGCATCGCCATCTTTGATATCATCTGACAAAGAAATAAATTCTCGTAACCATTGAAGTTTTTCTCCAATTTCTTTTTGTTCTGCTTTGGCAGAATAACCTTTGCCTTCTTTATAACGCCAATGAGCAGCAACCCCAAGTTCAGCAAGCTCATCCATTTCTTCAGTACGAATTTGGATTTCAAAAGTATTACCATCTTCGCCAATAACAGAAGTATGAAGTGATTGATACATATTTGGTTTAGGCATAGCAATATAATCTTTAAAACGTCCTGGAATTGGACGATAATGATCATGAATCAATCCTAAAACACTATAACAATCAAGTTTATTTTGTAAAATAATACGGAGTGCATAAAGATCATAAAGTTCATCAAAACGTTTATGTTTTTTAAACATCTTCTTATAAATACTATAGATAGATTTCGCACGACCTAAAATACGATATTGATAATGATTTTCCTTTAATAAGTTTTCAACTTCTTCCATCATCTTCGCCACAGATTCTTTTCGCTCATCTTGTTTTGTTTGAAGAAGTCGCGCAATATCATGATAAGCAATTGGATCTAAATAAGATAAAGAAAGATCTTCCAATTCTGTTTTAATATCGCTCAACCCTAAACGATGAGCAATCGGTGTATAGACTTCTAAAGTTTCTCGAGAAATACGTTTTTGTTTTTCTGGGGGCATGAATTGTAATGTACGCATATTGTGTAAACGATCGGCAAATTTGATCAAGATAACACGTATATCTTTAGCCATCGCAATATAGATTTTACGATGATTTTCAGCATATACATCTGCTTCATCTTTAAATGGCATTTTAGAAATCTTCGTAACACCTTCAACAAGGGTCGTTACTTCTTCTCCAAATTCTTTCACCATTTCTTCACGTGATACATCACAATCTTCCATGACATCGTGTAAAAGACCCGCTGTAATGGTAAGTGGTCCTGTTTGTAATGTTGATAAAATATAAGCAACCCAAATCAAATGAATTGTATAAGGTTCTCCACTTTTACGTTTTTGTCCTTCGTGTTTAACCATGATATAATCATAAGCTTTTTTAATAAGCTTCATATCATCTTCATTGGTAATATAGCGTCTACATGATTCATAGACATCTTCTATAGTGACTTTATCTCCAGCTTTTTTAAACTCTTTCATATTATGACCCCCTCATATGATAAAAGAGAGTTTCCTCTCTTTTATTTAATAAGTTAATACTGAATAGACATTATAGTCTTTTAATTTTTCTCTACCTTTTAGAGCTTCAAGTTCAATTAAAAAGGCAATTCCTACAACTTTACCACCAAGTTGTTCAACAAGTTGAATAGTTGCTTCAACTGTTCCACCTGTAGCAAGTAAATCATCAATAATAACAACATTTTCACCAGGTTTGATACTATCAGCATGAATATGAACTTCATTTTTTCCATATTCTAAATCATAACTTGCTGAAACTGTTTCTCTTGGTAATTTTCCTGGTTTTCTAACAGGTACAAAACCTGCATTTACTTTGTAAGCAACAGGACATCCAAATAAAAAGCCTCTTGCTTCAGGACCAGCAACAACATCTACTTGAACTCCAAGTCCATCGATCCATTTAGCGAATGTATCAATTGATTCTTTATAAGCTTCTTTATCTTTTAATAAAGGTGTTACATCTCTAAAGATAATTCCTTCTTCAGGAAAATCTTTAATATCTTCAATATATTTTTTAAAGTCCATTTTATGTACTCCTCCTATTTCTATTATAACAAACTTTTATTATCAAGGAAACTATTTCATATCCTCTATAATCATATTTATTGATTCTGTATTTAAATATTTATTAATTTTTAAAGTCCCTATTAAAGAAATTGTCTTTTTTTGTTGTAATTGCTCAATTTCTTTCGAACAATTAAAATAAAGTGCTTGTAAATTCCCTTTATTTAAAGGAATATCGAAACGTAAATGTTTCCCATCAGATAATACACGACTGGTAAAATTCGTAATATCTTTTAAAACAAATTTCATTTCTTCATTATATTGACCATACGGCTCTAACAATTCTAATTCTTTAACAGCTGGTAAAGTAAGCTCATTTAATTCAATTTGAATTCCTTCAAGAACTTTTTCATTAGAAAAAGTATGTGTTGTTAAGTAGGTATGCAATGCTTCTTTTAAAGTTAACACTTCATCTTTTGCTACTTGAAAACCACCCGCTAAAGCATGTCCACCATATTGTACAAAATAATCTTTTAAATCATCAAAGATTTGATTTAAAGGAATACTTTCAATACTTCTGGCACTTCCTCGATACACTTCATTTTTTTCATCATATTTCATAACAAAACTTGGCTTTTGAAATTCATGAGTATACTTACCAGCAATTAAGCCTACAATTCCTTCATGAACTTCTTGATTATAGCTATATAAAAATTCATCTTTTTGACTATTTTCTAAAATATTTTTATATTGTTCATTTGTAAGAGATTGTCTTTTACTATTGATTTTTTTAGCGTATTGAGAAATTTGGATTGCAAATTTTTGATCGACATCCTTTAAAAAATAACGTACTAAATGATTTGGATTAACAAGTTCTGGTAGTCTTCCAAAGGAATTGATTTTAGGTGCAATATTAAAACCTAAAGTTGTTGTATTATATTTTTGATTTTCACCAATTAAAAGTTCTAATTGAAGATACTTTCCTTCATTCATAAATTGCAGACCTCGCGAAACAAGCGATTTATTTTCATCAACTAAAGGCATCATATCTGAAATCGTCGTAATAGCTGCTAAAGAAAATAAATATTTATCATGTTTTCCAAGCAAACTACTGGCAAGTTTATACGCTAAAAAACCTCCACATATTTCTTTAAATGGATAATCCGGTGACATTTTTGTATGAATGATTGCACATGCATCCGGCAATTCGTCATAATCATGATGATCAATAACAATAACATCAATACCAAGTTCATTAGCTAAATCAATAGCTTCATACGCTTTAATACCATTATCTACTGTAATTAACAAAGAATACCCTTTTTCATACATTTGTTGAACTCTTTCTTTATTTAGTCCATAACCATCTTCAAAACGATTAGGAATATGATACCCTACTTTTTTCCCTAATTCTAAAAAAGCTTGAACAAGAATGGCTGTTGACAAGATTCCATCACAATCATAATCTCCATAAATACATATTTTTTCATCATTTTCCAAAGCTTCTTGTATACGATCTAAAACTAAATCCGCATCTAAAAACAATGAAAAATCATGATAAATCAATCTTTTTGAAGTATGTCCTTGAATATCTTGTTCATTATATTTTCTTTGTGCAAAAATCTTTGCAAGTAAAGAATGTATTGAATACTTTTGCATATATTCATTATAGTTATGTATTTCTTTTATATCCCAGTTCATAAAATCTCCTTAAATAAAAAATAGTTGTTACCAACTATTTTGAAATGAATTCTTGAAATGCTGCTAAATCAAGTGTACTTGCTTCTTTAACTGCTTGTATACTTAAATAATCAAAAATTTCCGAAAATTGTAAATTCATTACATCATCAATAATATCACACATTGGTAGACTCTTTTGAGATTTCCATTTAATATTGAATAAATAATTTCTTATTTCTTTTTCGGATATATTATCTATTTTTTGCTTACGAAACTCATGAGCTTTTAATTTGATTAGAAAATCTAAATCATATTTACCAAATTTATAATCCAGTTTTTCATTCACGATAAACCAACTCCCACTTCGTCTATTATAGATGAAAATTCGACATAAAGGAAGTCTTTTATGAAAAGAAAACTTATCAATTCATTCATTATTCTTTCTGCTAGTTCAACTATCTCTAAAATATTTAGTATTTTAAATAGAATGTTGCTTTCCAGGCTTCTTCCTTTAGAAGCCATGTCATTATATCTTGTCATTATGCCAACACTTTCTTTGTGTTTAACACTTGGACAGGTTGGGATTCCTTCTGCTGTTTTTCGGCTTGTATTACATCCAAAATATAAAAACTACAAAGTCATTATTACTGCAATTATTCTATCCTTTTTTTCTGTCATTGTTATTTGTGGAACCCTTTTTATTTTAAGTCCTTTCATTGCTCATTCTTTATTAAAAAACGATTATACTCTTTATCCCATTTTATCCTTTTTAATTTTTATCCCATTGATTGCTATCAGTGGTATTATTAAAAACTATTATTTAGCCAAAGGGCATGTCTATGTCATTGCTAAAAGCCAAATTGTCGAAGAAACTTCACGTTTATTATTTACCTATTTATTTTTAAAAACTCCTTTAAGTTCATCCTTACCTTTTTTAGTAACAATCGCTTATTTATCAATGAGTTTTGGTGAATTGATGTCAATTATCTATCTACTTCTTTTAAGTCGTAAAAGATATTCTTTTACTCCTTTAAAAAACATAAATAAGCAAAACTTGATTATGAAAGATCTTTTAAACATTTCTTTGCCTTTAACAGGTTCACGACTTTACCATTGTTTTATGAATTTTTTAGAGCCCATTCTTTTAATTCATGTTTTAACTCGACTTGGTTTAACTCAAAACTTTATCCAAGACCAATATGCCATCCTTTCTGGCTATGTCGTCTCGATGCTTGTCACGCCTACCTTTTTTTGTACGATCATCTATCGCCTCTATTTGCCTATTGCTACAGATGATCTTTATTATCATAAAAGTAATACTTTTTTACATCTTCTTTATGCTTTACTTATTTGTTTTCTTATTGGTCTTCCTTTTACTTTAATTTTCTATTTTTTTCCAAAACGATCCCTTATGATTCTTTACAATACAACAAGTGGCTATCAACAATTAAAATACATGTCTTTTCCTTTTTTACTATTTTATTTACAAACACCCCTTTCTACAATTTTACAAGCTAAAAATAAAAATAAAGTGATGTTTATCATCTCTATGATTGAATGTACTTTAGAAATTATCTTAACTTATACTTTATCTCATTATCTTTATGTTAATGCTATTTTGATTAGTTTATTTACAGGATTGATTACAACCTTAACTTTAAGTGCAATTTATTGTTTTAAAATAATAAAAGACACTTCTTTATCTTGAAGTGTCTAATTTTTTTAACCAATTTGAAAATACTTCTAATCCTTCTTTGACAATTTGTGAATCATTTGCAAGTCCAAAACGTAGATGATTTTCCACATCAAAACAACATCCCGGTACAAAGAAGACCCCTGTTTCTTCTTGTAACTTTTCACAGAAAGTATTTGAATCTATTTTGTAATCATATTTTAGGAAACAAACTGTTCCATATTTTGGAATAACACAAGAAAGATGAGGATGAGCTTTTAACCATTCTTTCAAGTAACACTTATTTTCTTCTAAAATCTCACGATTTCTTTTTAAAATCTCTTTACTATATTTTAAAGTAAGTGCCCCTAAATAATCATTGATTGGTCCACTACTAATAATTGAATAATCACGTCTTTCATTGATTAAACGAATAAGTTCTTTATCTTTTGTTTTGATCCAACCAATACGAAGTCCAGGAGTTGATAAAACTTTAGAAAGTCCTGAGGTTGCTATTCCTTTTTCATAAAGATCACTAATGGATTCTTCTTGATAAAGTCCTCGATAGATTTCATCAACAAGAACATAGAGATCATGTTTTTTACATATTTGAATCAGTTGATGCATTTCTTCATGATCTAAAGTTGTTCCTGTAGGATTGTTTGGTAAATTCAAACAAATCATTTTTGTGTTTTCTCTAATATTTTTTTCTAATTCTTCAAAATCAATTTTCCATTCATTTTCTTCTTTTAAATGAATAAAATCAACTTCTACCCCTAAAGATTCAGGAAAACTATAAAGTTGTTGATACGTTGGTAAAAATGATAAAATATGATCATTTGTTGAAAGTAATGTCATTAAAACAAGTTCATTGGCATTGACACCACCATGGCAAATAGCAATTTCTTCATCATCACCACTTTGATATAAACTTAAAATACCTTTTTTTAATTCATGAGAACCTTCAATAGCACCATAATCTAAAGAAAGATTCATTAAATCTTCTAATGAATCTTTTTTATCATACGCTAATAATTCCTTTAAAGTTAAAGATTTAGCAACTGTATCTGCCAAGTTATAGCGACAGTTATTTTCATGCAAAGTCATATAAGACTCTACTTCAAAACGTTGTAGTTTCACTAGTGCATAACCTTCTTTAAGAAATCTTGAGCACGTTCAGTTTTAGGATTTTCATAGAAAGCTTTTGCATCATTTTCTTCAACGATTTTACCATTTTCTAAGAAAATAACACGATCAGCAACTGTTTTAGCAAAGCCCATTTCATGAGTAACAACAATCATTGTCATTCCTTCTTTAGCAAGTTGTTGCATAACTTCTAATACTTCAATAACCATTTCTGGATCTAAGGCACTTGTTGGTTCATCAAAAAGCATGATTTCAGGGCTTGTACATAAGCTTCTCGCAATCGCTACCCTTTGTTTTTGTCCACCTGAAAGTTTATTTGGATATTCGTCTTTTTTATCTAATAAGCCAACTCTTGTAAGATAGTTACAAGCTATTTCATTGGCTTTTTCTTCCTCCATGTGACGTACTTTTGTAAGTGAAAGTGTTAAGTTTTCTAAGACTGTCATATGTGGAAATAAATTGAAATGTTGGAAAACAAATCCCATTTTATTTCTTAATTCTTGATAATTAGATTTCTTTGGATCTAAAACTTCCCCATTAAGGTATACATGTCCTGTTTCTGGTACTTCTAAACCATGAATACATCTTAAAACTGTACTCTTACCTGAACCAGAAGGTCCAATTAAACACACAATTTCTCCTTTTTTTACTTCAAGAGAAACATCATCAACTGCTTTTACTTTTTTAAATTGTTTTGATATATGTTCAACTTTAATCACTTTCAGCTAACCTCTTTTCTACATATCTACCTAAATAAGAAATACTAATTGTCATAATTAAATAATAAACTGCAACAATACAATAAGGTGACATAACATCATAATATTGTGCCCCCACTACTTGAGCTGATTTTAATAATTCAACGGCACCAATACAACTGATCAATGAAGAATCTTTAATCAATGTAATAAATTCACTGATCATTGGTGGAATAATTCTTTTGAAGGCTTGTGGTAAAATAACAAGTCTCATTGTTTGTTTATAAGAAAGCCCTAAAGTTTCACAAGCTTCCCATTGTCCTTTATCAACCCCGTTGATTCCACTACGAATAAGTTCTGTCGAATAAGCCCCACTGTTAATAGACATAGCAACAGCACCAATTAAAAAGACATTAATTCTTAAAACATTTCCTGTAATCGCTGTATAAATAGATGGAATAACTGAGAATAAAATCAAGATTTGAAGTAACATTGGTGTTCCACGAATGACTTCAACATACACATTTCCAATAATTCTAAAAATTTTATATTTAGATCTTTTTGCTGAAGATCCTAAAATCCCAAAAACAATACCAAATAAAAGGGATACAGCAGCGAGTAAAAGTGATACTACTGCACCCTTAGCAAAGTAAAGTAAGTTTTCAGGAGTAAACACTTTTGAAAAAGCTACAAACATTTCTATACCCCTTTTCTATAATTTTTTATTTTTCTAATGGTGATAAATCATATTTTTTACATAATTTATCGTAATCTTTTGAAGCTACGAATTTTTTAATACATTTATTCATTAATTTGATCATTTTTGTATTACCTTTTTTAGCGATAACATAGTTCTTTTCATCCATTAATGAACCATTTAATTGTGTAAAGTTTCCACTAGATACATATTGTTTAGCAACACCTAAGTCAACGATTGCTGCATCATATTGATTGCTTGCTAAACCATTGAAAATATCTTGTACGTTTTTCATTGAAACAACATCAGCATTTTCAACTTCTTTGGCAGCTTGTTCACCAGTAGCTCCAGTTTGAGCAGCTAATTTTTTACCAACTAATTGATCATTTGAAGTAATTGAAGAACCATTTGGTACAACAGCAACTTGTTGAGTTCCTAAATATGGATCAGACCATTCAACAACTCTATCTTCACTATAAGTAAAACCAGAAATACCTAAATCAATTTGATCCCCTTGAATTTGAGTAACAATGTTATCAAAATCCATTTGTTTGAATTCTAAAGAATAAGTTTTACCTTCCATATCAGATAAATAACCTTCAAATAATTTGGCCATATCTACGTCAAAACCAACGATTTCACCTTTTTTATTTAATGATTCATAAGGTGCATAATCAGGTGATGTCCCAATTGTAATTGTCACATCGGCATCATTTTTACTGCTTGATGAACATCCAGCAATAGCACAAGTCATCACAAGTGCTAACATTAATTTTAATACTTTTTTCATATTCTTTTCCCCTTTTCTACCCAATAAAAAACGTCTCCTAGCGATTGCTAAGAGACGAAAGATTCCGCGGTACCACTCTTGTTGATATGATAAACATATCCACCTCACCGTTAAAGCTGGTTAGCTTGTTATCCTATGTATTCAGATAACCCTCTCCAAAGTGCGCTTCATTTTATTTTCAATATCTAATTTCCACCAACATAGACTCTCTAACATATCCAATAAAACTACTCTCTTTTTCATTGAGTTTATTTATATATCTGTATTATAGATAATATTTAAGCTTTGTCAACATTCCTCGATTATTTTTTTGATAAAACTTTATCATTGAAAGAACGTACTGCCTTCATCGCTTTTTCTAAGGGAGCATTCATTTCTTGTAATTGTTCTAAAACATCATCGAGTTGTTGATTTGCTTCTTGAATACTGTCTCTTGTATCTTGAATTGTTTGTTTGGTTTTCTTTTTGGCATCACCACTATGAAGTAAAAAGAAAATACCTAAAGACATACATACAAAAATACCAATAATGATTAAAAAATCTTTAATTAGTTCCATAATCTCACCCATCTTTAGTATAGCCTATTTTGTTTAATCAATCCAGCCAAAATGACGACAAGCATATTCAATACCGTCATCATCATTTCTTTTGGTTATAAAATTTGCAACTGCTTTGACTTCATCGATTGCGTTACCCATAGCAATACCTAAAGGAGCTTGGTCAATCATAGAAATATCATTTAAGCCATCCCCAAAGACCACAATATCCTTTTCATTTCCCTTTAATAAATGAACCATTTCTAAAATACCTTTATATTTATCTGCTGGTTCGATGATGATTTGTCCTTTAAAATAACGCATATATTCCAAAGTTCCTAAATCTAATAATTTTTCTTCTTGTTCACCACATTCAATAAATACTTTATAAATTTCCTTTACTTGATGAAAGTCTATACTTTCATCAACAACTAATTTTACCGGAAGTTTTTGATCTTTTTGATCACTTTGATTCGTATACAAAACAGCTTCATTTCCTAAAGCAACTGCAAATGGTAAATGATGTTCAATACATTGATCAATGACACGATTGGCTTGAACAAAATCTATCGGTTTAATATATTGAAGTTCATTATGTAAAGTAATACCATTTCCCCCATCTGTTACTAAACAATCAATATGGGCTTCTTTAGCAGCATCCATCGCCATATATTGTGCTCTTCCTGTCGCAATAGCAACAAAATGCCCATTTTCTTTTAACTTATCTAACGTACGATATGTGCTTTCTAAAATCTTTCCTCCCGGATTATCATCTAAAAGTGTTCCATCAATATCAAAAAAAATATATTTTCTTTCCATGTTACTTTTCTCCTTTAAATTGCATATTATACAATCTTGCATAATTTCCATTTAATTTCATCAACTCTTCATGGTTTCCTTGTTCTTCGATGCCATTTTCCGTTAAAACACAAATATGTTTAGCATTTTTAATCGTTGATAAACGATGCGCAATAACAAAAGTTGTACGATCTTGAGATAATTTTTCTAAAGATTCTTGTACAATACTTTCACTTTCATTATCTAATGCACTTGTTGCTTCATCAAAAATAAGAATTGGTGGATTCTTTAAGAAAACACGTGCAATCGAGATACGTTGTTTTTGTCCACCTGAAAGTTTGACCCCACGTTGTCCACAATCCGTATCGTAACCTTCTTCTAATTCCATAATAAAATCATGAGCATTAGCTTTTTTAGCGGCTTCAATGACTTCTTCATCACTCGCTTCTAAATTTCCATAACGAATATTATCCATAATCGTTCCAGTAAATAAATAAACATCTTGTTGAACAATGCCAATATTTTCTCTTAAAGATTGTTGTTTTATCTCTTTGACATTAATTCCATCAATCAAGACATTTCCTTTCGTTGCTTCGTAAAAACGAGGAATCAAAGAACAAATCGTTGTTTTACCAACTCCTGATGAACCAACAAAAGCAATATACTCTCCTGGTTTTACATCCAAGTTAATATTATTTAACACATAAGGTGTTTGTTCATTATAGCGAAATGAAACATGATCAAACATGACATTCCCTTCAACATGTTGTAATACAACTGCATTTTTTGTATCTTGAATATCTGGTTCAATTTCTAATATTTCCATAAAACGTTCAAAACCAGTAACACCTTCTTGAAATTGTTCAGTAAAGTTTAAAAGTTTTTTTACAGGATCTATTAAGTTCGTGACATAAAGTAAAAAGGCAATTAAATCTGCAACATTAATACTTCCATAAGAAATAAATAAGGTTCCAAAAAAGATAACCGATACTGTAATTAAACTTGTAAAAGAAGTAAGTCCTGCATTGTATCTTCCCATATAATAATAACTATTTTTCTTAGCACTTACATAATGTCCATTTTGTTTATCAAAACGTTCTAACTCTTGATCTTCATTCGCAAAACTTTTAACAACACGAATTCCAGATAAATTGTCTTCAATACGTTCATTGATATCACCAATTCTCTCTTTATTTCTTTTAAAAGCTTTTTTCATCTTTTTATTATAATACCAAGCAAATAAAAACATAAATGGTAAGATTGCAAATAAAATTAAAGTCAGTTTGACATTAATATAGGAAAGTAAAATAAAGGCCCCTATAAACTTAATAATTGAAATGACAATATCTTCTGGTCCATGATGATAAAGTTCAGTTAAAGAAAATAAATCATTCGTTAGACGTGACATCAATTGTCCTGTGTTTTGTTCATCATAAAAGCGAAAAGATAATTTTTGATAATGACTAAATAACTCATTACGTAAATCTCTTTCCATATAGACACCCATGACATGTCCTAGATAACCTATAAAATAATTACAAAAATATTCAACAACAATCAAACAAAGCATAAAAAGTCCTAATAAATAAATCTTAGAATAATCAATCTTTGGTTGATTTAAAATCGTCCCTGTAATATAGCGTGTTAGCATAGGATAAACGAGCGTAATGGCTGCTGAAATCATCGCACAAAACATATCTTTAAAAAACAAAACCTTATAGTTTGTATAATAAGATAAAAATTTCTTCCATCTTCCTTTCATATTAAAACACCTCCTTCATATATTTTTACAAAGAATGATTATTTTTTCTAGTTAAAAATGATTATTTTTAAAATATGAAAAAGGAGGCTTTTTCATGAACCACGTTTCTTGGACTTCTATTCTAATCGGTCTGGCACTTTTTTTATTTGGTATCGACTATCTTTCTCTTTCTTTACAAGAACTTTCACCAACCCGTTTAAAAAATCTTCTTGCTAAATGTACTTCTTCTACTTTTAAGGCTATTCTAATTGGTTGTTTTATAACTTGTATTATTCAATCAAGTTCTGCCACAACTGCTTTAACCGTCAGTTTAATTAATGCAAATCTCATGACCTTTTCACAAAGTATTGGGATTATTATGGGAGCCAATATTGGCACAACCATAACCGCTTTTATTGTAGGTTTTGATCTTTTTCAATATGCTTCTTTCTTTTTAATTATTGGTGCTTTTTGTTTATTATTTTCTAATCATCCTAAAATAAAAGGCCTTGCACAAATTCTTTTTGGGCTTGGCTGTTTATTTTATGGATTAGAACTTATGTCAATGCATCTTGAAGCTATTACTAAACTTCCTGAATTTATGAAATTAGTAACACTTTTTACAAATCATCCTATTTTAGCCATGCTTGGTGGAGCCATCACCACTGCTCTTATTCAATCATCAAGTGCGATAATTGCTATTGTCCAACAAATGTATCATTTAAAAGCCATTTCCCTTTATGTTTCTATTCCTTATATCTTTGGTTGTAATATCGGTACAACCATTACCGCTTTTCTTTCTGCCCTTAAAACCAATTCTTCTGCCAAAAAAGCTGCCTTCTTTCATTTTTTATTTAATGTAATTGGAACAACTTTTTTCATGATTTTCCTGACTCCTTTTTATCATCTTTTTTTAACATTTCACTTTTATATTCCTATTTCACCTCGTCTGCAACTCGCTTTTATTCATGGCTTCTTCAATATTGTTACTACACTCCTTATTTTTCCTTTTTATAAGCATATAATTGCATTGATTGAAAGTTGTTTCAAAAAGAATTGTTAAGGTTTTGTAAAGAAACTTAACATAATCTTTACACAAAATTAACATTCCTTTAAAATGAGATGTATAGGAGTGTGATTTTATGACATTAGCAGATATCAACTGGCCTTTAATTCTGGCAGGGCTTGGTTTATTTTTATTTGGTATCGATTATATGGGTGATGGTTTAAAAAGTTATGCCGGAGATAAATTAAAGGACATTATTGATAAATACACCTCAAGTCCTGTAAAAGGAATTTTAATTGGGGCTTTAGTTACGTGTTTAATTCAATCAAGTTCAGGAACAACAGCCCTTACAATTGGATTGATTCGTTCTGGTTTAATGAATTTAAATCAAGCAGTAGGAATTATTATGGGGGCCAATATTGGAACAGTTATTACTTCTGTTTTAGTTGGTTTAAAGATTTCTAAATATGCGGTTTATTTCATTATTATTGGTGCGTTTGTTTCAATGTTTTCTAAAAACAAAAAAACAAAATATTTATCACAAATTATTTTTGGATTTGGTTGTTTATTCTATGGACTTGATTTAATGGGAAACAATTTATCAATGATTTCTGAAGTTCCAGAATTTACACAAATTACCGAATTTTTAATGAAGAGCCCTTGGCTTGGTTTACTTGGTGGAACAATTCTTACATGTGCGATTCAATCATCAGCTGCAACGATTGCAATTGTTCAACAAATGTATGGTGCCGGTGCTATTGGTTTAAATATTGCTTTACCATTTTTATTTGGATCAAATATTGGAACGACAATTACAGCTGTTCTTGCCTCTATTGGTGGATCTATTCCCGCTAAAAGAGCAGCATTCTTCCACGTTTTATTTAACGTCATTGGTTCTGTTCTATTTATGATTGTTTTATCACCATTTACCATGTTGATTCAATATATTAATTCAGTAAGTACAATGTCTCCTGAATTACAACTTGCAGTAGCTCATGGTATCTTTAACATAGTAACAACCATCTTGTTCTTTCCATTTATTAATAAGATTGTTGTTATTATTAAAAAAATTATTCCAAATCATTCAAAAGAATTACAAATGGATTTATCAGAATTAGATCCTCATGTGGTTCAATTGTTCCCTTCTCATGCTTTAGCTATCGCTAAAAACAAGATTTTAGAAATGGGAGCTATTACTGTTGAAGCTTGTGAAAATGTTAGAGAATATTTTATTTCTAAAAGTTCTACTGCTAAAGAAGCAGTCGAAGAATTAGAAAATGCAATCAACTTATTAGATAAAAAGATTGCTGAATATTTATTACTTATTTCACATGAACAATTAAACGATCATGATTCAAAAGAATATTTTGCTGATATGAAATCAATTAAAGATTTAGAACGTGTCGGTGATTTATGTATTAACTTAACTCAATTCTTTGAAGCTGTTTATGATGAAAAAGATGATTTTTCATCAGAAGCTAAAGATGACATTATCGCCATGATCAATATGGATATTGAAATGTTGAATCATGCAATGGTGGCTTTTGATAAACATGATTTAGATGATATTATTTATGTTGATGATCATGAAAGTAATTTAGATTATTATAATAAAAAAGCAAAACAAAGACATATTCAACGTGTTACTAATAAAACTGAAAAATCAGTTATTGTCAATTCTACATACGTTGATATCTTATCCAACTTAGAGCGTATTGGTGATCATTGCCAAAACATAGCTGAATCTTATATGTTAGAAGAAGAAAACTTCAAACCTGATTATGAAGTTGATTCTGCATTTAATCAATAGTCATGGATTTCCATGACTATTTTTGTTATGATGTAACAGTCAAAGGAGTCACATATGTATAAATTATTAGATTATGATATAACTGAATATAAACAATTAGAAAACACCTTGAATGAGTTATCTAAACAAGGTTACAATCCTACTTCTTTAGGTAAAATCAGCCGTTTTGAAAAAAATGAGAAACACTATTACTTCCATGTAGATTTACTAATCAAAAAACCGGCAACCCCTAAAAGAAAAGCATTACATGATTTTATTAATGAATATGAAAAACAAATGTTTGATTATTATGGTAAAATAGGAAAATTTATTATTTTTACAACAGATAATAAACGTGCTTTACCTAAAGAAAGACAAAAAGCAATTGATGAATACTTAAGTACTCGTAAAATCTCTGCAACCACTTATTTTGTTTTATGGATTTTCTTTTCTTTTTTTGTCGCACAGCTTGTTTTACAAAAAAATCAGATTCAAGAATTTCTTACAAATGGAAGTATTTTAATTCATTACTTACCTCTTCTTCTATTTGCGACAATTCTTATTCGTTGCCTTTATAAAATTGTTTTAGCCTGTCAAAAAAGCTTTGGAAAGATTATTAAACATATCTTCTACGCTATGACTATAGTTACTTGTGTAGTGGCTATACTTGGATGTATTTTAGATATTACTGATAGAAAAGATATTCCTTTAAATCAAAATATTTTAACCTTGCAAACATTTGATAAAGAAACAAATTTAAAAAAATATCCAAACTACAAATATACTAAAAGTTTTATTGTTGAATCTACTTCTTATTTTGAAGAAAACAACCAAGGTGATCTCATGTATAGTAAAGATTATTGTTTTAAATCAACTGACAAAACAAACACTTTCTTTGAACGTTATTTAAAAACGTATGATGATGTTCCTGTTATTAAAATCGATAAAAACACTTATCTCTTTAAACTTGATACATCGTATGATACTTTACTGTATAAAAAAGAAAATCATTTCTATTTTGTTTCTGCAAACTTTAGTTTAAAAAATGATTATCAAAATATTATTGAGTTTTATAAATAAACAAAAAATCCACCCCAAAGTGGATTTTTTATTTACCTGTAATAATAAGATAGATAAGAAGTAAAGCAATAATAATCATTGTTGAAACAAGGACACGTCTTTCAAATTCGCTATAATCATCATGACAAAGATAGTGTGCTAAATAGTTAAGAACTAACGCCATAAGCAAAAAGATTCTTCCAACCATAAAATAAGACGTATTCATCACCACCGGTTCAATAAGCAATAAAACATCAACCAAATTGATTTTATATTTATGATGTGGTTTGCAAATTTTATACAGTAATTTCTTCATTAATAAAACGAACTCACTTCTTCTATTGTTTTTCTTTTTGGCATACTTGGTTCAATATTTGGATAACCCACACCTATGACAGAAACAATCGTTTCTTGTACAGGTATTTCTAAAAGTTCACGAATCGCTCTTTCATCTCTAATTCCCATAACAAGTGTTCCTAAACCAAGTTCAGTTGCTTTAAGAATTAAGTTTTGATTAGCTAGTCCACAATCATAAACACCCCAACCATTTTGTAATTCGTTGTCAGGACTTCCGTTTCTTTGAAAACCTGCACGATCTTTAACAAATGTTGTCACAATTAAAACAGGTGCATCAGCTATATTTTTTTGATTAAATTCAGGTAAACATTTTTTCTTAAATTGTTCCAACATTTCTTTTGATTGAATAACATGATATCGTGAGGTTTGACTATTTTTCCAACTTTCTGAATAGATAGCTGCTTGAATCATTTCTTCAATTTTTTCTTTTTCTACAGGTTGTTGTTTATATTTACGAATACTTCTTCTTTGTTGTAAAACATTTTGTAACTCCATAATTTTCACTCTCCTGCTTTTATTATAAAAGAAAAGACTATCGAATGATAGCCTTACTTATTTAATTCAATCATAAGCTCACAAATCTTATTTGAAAAAGCCACTGGATCTTCAATAGATAATCCTTCAATCAATAATGCTTGATCGAATAACAATGAAGCATAATCATTGATCTTATCTGCATTATTTTGATAAACATTTTGAATTGCCTTGAAAATATCATGATTTGGATTGATTTCAAGAATTCTACCTGCTTTAACATCTTGACCATCAGGCATTGCATTTAATACTTTTTCCATTTCAAAAGATACACCTTGATCAGATACTAAACATACTGGATGAGATTTTAATCTATTTGATACTTTAACATCCACTACTTTATCTTTTAAAGCTTCTTTTAATGATTCTAATAATGATTTATTATCTTCATTGATTTTTTCTAATTCTTTCTTTTCTTCTTCACTATCTAAGTTTAAATCACCTTGAGCAACGTTTTTGAAAGCTTTAGAATCATAATCTCTCATCATTTGAATCATGAATTCATCAACATTATCCATCATGTATAAAACATCAAAGTCACGATCTCTAACAGCTTCTACTTGTGGTAAATGAGAAATCTTTTCTTTTGTTTCACCACTTGCAAAGTAAATTTCTGTTTGTCCTTCTTTCATGTTTTCAACATATTCTTTTAAAGTAATCATTTTTTCTTCTTTACCAGAGTAGAATAAAAGTAAATCTTGTAATTTATCTTTTAACATTCCATAGCTTTGATAAATACCAAATTTTAATTGTAAACCAAAGTTTTTAAAGAATTTTTCATATGTTTCACGATCTTTTTTCAACATATTTGTAAGTTCACTTTGGATTTTCTTTTCAATACGATCAGCGATGACTTTTAATTGACGGTCATGTTGTAACATTTCTCTTGAAATATTTAATGATAAATCTTGTGAATCAACTAACCCTTTAACAAATCTAAAGTGTTCTGGAATTAAATCACTTGCTTTATCCATGATAAAGACACCTCGACTATAAAGTTGTAATCCTTTTTCATAATCATTTGAATAGAAATTCATTGGTGGTTGACTTGGAATAAACAATAATGCATCATAAGAAACATTTCCTTCTACAGATGTATGAATAACTTTCATTGGATCAGAGAAATCATTGAATTTATCTTTATAGAATTCATTATATTCTTCATCTTTAATATCTTTTTTATTTCTTTTCCATAAAGGAACCATTGAATTTAATGTTTTATTTTCAACAACATCTTCATATTCATCACTATCTTCTTTTTTCTTAGATGTTGTCACATCCATTTTAATTGGATAATGTACATAATCAGAATATTTTTTAACTAAAGATTCGATATGATATTGATCTAAATAATCATCATAATTTTCTTCTTCTGTATTATCTTTTAAATAAAGTTTAATTGTTGTTCCTGTTGGTAAGTTATCTGTTTCAAAGATTTCATAACCATCACTTGCTTCAGATACCCATGTATATCCTTGATCACTACCATAAGCTCTTGAAGAAACTTCTACTTTTTTAGCAACCATAAATGCTGAATAGAAACCAACTCCAAATTGCCCGATGATATCAATATCATCACTTTCAGTTTCATTTTTAAATTTGAAAGAACCACTATTAGCAATCGTACCTAAATGTTCTTCTAGTTCTTCTTTATTCATTCCAATACCATGATCAGTAACAGTCAATGTTCTATTTTCTTTATCAAAAGCTAAATCAATTGTAAGATCACTTTTATTGATTTCAGAAATATTTTCTGTTAATGCTTTATAATAAAGTTTATCTGTTGCATCACTTGCATTAGAAATCAATTCTCTTAAAAAGATTTCCTTATGTGTATATATAGAATTAATCATTAAGTCTAATAATCTTTTCGATTCTGCTTTAAATTGTTTTTTTTCTGCCATAATATATCCTCCTTTAGCACTCCTGCTATTTAAATGCTAAAGATAGTATATTACTTTGTTTTAGCATAGTCAAGCACAGAGTGCTAATTTTTTGAGAAAATAAAATGATTGACTTACAATCATTTATTTTGACTACATTTTTGAGCATCTATCGCAAGAACAATCATCAAAACATAAAAGGCATCTTCGTCATGTTCTATTGTTAAAGAATATGTATCACTCATATGAAAGATTTCTTTATTAATTAAACCAATAATATTTCCTGAATAATCCACGATCTGATAATCCCATTCCCAAAAATTTCCTTCTATTTGCCAATCTTTATAATCTAAAATAAATTTAGGTTTAAAGAAAGTAAACTCTTTGGTAATTTTACCAATATATTCATCATTTTCATATAAAGCAAAACGTGGTAAAAACGTTAATATTTCTTCTTTGATCGTACCAATATGTTCACCATACTTATTATAAATAAAAAGTTTATGTCCAAAACTGAGTTGTCCTTTCACTGTATAGACAGTTTCCCCCTTTTCATCATATATATCATAACTGTCTAGCCATGAAAAAATACGCTGTTTAAATAATAGTTTCATAAGATTCCCTCCAATTATTTTAATAATGTCTATTTCTTCTTGCTTTTTCAATATCTATTACGGTTGTTAAAATGACGAAATCTAAAATATCTTCCTTTAAATCAACTGAAATATCATATGTATCTAAAATATTTTATGATCTTTTTTCAATTCTTCCAATAAGATAATCATTTTCATCTTTTATTTCATAATTATATTCAACATATTCTCCACCAACATTCCATTTTCGATAATCCACTAAAAAATAAGGAATAAAATAAGAAAACCCTTTTTCTACAGCACAAATATATTCCTCATTTTTATAAATAAAAAAACAGCTGATTTAGGATCTTCTTCAATCTTAGCAACAATATTTTCATGAGCATCATATATATAAAGTTGATACATAATTGCCATTTTTTTATAATATATAACCATTCATTATTTTGATTTGTTACATAAAAGCGAAAAATAAAAGATGGTTGTTGTTTAAATAACAGCTTCATCTAGCTCACCTCTTACCCTAATTGTAACAAAAAAATAACAAAACAAGCAAAGATTATTTTGTTATAAAAATTATAAGTATTTAACTGTTTCAGCCAATTCTTTTTTTAAATGATGATTAGGAAGTGGTTCTTTTTGATTTCCATATCCTAAATCCAACATCATAACAACTTCTTCATTTTCAGGTAAATCTAAAGTTTTTTTCATTTCTTGAGGATTAAAGAAATTGATCCAACAACTATCAATTTCTGCATTATAAGCAGCTAACATTAAATGGGTGGCTACAATGGTAGCATCTTCAATTCCTGAATTTCTTTCATTACCTGGATAATCAAAAACGTTGTTTTTATCATAAGCTACAACTAAAACAGTAGGTGCATGATAACGACAAGGTGTACATGCATCTATTTTATCTAAATATTCTTTTGATTGAACAACATAGATTTTTTGTTCTTGCAAGTTTTTAGCCGTTGGAGCAACTCTTCCTGCTTTCAATATTCCCATTAATTTTTCTTTTTCTATTTGTTGTGTAGAAAAATCTTTACATGAATATCTGTTTTGAATAACATCTTTAAATTCCATAATATATCTCCTATCTTTTTTATGATTTTTTTATTTTCTAATAAATATATTAAATATTTGAGCATAATGTTGTAAAAAAAATTCTCAAATACTTGATGTTTTCTATAGAAAAAAGGTTATTAAATAACTTTAAGAATTTTTTTGCTTTCAAACTCTCTTCTTTATCTTCTTAATCATGTTCTTACTTTTTATTGATTTAATTTCTATATAAAAAGCCGTGGAGCTTCAAATTTTACGTAATTGGAACGAAGTCATCCACGACATATATAATAGTATATATTTCAACTTAACAAAAGAAAAAACTGTTGATTTTTATTTTTTCAACAGTCAAAGCAAGCCATTTTATTTGACTTGCTTTTTCTTGCTTAAATATTAACTTATTAATTAATAATTCTTAAAACGTCCTCTTCATTTGTAATATTAAATATATTACGTGTTAATATATTTAGTTTTTCTAATGTTGCACTTGTTAGTTTTAATTCTAGATTATTTGAAATAGTTCCTAGTTTGATTTCTAATTGCTTTTTTAGTGTACTTCTTTTTTCTTCGAGTTTTCCTTCACTTCTTCCAACAAGACATCTTTCATTTCTAAATCCTTCTGCCATTCTTTCCATTCCCTCACACATATCGATTTCATCTCCTTCTGGTAAGTCTCTAATTAAATCTAAACTTCCTGTAATGATGGCTGCATAAATAAAGTTATCTCTATTCATCTTTATTCTTCGATGTAATCCCTCATAGTTTCCTTTATACATCTCTTGGATGGCTTCTATAAAATATCTTGTTTGTTCATCTTTGATCTTACTGGTATCTATTTCTTTGACATCAACAAATATAAATTTCCATTCATTTATATATGCTTTTAATTCTTCTGGTATATCAAAATAATTACTTAGTTTTACTGGGGCATTCCATTTCTTATCTCCCGTATAAAAAACGATCATAACTTGAGGAACTAATCCTTTAATCTTTTTGTTTTTTAACTGTTTTAAATACTCCATCATTTCATAGTTGCCACATCGTATCACCATGTTCTTATCAATCGTACTTTGATGTTCAATACTAAGAAGACAATAGACACCATTGATATCCGTTTTTACGTCAATGTCCCTTCTTCTTTTTTTATCTTCTGCACTTTTTGTATCATCAATAATAAGTGACATATCATTTTCATAACGTACAAGTCTTTCAGGATGAATGACTTGTTTGCCATCAAACAAGATGGCATTGGAAAAAGAAACAAAACTGATATCATTACTTAAGAAGGTACGACAGGCACTATCAGGTGTTAAGTTATTTGTTAGGATCAATTATTATTACCTGCTTTCTTTTTGATTTGAGGTAACTTATCTAGATTTGTTACAAATAAATTGTATCATATATCCTTCTCTATTTTGTCTCAAATTTAATTCAAAAATATTCCCTTTTTTATTATTTTATCTTTCCTTTTTTCTTCTTTTAATGGACGGATTATCCAAAAAATAATTGTTTCTTATACAATAAAAGCCTGTCAACAAATGATTTTGTCAACAGGCTAAAATACATATTACTAGTCTAAATCAGCACCAATTATCCCCTATACTATAGTTTTCTATAAACCCTTATAAATACTCATTTATTTATATACAATTCTATATAATTTCTATTGATTTTTTACTGTTTTTTAGCTTCATTCGTCCATTTGTCGTCCACAAAAACAAAAAAGAACCTACTCAAAATTGAGTAGGTTTTATGTACATTAATATTAACCGTGTTTGTAAGCAGAAAAGTCATGATCTATACCAAAAATATGAAATATAGCCTTACATTTCTTACTTCTATATCCAATCAAGCGATATTTATTTCCTCCAAATCTAATAACCCATACTTTAGTATCTCTAGTAAGGTTTAATTCATTTTGAGGATCTAGTGCATTAAAATTGATTTGTGAGTAATCTAGCAATTCTCTTCCACCTTGAAATTTATTCTTACTTCTCAAGGATTCCCACCCATCAATACTCATTCTATTTAAACAATCATGAAACGCATTTAAAACATCTATATCGTCTCTAAAATTCCTGCTTCCTTTAAATCCTTTTAAATTATAATTATCTTGATTTGTAAGATACTTAAAAGAAAATAATATCGTATCATGTTCATTCATGAATAAACATTTCATTTTCACGTCTAATTTAGATAATTTATTATTTTCTTGCTTTCGTTTTAATTTAGCCATCAATCAGTAATATATGTTTCTTCAAAATATTCTTTTATTAAATGTAAAGGAATTACTTCGTTTCTTTGTGTTTTTAACCAAGGGTCTTCTTGATGTGTCATGTTTCTTAATCCCCATGCAGAATACTTTCCAAAAATATCATACACTTCTTCTAAAATTGCGGTTGTATCCTTGTCAATAGAACTATCATAATCTCCTTGATATTCTATTCCATTTGATCCGTTATTTTTATATTTATGGTAGATTTCTTCTACAACAGGACCATGTGCCCAATTTACAATTTGTTCATTAAATAATGGTTCGTTTTTTAATGCTAAATAACATCCTTGAGCATAATACAATAATTTTTGCAATTTTAAATTAGATATCAAATCAGCATCTTCCTCTTCTAGGATTTTGTCATTGTACCACAAAAACCACTTTGCTACTGTCAAAGCAGAATACTTTCCTTTCATAATTTTTCCCTCCATACAACAATTCACATAAACATTAAGTTATTCACATTTTCAACGTTATTATATCAAGGCTATTCACAATTTGGCAATATTTTTCTCGTTTAGAAACCTTTTATACTCCTTTATACCTCTTCATATTGTTATAAAACACTCTATATTGTGTTAAAATTCACTATTTTATTTATATGCTATTTTTCCATAAAAAATACATTAAAAATAAAAAAAGAACCTACCCAAATTTATGAGTAGGTCTTTTCATGCAATTATTAGTTAATAAATAAGGTTGTAGATTTTTTCGAAGAATAGATAATATTACATTTCACTTTTTTTATTAACTAATACAACAAATGTGCATATATATTATACAATAAATTAAACTTTTCTTAAATAGTCTCCTGATAACCATCCACTAGGCGTTCTTGCCCACCCATTTTTCCATTCATATACTGTTACTCGTGTTCCTTTATCTAAACATCCATCTTTGTCTTTATCATGTTTTTTACCATCAGCTGTTAATTCATCATGTCTTTTTCTACGATAATTAGTACCAGGACCAGTTCTAACTGATAGATCACTAGCTGTAACTTCATATGTTCCAATTGCTTTCCCACTTGTAGATGGTTTAGCTGCAGGAGTTGGTGATGGTGTAGGTTTTGGAGCAACAGTTCCATTTACAATTTCATTAAAAGGAAAATTTGTTCCTGGACAATTAGTAGAACATACATCTTTATGTTTTTGGACTTTAGAAATACCATACTTATTTTTTAAATAAGCTACTAATTCTCTACCAGCATTGATTTGAGTTTGATTCATTGTTTCTGTCATGTATGAACCTTCAAAACAAATACCAATAGAATCACTATTAGAACCTTTAGCGTGTGATCCAACAACACCTTCAGGTCTACCTCTATAAATAGATCCATCTTTTCTTACAAAGAAATGATACCCAATACCTGCCCATCCATTTGCTAAATGCCAGCTATGAATATCATCTGCAGTACATGATTTTGATTCAGCGTGGTGTAAGATGATTCTCTTTGTTGAAGTTCTATTTTTTAAACTACCTTTCCAGTTATATGTTTTTTCAATAATATTCATTTTTTATTTCCTCCTATAATTCAACATTTTCCATAACTGCCCTAGCTTCTAAAACAGCAATATAATCTCTCATAGTTTTTAATTGTAAATCATATGTGCTTCTAGGGCATGTTGGTTTAAAAGATAAACAACCTCTATCCCAATTTTCAATCATTCTATTTAAGCCGTTATATCTAATAACAAGTTGTTCGTATTCAGCTTTAAATCTCTCTTTATAATCTCTACTAATCATTCCTAAAGCAGTTTGAGGTAATGCATTTGCATCATATTCTCTATATGATTCATCAAATGGATTTTTAGGAGACCAGCTTTCATAATCGTTAGAATATTTAACTAAATATCCTTCATCTTTTGGATCTTCATCTTTTGGAATAGTCCATCCACGATAGTTGTTATAATCTCCTCTTGTCATTGGTTTTGCTTCAATTAATTTAACTCCAACATATTTTTTCATTTTCTATTCTCCTTCGTTATTTAAATTAAAAGAGTAGCCCTTTTCGACTACTCTTTCTCTTGATCTTCATCATTGTTTAACTGTTCTAACGCAGTTTTGATTTTATTTGGAATTGGAACACCTAGATTAGAAATGTTTTCTAATAGGCTAATTCCTTCATTCGCAATATAGAAATACGCTACAAGAGTTCTAAATACCCAAGTGCCACCATTTCCAAGCATACGATCTAATTCCACTCCTACAATAAGAACGGCTAGAATCATGCATTTTTTAATTAATCCTCTAAAGCCGACCTCACTATTAAGTGTTTTAATTACATAAGCATAAATTACACCTGTCATATAATCTAACACCATGAATGTAATTAAAATCTTTAAAGCTAAATCCCAGCCACCAAATAGATACGTAAAAAAAGTAGCTAAGATAGCTACTGCTGTGTTGAATGCTTTTTCCATATTATTCATTTTCCTCACCTTCTACTTAAGAAATACAACACTGTATCCTTTTTCTAAACCTACAAATGTATCATTAATTGTACTAACGGTTAACATTACATTTGCTCCAGTATAACTATCATTTTGTTGTTCATCTTTAACAACTACTCTAAATAATATATAATCTCCTGCTTTTAAATTCTTTGTATCAGTAATATAGAATTTATTAGCTTGTACATCATTAAATGTTTTTTCACTTACATCTAATGTATATACGTTTGTTTTGTTATCCATATTTTGTCTCCTTTTTTTAAGTTGTTTTGATATATTTTAATATTGCATAACCTGTTGTATCCGCAAAACCATTTGATGTACCAACTTGTAATATCAAATTAGTTTTATTGACTTGAATAGAAATACCATCATGATCATTATCCATATGAGCACGTGGCATCATATGGTTTGTATTATCAGCAAACATTACAAAAAGGTCACAACTCAACACTCGTTTTAAATTAGATATATTATGTGCTACATATTTATCTTTAGTGAAGCCACTTACGGATATAACTTTACAATATATTTTTTTTCCGTCTATCCAGTATTCACCCGTAAACTGTTCTTCAGTAGAATACTTGAAATAAACATCTTTCTTTCTAACTTTGTTTCCAAAAAACTTAATAAATTTCATTTGTTTTGATATTTACTATTAGCGATAATAGATATCAACTGTATATGTGGTGTTTTTAGGTGAACTTCCATAATACCAATCCGACAACTTAAAATAGTTACTTGTTTTGTCAAACATTATAGTCATTCCATGACTTACACCACTTGTTAAATATCCTCCAAATCTAAAAGTTAAATTATTAGTTGCAATATTTGAGCAAAGGAATGCTGGTATATAAAAAGGATATGTTAATGATCCATCAGTACCTGGAGCCATGTGGCATAAAAATAAATATTCCGTAGCTCCGTCTATTAAATTTATTGTTTGGCCAAACCTTGCACCTTTCTTTGTTTCTTTCCATATCAAAAGATCTACACCTGTTTTATTTACAACATCCTTTGCTCTAATTTTATTTCCAAAAAGTTTTATGAAACTCATTTTTACTGCTAAATTTAATTAGTCAAAATCGTGATATGTGTTTTTTGTATAATATATAATAGCAGTTACTGCGTATTTGTTCCAGCCGACACTATTATTAATTATTTGAAGACTTGTTTCGTTTATTCTTGCAAACATATCATAAAAAGTCCCTGATGTCGCATTAGAATAATAAACTACTGGTAGTTTGTAAAATGTATTATCACCTTGAATAAAAACTTCATAATCAATAAATTCATTTAAATTAACAATATCATGCTTAATATTAACTACACCAGCAGAAGATAATACACCTGTTGATTGTATAACTTTGCTATATATTTTCTTTCCATCCAACCAATATTCACCAGTCCATTGTTCTTCGATAGAATATTTAAAGTACACATCCTTTTTTCTCAAGAACATATTCTTTGGTGGTTTTAGAAATTTCATACACAATCACCACTTGGTCCACTAATTAAATTAGCGCACCTTCTTTCTTTGGAAATGCAATATTTAAATAGTAAATATCGCACCCCCCCCCGAAGATTTTAAATTCTTGCATAATAGATTTTTCCTCCTTAATCATCATCATAATTATCAGTTACTCCAAACATAAACAACTGTTCTCCATTCTCGTTGCAAAATCCATAGCCAATATTGATGTAACCCTCATATTTAGCTACTGTTCCCAATCCTATAGCATCTTTATTCTTCGATATATTAAAAGGTATTTTAGCACCTGTGATTGTGGCTGTTATACTTGCACTGTTTCCAACGGAATCTGTTACAGTGCACACTACATCATAAGAATCGTTTAATGAATAACCACTAAATACATAACTTCCTTCACTTGAAAAGCTTGTACTTTTAGAAATGTTATTTATTTTAATAGCTTTGCTTGCTATTGAATTGCCAGTTATTGCTGAATACGTAAATACTGGTTTGACACAAATATAAGTGCCACTGGATACATCCTTTGTACCGCTTGAATTACTTCTAAACGCCTCCATAGAAATAGTTGGATAGGAATACCCAGTAACATTGATTGTTTTTGTTGTAGAAGCTGTAAACCCTCTACTGTCAGTAACTGTGACTGTATATTTTAAGCTTCCACTATCCCTGATATTTGAAGTTTGACACGTATTTTTACTTCCTGCATAGCTAAAGTTATTACCACTAACCGCATAATTAGTAATTGTTGCTCCATATTTAGCTGTTGCTGAAATAGTAAATTTAATATTGGATCTATTTTGTAAACATAGACTTCCAAAGGGATCAATAATACTTGTTACAACACTATTTATAGTTGGTTCAGCGTTTGTCATCTGATATGTTCTATCGTGATAACTTGCCCAGGAACAGTTATTTGAATATAGTCCTATACGAATAGTGCATGTTTTGCCCTTACATGCTTCTCTTAACTGTTTTCTTTCATCATTAGTAAGTTCCCATGTAAACGTACCACTCGTACCACTTAATGTCCTTTTAGCGTAATGTTCTCCATTAGGATTTGGTTCCAACCAACATTCCATATTGAAGTTACCTGGATTACTGTATTTGAACCAAGGATTATCAGTATCTTTGAAAGTTGTTGGTGAATCGGTTATATTGGCTTGTCGAGGAATAGTGGTTAATGTATGTGTATATCCATTTTCACTTGAACTGAATCTATCATGACTAATCCAACCACTTACACCGATTGACTTTGAACCATCACTATTATGTCCTACAGTTACATCCCAAGTTCCTAATCGAATTGCACTGGAAGTAATTTTTTGGCCAGTACCTATTCCAGCACTATATACTGTTCCATTTATACGAGCATATACTGTACCATTACCATATGTCGTATATCCTGTATTTGTACGCCATACATCAATCCAAACACGAACAACTGATGTGTTAGAATTGATGTCATATGACAGTTCCTGCGAATTAACACTGTAATTTATATATTTATTAGTGGTTCCAAATGTTGCCATATATTACCTCCTACAAAATTAACAATCCTAAATCTTCATCATAGATAATTTGAAAAGTACCCAGGTTGATTTGTTTCATTACAACTGCTTGTGATATGTTCAATTGTTGGTTTGAAAGATAAGCAATTCTTTTATCATTTTCGTAAAATCCAAGTTCCGTATTGGACAGTCTTACATCAAAAGGACTATTGCTAGATCCTAATTTTAATATTCCTTCTTCAAACTTAGCCCATTGAGAAATTTCTTCTTTTGTAGCCACTCCCGTTAATTTATCAGTAATAGAATTAACGTTATTCGTAACCAACTGAATTGAACTGGCATTTTGAATAATTTGAGAACTAAGACTATTGATAGATGTTGTATTATTAGTAGTTGTTGTTTGCAGTTCTTCTACTAATGATGTTAATGAGTTTTTTAATTGAGTTATCGCTGAGTTATATTCAACAGATATTTCTTGTCTCATATTGTTCATATCATCAGCATAATCGTTAACAATTTCCCAAGTACCACTTGAACTGTCATATCTCTTTAAAGTTTGTGTAGTTGTATCAAACCACAACTTTGTAGTATCACTAGGTGCAGTTGCACTTCTAATGCTTGCATCATCAATTCTAATCAATGTTAGAATTGCACTAGATTTAACTGCCATATATCATCCCTCTAATTGAGCAGTATAAGTTGCTTTATTTGTTACATCACCTGCACTGACAGTAAATGCTTGACCAGTTGCAATAGAAGTTGTTCCACCATCTTTATACCATTTGATAGTTCCTAAAGCTGTAATAGCAGCGCCAGTTAATTCTGTAGCGCCTTTATAAACATGTGCAGTTAAAGTTGTGGCAATTGCGGTATTTTTAAATACATTTCCATTAGACGAAGTAATATTCATATAGATTGCATCATCACCTTTAGCACCTGTTTCCCCTTTATCTCCTTTATCACCTTTTGCCCCGTTAGCACCATTTTTAGATACAGTATAGCTAACAGCTGTCTTACCATCACTATAAGTCACTGTTACTCTTGTCCAAATATATTGCCCAGCAGTTGCTGTTGGTGGAGTTGTAGACCATCCACTAGTTGGTGTTGTTGTTCCGCTTGTTGATTGAACGTATTCAGTAACTGTTTTAGATACTGTAGGTGATGAACCATTAGCGCCTTGTCTAGCGACTGAATAAGATACTGTAGAAGTACCATCACTATAAGTTACTGTTGTTTTTGTCCATAAGTAGTTTCCTGCGCTAACTGATGGAATAGTATCTTGCCATCCACTAGTTGGTGTTGTTGTACCACTTGAAGAACCGACATATTGAATTGATTTAGATGAGATTTTAACACTTGTACCTTGAATTCCTTGATTTCCTTTAAAAGCAATAGAATAAGAAAATACTTTGTTAATAGTTACTTCATTTACCGTTCCCTCATTAACAGTTACTGGTATAGTGAAACTACCTGTTTTTGTTAATGCACTGGTTGCAGTAATTGTGATAGTAGGCATTGGAGTCTTTCCATCACTAACAGCACTAATACCTGTTGGGCATGTAATTGTACCTATTTTAGCGGGTACTGTTTCAGAACCTTGCAAAGCCATTACTTGTGTGCTTGTTGTTTGAGTTCCATTAACAGCAGTAGTAGTTCCTAAAAATGTATAGTTATCATTTGTCAATACAACGGTATACCCATCCGTCATATCTAATAAATCTACTTGATTACTTGCTTTGATTGCCATATTCTTTTATTCCTCCAAATTTAATTCACAGTTGAAAACTGCTTTCTTATTTATATCTCTTGGACTTATAGTAAATATAAATCCTTTATCATTTATTCTTGTATCTTCAATATCTATAGGTGAGAATTCTTTTTCTCCAAATTTCTTTACATGCCATTGAAGATATGCATTTTTGCCAAATCTTTTTTCCAATTGTTCAGCACTTTCAATTCTTTCAGCACCGACATAAATATGAACTGTCAATATAGTTGCAATATCACTATTTTTGAATGTATTTCCATTTGAGGATTCAATATATAGAGTTATTGCATCATCACCATAAGTTCCCATTATAAGTGGTTCACTTGTTTTTGATGAACCATCAGTATAATTTGTAACTGAATATGTCCATAGATATTTATTATTTGCATTGATAGTTTGAATAGATGTTGTCCATCCCTCACTGTCTACTCTTATATCTTTACTTTTACTTGATGCTAAATAATAGGTTGTAATATTTTGAATTCCTACTCCTTGTTCAGCTAATGAAAAATTTACATATAATCTAATCGAAGTACCTTTATATGCAACATCACAAACGTATGTTACATTAGGCAATTTGTTTGTCATAATATTTTTATTAACTGATAAAATACCATCTTTTACGATCTCATAACTACTGTCTATGTCGACTTCCTTACTATTGATTATTTTTTTATAACCAATCGTACAATTACTTAATTCTATAATTACATTACCGTCCATAATACAAGGTGTAATGATTGCTGGTGTAATGGTCCAATCAGGAATGTAAGTTCCGTTGTCATTTAATTTTTGAGTTAATGTAGTATTAGTAACGTCTAGAAAACTATTTCCTAAATGAACTGCATCACTTTCATCAACTATTGTTGTGTATCCTGTATCAAATTGAATATTGTCCAATGTAAATACACACTTGACATTAACTGACATATTAATATCATCAGGAGTTAATGTGATAAATTTACCTGTTTTGTATTTTTTATCATTTAAATACCATTGAAAACTTAGATCATTATAATTTTCAGTAACATCTTCATTAGAATTCATAACATGACATGCAATTTTAATACTTTGATTATAACTATTAAGTATAGTTGCACTAGGTACAAGATTAACAGTAATCAATGAAACATCCAAATCATCTATTTTGGATTCTATTTCATTAATCTTTGTTTTGATTTCTTCATTTGATAATGATAACTCACCCATTTTTGTATTTAGATCTTCTTGCTCTTTAGCAACAATATCTAATTTTAATTTTTCTTGGTCCTGAGTTATCTGTAATTTTCTAATTCTTGTTGAATTGGTAATTTTCTTAATAACACGTTCTTCGTTTTTTGTTGGAGTATTTCCATCAACTTCACTTATAGAAAATTCTCCACCTTTATATGTGATAGACAAATCAGTAACCATAAAATTGAATTCATCATTATAATTTACTAAACATCCTGGTAACAAGTTATCTATTGAAATCATTGATATGCTTTTTGTTGAATAAAATGTTAATCCATTTAATTGATCATATAGTTTATCAATCAAATTTTGTTCATCTGTTAAGTATAAATTATTAGAATCTAGAAATATGGTATTACCCGTTGTATCTCCTTTTTCTAATGGATTTAACCCATTTTCATAATAAATTCTAGACACGCAGTACAATTCATTTTTTTCATAGTTTGTTAACGTATCTGTTTTAGCAAACACATCCTTAGTTACTTGAACAAATTCAAGAGAGCTTTTACCACTTGCAAATACATTTGCTCCAAAAAGCTCAGCAATCCATCCTAAGTAGTTTCTAATGACAATTGTGTTATCGTACCAGGAAACCTCTTTTTCTAAGACATACGCAGGAATATTGGTTCTTACAATAGAAAAACCAGTTAGCGTTTCTATTTCATATAACTGGTCTTTAATTGTTACTGGATAAGATAATTGAGTTGCATAAGGAACATCCAATTCATAGTTATCATCATATAGTTTCAAACTCAATGACTTTGTATATTTTTCAGGTTGATCATATACTTTGAAATATCTTACATCGCTATTGTCATTTTCCTGTACTTCCCAATACTTGGTTATATCCAAATCATCAAGGATGCCATCGTAGTTATCGAATTTAAGATTCAACTGCATTGTAGGAACATTCCCGATAAGATATCCCTTTGCAAAGGCAACAGATACTTTATATTCCAATAAACGATGGGTTACATCCAAATCTCCATATTTAATAAGCATTTTCTACACCTCAATCAAAGCAAAAGAAAAAGATTGTGCTTTGAGCCCAACCTTTGTCCTTACATAATTAAATTTCTTATTTCCAGCATACATTTTTTTGGTGCCACGTATTCCATGATCAGGAATATACAGCTCCGCATTGAACTCTGCAGGAGTAACTGCATTTAGAATGCTCATGACATCTACAAATGTCTTTAGATTCCATGTCAATGTCACTTTCAACATATTTGACCTTATTCTGTTACGCCTTAAAACTCCTGTAGCGATAGGTCTAATGCTATCACCATCCAAATCTTGGATTTCAACACTGATATCAGAAGGCGTAGGTAATAATACACCATTCACTTTTATTTTAGCTTCATCGGCCATATTCTACACCTCCTAATTAATAATCGAATACTGGCTTACCAGTTTGCGCTTCAAATTCTTTGATATTATCAATCACCATTCTAGTTAAAACTTTACCATTTTCTAAAACTAAATTGATAACATAAGTACCTCCATTACCATTATCAACTTGTGGCAATCTTTCAGAAATCTTTTGAGCAATTAAGTCTAAACCTCTAGTATTTCTTTGTAAAGGGATAACTGCTTCAGTTCCTGCTTCCCCAAAGATTGCAGGAGTTGCTTTTGAAACAACTGCACCTTCAGCCAATTTTGGAATTTTTGAAATATTAAATCCTTTTCCACCGACACCTGGAACCCAATTAGGAATTTTAATTTTATTTAATCCACCAATGAAACTGTTGATTCCACTGATAATTGCATTGATTGGTGCCTTAAAAATATTTGCTAATCCACTGACGATGCTTGAAAAGATTTGTTTAACACCTTCCCATGCTTGTCTCCAGTTTCCAGTAAATACACCTCTAATAAACGTGATAATTCCATTTAGGACACCTTTTATCGTGTTCCAAATAGTTGTAACCGTTGAACAGAATGCATTAAGAGGAACACCTAATAAACCAAATGATTGTGTCCAGTCAGTTGCAAAGATATTTTTAAGAAAGCTTGAGAATCCTTCAAATATTTTTCTAATTCCTTCCCAACAACGCTTTTCATCGCCAGTAAATACTCCAACAAAAAAATCAGTCAATCCTTGGAAGATTTCAATAACATCAGGAATCAATTTGTTGATCAAATCGCCCCATGATTTGAATGTATCGCTGAATGACCCAAGAATAAAGTCAACCAATGGAGAAAGAACATTGTCCCATACCCAATTGATTGCTTTTCCAATTGCTTCAATGCCCGGTTTCCATGTATTCCATACTTCCAAGACACCTTGTAATACTACTGAAAGCACACTTACTAAGAAGTTAGCTAGTGGTGCCAAAACGTTTTTCCATAATGAAAGAGCTATAGTAAAGACTGCTTCTACTGCCTTTACAAAGACTTTTGCTATAAAGGTTGCTAAAGGAACGATAATTGTATTAAACAAATCTAATAAGAAATCAAAAATAGGAACAAGAATATTCTTATAGAAATTATTTAAAATTCCTACAAGTTCTCCTATTGAATCATTTACTAACTGTCTAAAGCTATCACTCGTTTGATATAAATAAACCAATGCGGCAGTAATCGCTGCTACAATTGTTGCAAAGTATGCTGCAGTTCCTGCTGTAACACCCAAGACTGCCTGAAATCCACCTAATATTCCACCGCCCTCAGCCATTCCTGATAAGAATGTAGAAACTACAAGACTTAATAATTGAAATGGATAAGTGACTGCAGCAATAATCGTACCCCAATTCTTGATCACTTCAAAAGTAAGGAATCCAGCAACGATACCTGCAATCAATGAAAGAATGATTGGCTTGTTTTGTACGAGCCATTCCTTGATAGAATTAATTTTCTTCAATACATGGTCGACTGCTTTATCGATACCGCTCGTATCAGGTTCTCCAAAAGCACTGTCCCAATCGATTGGATCTATATCATAGCCTCCACCACCAACGCCTCCACCTGCTCCACTGCCTGAACCACCTGAACCTGATGAATCACTTGCGCTGATTGTATTGATTTCATCAAATGATGCCAATGAGCCTAAGGCCTTTGCTGTTTTCTTAGCTTGACCCTCAGTACCTTTCAATGACTTATTTAAGCCACCAGTTGAAGCTGTAGCTTTTTTAGCTGAATCACCTGCAGCAGTAAATCCAGCACTTGCTTGTTTTGCTCCACTCTTTTTACCAAATAATTTGCCAAAAACACCTGCAATTACATTTGCTAGTGTAATGAGTTTTCCAATAATCATATTTATAACTTGAATGACTGGTGTCAATACAGCAATCAATCCATTACCAATGATTCCTAATAACTGTTTGAACTGTTCTTGCAAGATACGCACTTGGTTGGCCCATGTTCCACTTGTTTTCGCAAAGTCTCCTTGAGCCATTGATAATTGATTCAATACAAAGTTGTATCTTAAAGTTGTCAATTCAGCTTGTGACATGTCACTTACATTCTTGCTGATTCCTTGGCTCAATGCGTAAGATTGCAAGTTAGTTTGTGTCATAACGATTCCTAAATCTTTTAAGGTTTCAGTTTCACCAGTAAATACTGATTTCAATTTGATATCCGCTAACTCTTGTGAAATGTTGTAGAACGATGCAACATCCCCTGAAAGTCCAGCCAAAGAAATAGCCATATCACTCGCTTTGTCAGCACCTAGTCCCATACCTGATGCCATGGCCATGTATGTAGATGCTGTCTTTTTGGCTGAGAGTTCACTCATACCAAATTGTTGAATGGAATTTTGTGCAAACCTATCGGCTTTCCATGACATATCTCCAAAGGCTGTATCTACTACGTTCTGTACCTCAGTAATATTGGAAGCAACCTCAATCGCTTCTTTTCCTAATTTGTACAAACCAAAACCTGCAGCAACCTTTGCTACCATAGATTTAATTCCACTTACTGCTCTGCTGATTCGACCAGTAGAGCTTTCAATACTGTTAGCTGATGTTTTTGCTTCATTCGTCGCATCTTTCAATGCATTCTTGAATTTGCTTGTTTCAGCTGAGATGATAACTTTTAATTCTTCTAGTGTCTTTTTAATCATCTCCTTTAAATTTTTTATTGTAAGCATTCGCAAATTTCATTCTTCTTGCCTTAAAGTTCTCAAATTCATTTTCTTCTTGTTCAATAAGATGCTGTTTCTTTTCTTCTTCAAATAATCCAGGGTAATAATCCCATAATTCATTGATTTCAATAGCTTTATTTTCTTCACTGAAAATAACTGATATTCCTTTAAGCAGTTGATCAGCAAGAATATGATTGTCGATTGCTATTTGCTTTTGTTTTCTCTTTTCTTTTCTTCGATACGATTCGATATAGTCAGTGATTTCAAGTACCGAAGATTCCCAAAATAAAAATGAACTGATATCACAATCTAAAGCGACTGGATATAGTTCATTTATTAAATCAGATACATATTCAAATTCTATGTTTTCTACATTTGCTCTTTCGCTTCCACTAGTCTCTTGTCCATCGTTTCCGCTTGAGTTTGGGAGAAAAAACCACTTACCTGATAAATTGGCAAGAACACATCCGTCATGAATGTCATTTGAGTTCCGCCCTCTTCACAATATTTATCAAATAATTCGATGACATCATCTTCTTTGATTCCATGTTGGAACTTTTTCATTGCACCATGTGTAATCAATAACATTACTTTCAATGGTGGCAATGAACCATCATCAGCACTAGAAATAATCGTTAATAGGTTAACTCTTAATTTTGATTCTAAGCTGACAATTTCAGAAGTAGTGAGTTTTAATCTGTATTCTTTACCATCAACTTCCCAAATGGTAAAAGGTTTTCTTTTTGGTGCCTCAACGACTTCTGCTTGAACTTCTTCGGTTTCTCCACTTAATACTCCCATTTTTCAGCCTCCTAAACAATTTTTGGATCAGTAATTTTAAATGCACTTGCTAATGCAATATTTAAATCAAATTCAATAACACCATTGACACCGCCACCAGTTCTCTTAAGAGAAATTTGGCCATCGAATTCAGTAGTTGTTCCATCTTTCAATGTTTCTTTGAAAGATAAAGTTTCTCCTGATGCTTCATATGCTCTTAAAATACGATATGGACTGTCAGTTTCAGTATTTTCATATTTGAATTTGTAAGTGATGTCTCCTGGGTCTCCAATTCCCATTTCATACACTTTTTGAGAGGCTTCCAAATCAGTATTATCTACTTTTTCAGGATCCACTCCAATTTCAGGAATTTCTTTCAAGCCTTTTAATTTAGCAAAGCTTGTTACTGACTTACTCTTATATTCTAATGTTGCTCCATTCGCTAACATTTTCTACTCCTCCTTTATTTTGTGTGATAAATAAATTGTTTTTTGCAATCAATGATTGCCTCATATCTCATTTGTTTATGTTTTAAACCGCTTGGGTCAGGAACATCCGCACATGTCGTTCTTAAAAATCCTAGAGACGACATGATATCATCTACATCACATGCTGTTTGTGAAGTACTTTTCATATCCCATATGTCGATTCTAAAGCGAACAAAAGAAAGCTGTTCCTTATCATCCGTAAATTCATATGGCTTATTTTCTTCCTCAACATATTGAATTGCAGGTGTTTTGCTCCAGTTTTGTGGATAAGCATCACTTACATTTTCAACAACTTGAGACAATCCTTTATAAACGATATCTTTAACATTAATCATTTTTTACATAGCTCCCTTATTTTATTTTTAAATAGCTTTTCAGTATTTTTATTAATGGTATCTTCCTGATCATGAAGCGCAGGATACATAAAAGGCCTTGCCATTTGACCTTTAGTGTAATAACCAATGACTTCACCATCTTTATAAGCAACCTTGAAACCATACATTTCAGCTTTATCAACTGTCATCGCATCTGCAGGTATCATCCAACCTGTTTGTTTATATTTGGGTGATACTTGAGGAGAAATACCTTGATGATTGGCTTCTCCATTAGGACCAGTTCCAAATTCATAGTAAGGTGCATAAGCTGAATTAGTGTAAACAGTGGCTGTTGCCTTGTTTTCCTTGACCTCATTTTTCACCTTGACTGAACGGGCCAATGCTCCAGTATCACTGGATATCAGCAGTCTTGCTTGAGATTGAACCATCACACCTGCTTGTTTAACAGCTGTAACTGCAACCTCCTGACATGCTTGGTTGTCCAACGCTGAAAGTTTTCTTATGAGATTGCTAAAATCAGTGCTTGTCATACTCTTTCAATCTCAATTGCTTTAAATCGCTTGAAATTTTGAATGCTGATGACTTTATAGCTGATACCCTCATAATTAATCATGTCATGCTCTTTAATTGCTAGAGAGCCATAATAATGCATATTCAAGATACCATTTACACGCATACCATATAGTTCAGTTTGAAGTTTTGAAGATGCTGGCCATATAAGAGCTACATCTTCATTTGCTTCATCACTATAGGTTTCAATGACATTGCCCTCATCATCTTTTACAGCACTGTAAGTTTTAATTTGAAACTTCTTGAGACTTCTTTTTTTCATCTTTCAATCTCCTTGCCATAGCTGATAAGCGATAATTGGAAATACCTGAAAGAATTTCATCTTCACTTTGATAACTTTCACTCTCTCCACCCTCGCTATAAGATGCAAGCCCCTCGTTTCCTTGACGATTGTAAAGTGCAATGGCCAATTTCAAAACATAATCATTGAGATCATCAATCAACTCACTTCGATTGGTTTTTGATAATACAGTATTTTGAGATTTTAAAAGAAAAGAAGAAACCAATTCTTCATCAGTTTCTCCTGTTAGTTTTTTAAACTGCTCTTTTAATTTATCCATTTTTCTTTTCTTTGATTACTGCAATCAATTCATCTCTTGTAAGTGAGTCTGTATTTTCAATTCCTAATTCTGTTGCTAATGCTTTTAATTCATCAACTTTCATTTTAGATAACGGCTTATTTTCAGGAGCGTTATCATTTGCTTTTGAAGATGAAATTTCTTTGTAGCCTAAGGCTTTATATTTTTCTAACATTTCATCTTCGATAATTCTTTCAACATTGCTATTGATAATAGTTTTCATCAAAAAGACCTCCTATTACGCAGCATCTTTAATATTTAAATAAATTAATGGTAATGTATTGTCTTTTGTCCAAACATCATGGAAACGTCTATAATCCATTGCCCATGCATCAGCTTTTTGGTTTGTATTAGGATCAAAGATACGCATTTTGTCTTGTTTAGAAACCGCAATCGCACCTGGTTTAGGAATAATCATAAAGTTGATATCTTTTGCAGTTGTACCTTTTGCGTATCCACCTACTTCTTGACCAGATGTTTTTCCATCGTTCATTTTGATAGAAGTATACATACGATTTTGAGGTGTTTCGATGATTGCACATTTATCAATTGCTGGAACTGTTAAATCAATTCCACCGATTGAAATTGTTGCTGTTTGCATTTTTGTTGATAAGAACATTTCTAGTTCTAACATAACATCTCCAGTTGCATGGATGATTAAATCACCGTTATATCCTGCATCTCTGATTTTTTTAATACCAGTTTTCATTTTTCTTAAAATAGTTGATTCTGCAGGAGTATATCCATATTCAATCATTTCTGTTTTGTTAGCTGTAATAACATCTGTTGCAATTTTTGATAATCGATATGCATCGATTTCAGGAACAACATGAACTCTTTGGAATTCTCCCATAACGGTTGAAGCAGTTGCGACAAAATTAGTTTCATCAACATCTACTGCATCCAATGAAAACTTACGTCCACGATCTTGTGTCATTTTTCTTGTTTCATATTCTAATGTTACAGAGCCTTGTGTATATCCATTATCTCTGTCATAATCTCCCAATCCTTGTAAAGACATTTTAGGAATTTTAATTTCAGCACCACCATTATAGATTACATCTCCTGCATTTGCTTCCATCCATCCTGTTAATGCTTCGTGCATAGCTACTTTATCTAATGTTTCTTGAAATAAAGTAGCTGTTGCTAATGTGTTAATTGCCATATTTTATTACCTCCTATTTTCCCATCATTTTTTGATAAACTAATTCCTCATCAGTTAATTTAGCATCTTTAGCTTTTTTCATAGGTTCTCTACCTTTTATTCTTTCTTCCACTGCTCTTTGCACAGCTGTTTGAAAAGCTTTTTCTACTGTTTCGATACTTTTTTTACAAGAATCGGCATCAGTTAAAATAAGGATCTCAGCAAGTTCAGTTGGAATTCCTTTGTCGGCCAATTGTACTTTTGCTTGTGCAGTCAATTCTCTACGTGTAATTGCTGCTTCTCTATCATCTAAATCCTTGATTCTTTTTTCTTCCTGATACTTTTTCTTTTCTTTTTCACTCATTTTTTCTAGTTTTTGAGCTTCTGTTTGCTGTTCTTCCAATTGCTTTTCCCAAGATTTACGTTCTTTCGCAATTCTTCCTTGAACGATTCTATCTAGTTCCTCTTGAGTAAAAGTCTTCGTTTCTTGGCCAGTTTGACCATCATTTCCTTGGCCGTCATTACCTTGGCCATCGTTTCCTTGATCATTATCATTTCCTGAATCATTTCCGGAACCATCATCAGCAAATAATTGAATGTTTAAAGGAAATAAAAATTTTTCTTTCATAAAATCCTCCAGTTAAGGTCCGTAAGACCATCCCATCTTTTAGTGTCATAAGTTTTTGGACATATAAAAAGACAATCAGTAATTGCCTATTTATCAGGTTTAATTTTTTCTTTTACTTCTTCTACTACTTTTGCATCTAATAACTCTTTGATACGTTCTTCATCGTTCACTTCAAAAACTTCTCCAGTTCTTCTTGTGATTCCACATCTAGTATCAACCATGTTATGAATAACTCTTAACTTTGCCATAATATGCCTCCTTTTTAGTAAAATAAAAAGCAACCTCTCAGTTACCCGTTTGAATTTTCTTTTCTATTTGGCGGCGGTACATAACATTTAGTAATTACGTATCTCTCTCGGCCACATATCATACATATCTTTTGCTCTTTTTTTATTAAAAGATGTTTCTTTTTATTGTAGTACTGTTCACTTCTACCAATGTATTCTTGATGAAAGTGAGGTCTTAATCCTTGTGACATAAAGCCCTCCTTTTTACGAATAAAAGAAAAGCAAGTTTCTATTTCTTGCTTAAAATATAACAAAATAAATAAACTATAATAGGACTTAACATCGCTATAATCAATGGACATAACACAATCCACCATGGCCAGGTAATCAATCCTAGAATTTTTGCTATTACAAATATAATTAATAACGCTTTTAACATTTCTCTTAATCCTTTCTTTTTAGGCAAAATAAAAACCGACTAGTTGTCGGTTAATTCTATTTTTTCAATTTCATCAGCAAATGCCACAACACAATGTGAACTATTTTTCTGTCTAATATCAATTGATGCCTTTCTAGGAGCATTATCATTTTCAGTATCAAACCCTTCACAAAATCCTTCTAAAATTTGACCATCTTTAAAAATGATTTTTACATTTTTTCCTAAACAATCAAACAATTCTCTTTCAGTCATTTTTCTTTACTCCTTTTAGTGTCGGTACCATATGTGTACCTTTCTCTTTACTATAATGTATTTTAAACTTATTTGTTGCTATCCATGTCTTGTCAATACTTAATACATATCCAACAATTGAATTATCAACTATAGACTCTGTGTTATCCCAGTCTCCATTTCTATATCGATTTATTGTACCATTTCCAGCATGTTTTTTTATGCATTCTTGTATATCTTTCATTGATGCATCAACTATATAACTTCTTCCTTCAAGATAATTATTATGTCCTAAAATGTGTTTCCCTTGTTGACCTTCTCGTAAAGTCAAATTGTAAGATTCAGTGATTCCCTTTTGCAACTTACTATCTTTAAAATGCAATTTTAAATCATTGAATTTCTCAACATCATTATACTTCATATCTTGAAATTTAGATAGTGAAGTTGGCATATTTTCTTTACCTAAAACATCAATGTATTTATTATACTGCTTTCTATCGCTAGATGCATTCTTTGTTTTTTCCATGAAAGAATTAACAGTATCAACACCATGTTCTTCTTGTTGTCTTTTCAACCATTGATCATAATTTTCACTAACATCCACAACTTCATCTTTATTAGTAACGGGATTGCGTTGTCTTTTCTTCATAGCATCAGTAACGCCCTCAATATAAGGAATCATGTGTGAACGACAATTTGGATGAAGAGGTGGAACATTGACACCTACTTTAGCTTTTGCTATTTCTACGATGCTTCTATCATGATGCTGACAAATTTGGGATGTTCTACTGTCATGTACTGCAATAAACATTTCTTTTTCAATGCCAGCATCCTTAAAAGCTTGTTGATCAGCAAATGCTGTCATTGCTGCACTTTCAGTTTGAATAAGTCGTCTTGCTTGATAAGCACCAACAGCAAACTTATTCATAATCGTGTCGGCCATTTCTTTTTCAGTCTTGTTTGTTAAAACGCCCATCAGCATTTCATCTTTTAAAGATTCGGCCAGTGCGTTCGTATTATCCCAAATCCTATTGGAATAATTCTTACCACTCCATCTTGACTTTAACATGCTGTCTATCAGTTCAGGATCCAACATATCGAACTGATAAGCAACTTTCATGCCTTTTTGAAGATTATATACATTTCTATAATAAGCATTAAAAGCACTGTTGATATAACAATCAGTGCTTACATCTTTTTCAACTTTATAAACTTCATTCATCAATTTATCTAACTGACTTTGCATATTTTCAAGTCGTTTGATTCTATATTGATAGGGTGGCGTATCCAATTTCTTTAAAAGCTCTTTTCTTTGTTTGGTCTTTGGATTATTTTCAAGTATTCTTTTTATTTGATTATAATCCCTATCGCTTATCAAAGAATCAAGCATTTCTTTTGCATCGGCATTTGATAAGCCATGACCATCTCTATACTTTTCAAAGATACCATTGATTTTACTTTGAGTGTAAAGACTAGCCTTACTGTAGATATCTGAAACATATTCACTTGCTACTTGTGCATCATTCAAAATAGATGAAAGCTTTTCTTCTTGGCGCTTTTTCCAATATTTCTCATTCTTCATATCATCTTAATTTCTTAATTAGGAATGCTAGAATTTTGTTTATTACCTTTAACATTTGAAGCATCATTTTTTGTATCAGTGTCATTTCCTGTTTCATCATCCTTGTTCTCCTCGTCTTGATTAAAAGGTACATCACTTTGTTGCTTGAACATTTGCTGTTGAAGTTTTACGCTTTCTTCATTTTCTTTTTTGACTTTTTCCATTTCACTTGGAGCATCTTCAATAAAAGGAAGTTGTTCAATCAATGTTTCATTTGATACCTTTCCACTTAAATTGGCAATCATTTGAGCTAACTCATTCAAGTTTTTAGGAAGTTTTCGAGTAAATGTGATTTTTACATTTCCAGGATCTATTACGATTGCTTTTATATTTAAATAATTGCAGAACAATTCAATTCTTCTTTTTAATCCTTTTATGTAATACTTTTCCTTTTCTCCAGTAATCATTTGAAGTCCTAAAAGTTTATATTCCATGGCCACACCTGAACTGTTACCAACGAAATTTTCATCAGTTAAGTTAGGAACATGAGAAAATGTATAGATATCTTCTTTGATTGCTTTTCTTAATACTTCCATCCCTGCTTCATCAAAAACTCTTGAAAGATATTCAGCTCTTGCTTCTGCAGGTAATTCTAGAAGACCATTTTCTTTTAGAATCTTCATTGTTTCACTGACTTCTTCATTGTCATCACCCATCAGCGAACCATAAATAACAAGCAATGATTCAACAAATTGCTCTTTATCATTAACCCTATCGCTCATGAGCTTGTTATAAGCATCAATCAAAGAGATTTGCTGTTCAAAATCGCCAATACAAAGCTTATTGTTTCGATATTCAATGATTGGAACATCTCCAAAAAAGTGCTTAACTGGTTTATCAATAAACCTATGCCTATTTCTATTGTTACATTCTAAAATCATTGTAGTGATGTAATTCTTAGTACATACAGTCGCACGATAGCATTGCTGACTGGTGATTACATCCTTGTATCGATAATAATAAACACCAAAAAGAAGATTTTGCTCTATCGTATCATCGTATACTAAAAATGTATGGTCAGGTTCAAGATTTCTAACTGCTATTTCAGTTTCACCTTGTTTGATATACACATATTCATAAGCGACACCACAAATACTCATATCGTGTGCATTGTCACTATCGACATCATCTACATCCGCTTTATCAAATGCATCCGTTAGTTTATCAATGCTTTCTTTATTTTGATTATCATAACTTGCATAAGAAATTGGACTGTTCATAAAATAACCAGTTGCTGTATCACTGATATCTTTAGCGTGATTACAAACAACTCTGTTATTTGCTGATGTCTTCAACTTCTTTTGTCTTCTTTTAATATCATGATTAGCTTCATAATATCGCTGATTCTTTTTAATTCTTCCAATCAAATTACGATGTTTGTTGATCAACTCTTCAATTTGAACAAGATTCAACTTTGTTTCATCATAATTTGAACTATCTATTGTGAACGTAAACACGTGGATACCTCCTAATTTTCATATCTAGCACGGTTCTTACCTGCTCGACCTTTTGATTGGATGATGTCTTGTTCACACCCATATCGTGCAGCATCAATCGTGTGGTTATTTTTATCAGGAAACTCTCCTTTAAGATTTCCCTCTTTATCTTTTTCAATCTCATAATCATTAAATTCTCTTGCAGCGTTAGGACAACGAATAGGATCAATAATGATTTCTTCTAAATCCTGCATCCACTTTATCCCGTTTTCTACACTGTCAGGTCCTTTCTTTGCTCCAGTTACCTTTAATCCAAGCAACTTGAATTCGTTTATCGTACGTGGTTCTGCACTGTCACACGTTACTAATTTATTCAATGGGTTAAGCTTTTTAATTTTCGCAACTGCTTTTGCATTGGATAAACGTGTACCATATACTTCCCCAAAAATAAAAAGACGTCTTCTCGTCTTGTCATAATGCATCTTAAGATATGCTAATGGGTCACCAGCGTAACCAAAGTCCAAACCATTCTTTAATCTATCAAATGTTTGGATTTCTTCATTTGTAATTTCTCTTATTGTAAGATTGGTAAATACTTCTCCACCTGTACCAGTTACTTCGCCTAAATAATCATGCTTGTATTTTTCAGGCTTTGTCTTTTTCATGTGTTCAGCTTCAATAAGAAATTGCTCTCCAAGCCATTTTTTCGGTGCTTGAAGATAAGTTGTATGAGAGACAAAAGAATCATCTCTTTTAACTAGAACTTCTTTATTTACCCAACTTCTTTGCGATTCAGGTGGGTTAAACGAATAAAAGACACAATATTCAGGACCACCACGAAGCAACGACTGATTGATATTCGTTATCTTGTCATAACTTTCAAATTCATCGCATTCTTCATACCAAACATATTTAATATAGCCAATAAATACCTTAGTTGATTTCAACTTTTTAGGGTTATCAGCGCCTTTAAATATGATGACTTGGCCAGTTGGCTTATATGTCATTTGCAGCTTTGAATCAGGAATTTCCCAATCATTTTCAGCTTTCAACATATAAATGGCCCATTTGATTTGCTCGTAAACTGAACCTCTCAAAGTATCTTTTACACGTCTGATTACAACTGCATTGCTCATTAATCCTTTTTTTGCATCCCTCATGATACCTAAAGGAATTTCAGTTCCAATACACGATGATTTCAATGATCCACGGCCACCCTTTAACCAGTAGTGGGTGAAATCATTATTTTTGATATGTTTATGAACATCATAAAAAGCTGGACCAATGATTGATTTTAAATTGACTTTATTCGATATCATCTATAATCACTGTTTGACCATTAGAAGTAATATCTACACTTTCTTTAAACATGCCAAAACGTTTACCTAAAAGTTCAGCAGCTTTCAATCTTTCTCTTTCATCAGGCTTTTTAGTTATGACTTCTTGCATACCATCACCGCACATCGCTAGAGTACTAGCTTCACTTGTTCCACGCATAACTGATGTGAGATATTCCATGACTTCTTGAATATCTGCAGTCTTTTCATTATGAATTTCTTCAAGTCGCTTGTTGATGTATTCAGCGATATCTTCTTTTTTTAAAAGATTACTTGCTCTAGTTGCAGCTGTTCTATCCGTTTTGCTCTTATATACTGTTCTGTAGGCTCGTGTGCCATTTAGATCAATTAAATATTCATCACAGAACAGCTTTTGCTTTTCTGTCATATGACACACCTCCTTTATTTTTTTAGTGGTTGCAGGACCAGGAATCGAACCTGGAATACAAGCTAAAGAGACTTGCGTTATACCTTTTTACTACCCTGCTATATTAAATAAAGAAAAAAAGCAACCGAAGTTGCTCTTATTGAATTTCGAAAAGGGGTGCTTTTCTTTCTTATGGCTTGACCACATTAATAATATAACACATTTTTTCTAGTATTTAGTCTTGAATTAGTCCAGCATCCGTTTTTTGCACCGATTCAAGGGCTAGAACAGTGTCTAAAATATTAAAGGATTGATTTATTACCTCATAAAATTTTGCTCTTGAGAAGCCTTGTTTTAGAGCTTCTTGTTCACGCATCCCACTTTCTCCCTTTCCTGGATTATTTGCATAAATGATAATGGCCTTTCTTTGCTCTTGATTAAGCAAGGTTGCTATACAATTTTCCAATCTTTCAATTACAATCTTGTAAGCATGAATATAACCATCGTAAATATCAGTGTTTTCTAAGATTTTATTATATCTTTGAATAACACTCATGTGATTTGTTCCTGGCATTTCTTTAGAATAAGTAATTGCTTTTCTATCATCCTTTAGTTGATCACGTGTTTCTTCTAAAAGCCTTTTTGTATCTTTCCAGCGTTTCCAATTAATAACTTGATACTTTGATTCTTGCATCTCTATTCCTCATGATTTGCTAATTATTCCTTATGTAAATAATCTTAACATTTCTTAACGTTTTTTTCTATTTTTCTTTGTATAATAATTTTTTATACATGACAATAGCATCTTTTAATGTCATGCCGTATGGCACATATTGAAAGTATCCTCTTTCTTTCATACCGAGCAAAAGAGGCACTTCATCAAAGTGATTATCAAGCCCACTAGTTAACTCTTCTAACTCTTGCAATAAGTCCAATTCAAACTTTGTCATTGTTTTACCCTTTCTCATTCACTTGATTTGATATCTATAATTCCATTTTCAACAACTTCTTTTGCTGGGAAGAATTGAATATCATAAGCATAAGGATTTTCTTTTTTAGCTTCCGTTTGAATACAAGTGTATGTAACATCATTTGATAGATGTGCATAAAATAATTTGTATTTTCCTTTTCCAGTCTTAATAGTTACGTTTAAATCTCCATCTTCATCACTATCGAGGGAAATCTTTCCCTCAACGGTAAATAAAGGATCATTTGTTCTAGTATTAAGAGCAACGACTTTTCTTGTAATTTTAAAGTTGTTGGCATCTTTTCTAATATTATGATTAACTCTAGATGCTTTTGAACACCCGGTTAAAGCAAATACACTTGCTAATATGATTAATACTTTTTTCATTTACTTGTTCTCCTTCTTTGGAATGTGATTTCTTTCTTGATAAATTTCTACTTCTTCTTCAACTGACTTCAATAAATTCTTTTCTCTTACTAGATCCTTTTTACTAGCGTTCGGTCTAGTGATATAGTATTGCAAAGCATGTTTTACTGTTTGCAACTTTCTATAGTACGCTCCCATTGTTTTTTATCTCCTTCCCATGGAATTTGAACTGGATAATATCTATTTTCTTCAAAAGGCTTAGTTAGAACACCTGCATCGCAATAAAACGTTGTCATTTTAGTTTCTTTGGCAAGAGCATCATCAGAATATAAATATGTATTTTCTAATCTTGTAAAAGTTGTAAAGAAATTATCCCAAACCCACATACCAGGAGTTAAATCTTCAAATTTAAGGGGTTGAGGATGCTTGATTTCATTCATCGCATCCTCATATCCTTTATCATATTGTCCTCTATCATAAATTAGAGCTTTTAGGAGTTCTTCTTTATCAACATTTATGCCGACTTTTTGTATAGCTTTAAATACTGAATTTTCAAAATCCTCATTCATCTTTTGAAACACTTCTTTCATTACTATTTCTATTGGCGACTTATACATTCTTCATACCTCTCTATCAATTCATCAATGGTTTCATCATCTTCGGCATCTTGAAAGTAGCCTCTCATCCTCATGCCAACTAATGTACTGATTTCATCAAAGTCATCCCACCACATCCATCATCAGAGAATTCTTTTAATAGATTCAATTCAAATTTAGTCATCTTTCATTACCTTCTTTTTCCAATATTCTTTATCTTTTTTAGATTCTTTATCCGTTAAAACATCAATGCAAAGATATAAACCTTCTAGTTTGTTGCAAGCATTATCTAAACCTTTTTTTACATCTTCGTAAGCTTTTTCTAATTGCTCACAATATCCTTCTAGAGCTTCTACGTACTTATATGTTTCGTCGACACCGAGTGCAGCGCCTCGCTCTGTATATTCTTCTCTACTAGGTTTTTTCAATTTTCAACCCTCCCAATCGATAGCTTGTCCACATTTTGTACAATAGTTTTGCTTTCCTGCTAAAGCTGAACCACAAGTTGGACACTTTCCAAAAGTTACATCTATATTTAACATTGAAAGAGTAACGGTTTCTTTCTTGATTGGCTTCTTAGGCAATTTTGTTTCTAAAATGTTTCTAAGAGCTTTAAAATCAATGCTACCTAACACATGTGCAAATGTTTTATTAAAATCAACTAATTCTTGTAATGTATTTGCACAGTTATTTATATTTTCTAAATGCTTAGGACTATAGGCGTCCCTATCTTTTTTAGCCCATGATTTCAATAAATTTAATGCATCTTGGTATTTATTCATACTTTTTCTCCTACCTCTTTTTTTAACTCTACATTAACAACAACACTAAGTTCTTCACCATCATCTTTTATGAAAAGAATTTCAGAATTATATAAGGCACTTCCTATATGTTGGCCAAGCTTATAACCGCGACCCTCACAAATAAAAGTACTTTTGCAATCAAATATATTAACCCGCTTTTTAGTGTTATTTAATAGAGAGGTCAATCTTTCCTTTTTCATTCTTTTTACCCCGTTTTCTTATAAAATGTTACGTTTAACCTAGATATAATCATTTCGTTTAACCTAGAATTAAACGTAAGCACTTAAATCTCTCAAACCCTATATATAGCAATGGATTAGAGAGATTTTTGCTTTTGAAAACTTCTTGAATTTTTTTAATACTATTTTTTAGGAATTTACAAAGATTAATAATGTTGGTGTTGGACAATAATCTTCTTCAAAATCAATATCATAATTTTCAATTTCTAAATCAAGAATTTCTTTAGAAACTGCCTCATAAAATTCAGTATTGAATTCTGCTATTTTTTCATATTCATTAGCATTTTCATTACAGTTTTTCCATACTGTTACTTTTTCTAAAAGCCCGTTTTTTCTTCTAAAGCTTAATAATTCTTTTACTGTCATTTCTTTATTCCTCCTTTTCTTCTAATCTATCTATTTCATCGGCATCAATGATTGTAATACGCTTGGCTCTTCTTCGTCCGGTCGGTGTCAGCCTCCATTTGAAATTGTCTGTTGTTATTCCTAAATAACTAGCACATTGTTGAACATTGCCAACCATTAAAATCTCGTCAGTTTTAGTGTTGTACAAAGCGTATTGCTTCTTATTTGACTCTTTCAATACAATTTCACCATCAAGCCTTGCTAATCTTTCAGACAAAGATTTATTTTTTTGGTATAATCTTTTATTTTGAAATCTTAACCTTTGATTTTCTTTGATGAGGGGCAAGTATATGTTCTCGCCCCAACTGAGTAAAGCATCTCTTAATTGATCACATAGGCTTATATCTTCTTGATTCATATCATCTAGTTTTTTGGCTTCTAAATCCATATTTTCACCCCTAAACTGTATAAGTTAACGCTGAATTATCTATCATTCTTCTAGTACACCATTCATTGATAAAAGACATCTGTTCACTTGTTGGTTCTGCATTGTCTTTTCTTCTTGCTTGCAGCAACACTTTATCAACGGGATCTATTTCTATTGTCACTAAGGATTTTTCTTTTTCACTTTGTTCCCTTAAAAAGAAAACTGCTGATTTATGATGTGCTATCTTAGGAATGTAATTTCTAACACAATGATTCATTTGATTAGATTCATCTTTTAATTCATCTATTGTCTTTGCACATCTTATTAAATATCTTTTATTTTCTAAATTATAAGGTCTTAACATTTCTTCAAATTCAACAATATCATTTTCATATGCTTCATCATTTAAAATTTTAAGATTCTTTGACATCTTGTCATGTTCGGTTTTTAAATCTTTAGGAAACAATCTATTTTTATCAAGACTTATTCCTAATCTTTGAATAAAATCAACATAATCAAGCCAAAAACTGAAATCCTGACTTTGCTTTTTCAAATAATTTACTACTTTTCTATCACTAGCATAGATATTTTGTCTTTTTCGATATCTAACAGTTAAAGCATCTTTTGCAAATTTATAATCATAGGTATCTAGATCAACCATCATTTGCATTTCAGCACTTCTAGGATTCACTTTAGACCATATCTTGTAATAACGTTTATTTTCTTTTAAAAACTTTCTTACATTTTCCACATCTCTTATTTCCATATATCGCATCAAGTCTTTAAAATACTCACGCATTCCCATTTTTAATATGATTTCTATTTCAGGAAACATTTCATAGACTTCAATATATTGTCTCAAATCCCATATTTTTGAAGCTTCTAAAAGACAAGCATACTTGTATTTGGTCTTGCTGATGTTCTTTTTCTTGCTGGAACCAATTATTTTACCCGTAAGTCTTACATCTTTTGCCCAAGAACTACTACGTTGTGTTACTCTCCACTTGTCTTCGGAATCAAAAATATAATAGATGTAATACATATTTACTTTGACGTTCTTTTTTACGAATATATTTCTATCTACATTGTATCTATAAATTTCAAAGGCTTCATAACTGAAAGAACGTGATGTTTTATTAAATCTTTTTTTGAATTCAAACGTTCTCATGATCAGCTCATTTCTCTTGTTTACATGAGTTAGTGAAAGTAAAGCCCTAAAACCTTGTGGGTTTGCTGTTTTTCTATGGACTTCTGACTTTATTTTACAAACAGGACACTTTTTATACTCACCTATCTTAACTTTCTTATCATGATATTCAGTTTCACAATTAGTACAGTAATAAGTGTTATTGTCCAATCTTATTTGAATATTCCAGTCACACCTTTTAGCTTCTTTATTGCCCTCTTTGATTAAATAATCAATCTTTTTATACTCAGGAATTGCTATCAGTTCATCTATAATTTGCTTTTTAGTAACTCTCATAAATCAAAAATGCTCATTTGTCCTTCGACGATAGTTGATTTTTTTACTTTTTTCTTGGCTTTTTTGATAGTTTTTGATTCTTTATGTGTATTTTTTAGGATTTTTTTCACTTTTTCTTCACTTTTTGGAATTTTTTCTTCCTGATTAGGTCTTTTTTGTTCCTGATTAACAAAAGAAATTCTCGACATCTCATTCTCGATCTTTTTCATATCAATATCATCTTCATCAAGATAATGCATAACTATTCCATATAGTTCTTCATCAGGACCAGCAACACAAGCCATACGATGATTATTCTTTCCTTTCAAATATTTAACATAAAGTTCGTGACCAACAAAAAGCATCATATCTTCAATGTTCTTATTTTCTTTTTTAAGCAATTCACTGGTATCGCTTCTCGATAAAAGATGATTTTTAATCATTGTAATCATTGGATCATTACTGCTTTGCATCTGCTCTAAGAAATTCATCAATACCACTCCTTATTTTTTTATCAAGAGAATCTCTATATTCTTTTTGGATTCTAACCATTTCATCTTCTGAAATTTCCTCGATAATTCTCATTTTATTTGTAGATGCTCTCGTATTGAGATTGTTATCCGTTGAAATTTGACCAAGAGCTTCTACAATACAATAACGATTGCCACAACGCCTTGGATAGTAATCAAACACGCCGAATGGTTCAGTACAAAAATGCATTCCATTTCTAACAGTTTTTGGATCACCATCAACTTCAAAAATCTTTCCAACCTCAAACTGCATCCCCATTCCTCTTAGTTTGCTGTCGAACCCTTTGTAACCTATGACACTCATTTCTCATACGCCTTCTTTTCACTTTCAATATCTTCCATGGAAACCGTAAAATAAGCCTTATAATAGTTAAAAGTAGCATTTTTATCATATTCAGTCTTGTGCAAGATGATATATTGCTTATTTTTACTTAAAAATACGTCGCAGGGACCGAATTTTTCGATTGATCTAGCGTATGAATCCTTTAAACAATATCTTGAATAGATGGCGATTTTGGACGTTGCTCCAAACTCTCCGGGATTGATACCGCAAATAGAACCACCACTTGTATTTGTACATTCAATAATTGCTCTATAAGTTGTTTCTTTTTCTTCGTTGAAGCCAATAGATGATAATCTGTAACTGTTTCCGGGCAATTTGCAAAGCTCATACTCTTTTTCTTGCTCTAATTCTTCAAAAACCGATACTCCGTTGATAAACCCTTGAATCTTGATACAAATATCATTAGTTTTACAGTGTAATCCAGCATCATTTAGAAATAATGTGCTGTTTCCATCTTTGCCAATCAACGTGAATACACCTTTTACATATTTATAAAGTGGATTTGCTGAAACTATATCCATTTTTTTCTTATCTTTAACCGCTTCTTGCTCCTTTTCCATCTTTCTTCACTCCTTTTCTTCTTGGATATAATGTTAAAACTGCTTTTTGATACAATTCAGAAGATTTAAATAATCTATAGCCGATAAGCTGATAATCCTCGGCATACATTTGATTGTATGTTTCCATCATATCGTCATAATTGATACATGTGAAAGATTCATATTTATACCTTTTGGCCATGATTTTTCACCCCCTGAAACCTATATTTTCATTACGTTTAACCCTATATTAAACGTAACTAACTAAATCTTTTGAAACCTATATATATCAACGGTTTTGAGAAATTTTTCATATTAAAAACTTTGTTGATTTTTTAAACCTCTTTTTTAACGAATTTGAAGTTTATTTTTATCATTAGACAACCTAATATTTTATTGCCGTCTAGCGTATAGGTTGGTGCAACTGACAACACCTCTTTATTTAATAGTTCTTCTTCTATGCCGGTTGCATCTATAGCTTTTATTGTTTGTAATGGTTCTTCATCTTTGCTACGTATGAATAGCATTCCTGATGGTACTAATGTCATTACCAAATCTTTTAGTGTCATTTTTTTCTTCTCCTTTCTTTTAATATTTGATAGCTTCTACTTTTCTTTTTTTCTCTTGCTGAGAAGTATTCGTATAAATAGCTGTTGTTTGAATAGATCCATGACCCATTATCTTTGCAAGTTCAGATAGTGAAGCTTGGCCATTTTGATGCACCCACTGAATGCCGAACATATGTCTAAATGCATGGGGATGGGCTTTTTCTAATGAGATGCCTCTACATTGGCCACAAATTTTCTTGATTCTATTTTCAATAGTCTTTTTAGCCAACATCTTGTTTTTATCCTTAACTCCGGGAAACAAATAGCCTTGTTCAATCTTATTTTCCTTGGCATACTTCAAAAGTTCTCTTCTAAGGTCGTTTCTCAATGGAACTTGTCTTAATTTCCCTTTATTGTAGACTTCTATATAGCCTTTTTTCTCTTGGATGTTTTCAAGAGTAAAGAACTTCAACTCGCTCAATCTTATTCCTGTGTAGCCGAACACTTTCATGATCATGTAGGTGTCTTGCTGTCCGATTTTCTTGGCCATTTTCAACATTCTCTTGAATTCACTCGGCTCTAGCACATTTTCAAGACTTGTCTTTTCTTGTTCTCTAATTGCTTTAAGAGAATAATTGTCTGAGATATGCTTTTTCAGTTTCTTTTTAGAAAAATCATCAACTTCCATCAGTTCAATAAACTTCATAAACTTATTGATAATGACAATGTAATTGTTGATGGTTTTAGTTGCATACTTCTCTTGCATTTTTTTCTTGTATGCTATCATGTCTTTTTTTGTAACTTCTTCATTTTCGATAAAATCAATGAACTTAGTGAGAACCAATTTATACTTGTTATATGTCGATTCAGTCTTTTCATCCATTATTTCTTCATCAATGAACTGTTCCAAATAACTGTTCATCATAGACTTTGTTATCTTGATGTTAATCCTTTTGAATTCCTCCGCCATATCTCTCAAATATTCCTCCTTTCCCTTTCATCTTTGTTTTTGACTCTCATTTGTACGTAGATGTAGTACATGTGATTTGTCTTGTTGTATCTAACCTCATGGGATAGATACTGCTTTGATTTGTAGTTGGAGTTCATAAATTGAGAAATCAATGAAGTATCACTTATCATTTTGCTGATTTTCTTCTTAGAGAACACTGTGTAACTTTTTCTTTCCACCGGTTGTTTCAAGTTTTTTGAAGATTTCCAGCGCTTCTTTCCTTTAGGATCTTTAGAGATATAATTGGCAATTCCTGTCAATCCAAATTCATCCGGTTCAAGTTCTTCTACTTCTGTCCTTGTTCCGTTTTTCCAAAGGTTTTTCATAACCTTTCTATCAATCCCTTTTTCTATCAGTAAATGATGATGCATTCTTATTTTCTTTTTAGGATCATACTCAGTTACATATATCCATTTTGCATTAGGAAGACCTGCTTTCTTTCTTCGGTAGTTGATTCTCCTAATATAATTGCGAACTTCTTTCTCACCTTCTTCAACTGTCGGTGGCAAGTTCTCATTACTGTAAGTTAAATGGATTGCCCAATCATCCAAATCAAAATTTGCGTTGATCAATCTAATGAGCCTCTTTCTAGAATTTTTCTCATTCAAGTTCTTTTGAGCTTTTTTCGATGGTTTTCTAGGAGGTTTATAATTTTCAATATCCTTCTTATTGAATGTTGGGTATATTTCTACTTCAAATTGATTTCCTGATTTAATTGTTTTTGTAGTGTAATGATGATCTATCTTGTTTGTTCTTAGCAGCTCTTCTATGTATTTATCTTTTAGACTGTCTATTGGTGTGTCATAAAAATTCTCATAATCATATTCTATTTCTCTATGTCTTCTTTTCGTTGACATGTTAATATCTATTACAAGCTTGATTAGGACACCCTTCCTACAGCTTTTCTATCGATTACATCTACACATTTTCAAATACATATGCTATAATCAATGTGTCGAGAAAAGTATTGGAAAGGTGTCGTCAATTATTTAATTGATGGCTTCTTTTTTTATGAGAATTTTTCAATAATAAAATCATGCATTTTATCATGATCCTCATTATTCAACGTGTCATTGACAGCCAAAAGAAAATTGACATTTCTAGCTCCAGTATTATAAAGAGCGAATGCGCATTTAGATAGTTCCTCTAAATCTTTATAACCATATTGCTCTACTACATCATCAAATGAAGTACCATCCTCAAATCTGTGTTCTCCATAATTCCAACCGGCAACCATGATTAAATAGTCTTTGAAAACATTCCTATACGTGTATCTTTTTTGTAACGCGTTGATACGATCAACCACATCATCTACACACTTCATATTTCTTTCTCCTTTCAAGTGAAAAAAAATAGGCTATTATTGAAAACATACAAATCTTTCACAAACTCTTCGTCGGTATTAATTTTTTTGGAGGTAATTTAAAATTAAACTTAATGTCAAATAATAGCCTATAGAGCTTATTTATCAGCTCTTAGCAAATATAGAGAAGAACATGGCTAGCAGCAGTTAAAGGAAGTCTCTATATTTGCTAAGAGACAACAAATGGTTATCTCTTAATTTAATATTTTTAAAAGCTTATCTAATATTTCATCTTTTCTTTCTTCATCTTTTTTCTCCATTCTTTCGATTAAAATTTCAGCAAATTCTTTTAAACAAACAGCAGCTGGTCTTAGCATTCTATCTAGTTCTTCGTTAGAGATTTCCAAATCTTCTAGAAGGTCTTTTGTTAATTGGCTGCCTTGGACTCTGCACTCAATTCCATCTTCGGATGTTGCTACTAATTCCATAGCAATCAAATGGATATCGGGTAATTCCCCCCCCTCGTCTTTTAATTTTTGGATTATTGCATCTAATAACTCATTCATATTTAATTTCTCCTTTTCAAATAAACTTCTGTAACTTGTTTTTCCATCTTTGGACTTTCTACGAACACGTCTATCTTTCTGCCTTTGATAGCTCCTCCACAATCCTGCGCAACGTACTCATTCCCATTGATTAGGATAGTTGAGCCGTAGGGTATGATTGATGGGTCTACAGCTATCGTCTTTCCTTCCTTAGCAATAGCTCCTGTAGATGTTAAATTTCCGTATTGGTCTTCACCGGGCCAGTAGAATGTGATAGTAAACTGGCCAAGCGCTTTTCACTTGCTTAATTCTTCGACCTGTTTTTGAAGCTGGTCTCTTTCGACCTGCACACATTCGTACTTTGCTTGGATGGATGTATTTTCTTGAATGGTGTTTTGAGCTTCGTTTAATTTTTCTTTGTAAAGTGCCATTTGTTTGCTTTGCTCTTCATAAGCAGCTTGTGTAGCTCTTGATTGTGCATAACCTGCACCACCAAAAATAAGCGATGCTACAAATAAGGCTGAAAGCACTATTTGTCCATTTCTTGATAACTTCATATTGTAAAACCTCCTTAAATTAGCTATAATTTAGTTGATATGTTGTGCTGATACTTTCGTATCAGCCTTTTTATTTTGAAATGACAATCATATATTCTTCACATTGCAAATGGCCATTTCCAACTTGCCTTGTATAAAGCTTTGCTTCTATTCCAGTTCCTGCAAAAAGGGAATTCATTTCAGCGATTTTTCTTTCGGCATATTCCTTATCTCCATACCAGGGAATACTTGTTCTACCAGTAATTACTCTGCCTTTTTTATCTATTGGTGTAAGATCTGCAACTTCTAAATTCAAAGCATTTGCAATCTTACAAGCGATTAATAACTTACATTGAGAATTATCTCTATTGATAATTTCACTTATAGTTGAACGATGAACCCCACATTTCTTTGAAAAATCTTTGATTGTGTAATTTTGTTTGGCTATTTCCAATGCAACTTTCTTGCTGTCAAGCGTTACCATTTGAATCATATTTCCATTCCTCCTTTAAAAAGCTCTAACCAAAATTGCTAAACAATCAGCTACAAAACAACTTGCAGCAATAATTGTTACTAAACCTCTTGCTGTCATTTTTCATTCCTCATTGGTCTTTTAGATAAATAATTAGCTAGTTCATACCAGCTCTTTTTGTACCAGTCTCTACTTTTTTTAAGACAAATACAGACAACTATCAGCAAAACATTTGCTAATACTGAAAAATATAATAAAATCCATTCCATAACTTATCCTTTCTACTACTGACCACCCAGGAACCAATCTCCAACTAAAATGAAAAACCTGCTGTTTTGTTGTGATTTAAATGCAAATGATATAATTTTATAATTTAAGGAATCGATAAAAAATGGAGAGATTGATTCCTGGGCAGTCAGTAATTATCTAATTGTTTTTTTACATATTTCTTCTCTTTCTTTATAATTAAGTTATCGATACTGCAATATCGAAATCTAATTAGAAAGTGAGTTGAACTATGATGTGCTTTGAAAATATAATTAGTTTACTTAATGTAACTGTGCCTTTTATTACAGCTGTACTTTTAGCGTGGATAAACAATAGAACCAGTAAAAAACAAATCCAAACAGATACCCTACACAAAAGATTTGATGAATTTTATTTTCCATTTTATAGAAACTACATATCATTAAATCTTTGTTCTAAAGAGAATGAGCTATCGCATATGGATTTAGAAGTTATTGAAGAATTTACATATTTATGTATCAATAACATGTATTTAATGGATTCAAACAGTCAAAAATACGTTCCAAATTTATATGCAGCATATCTTGACTTAATTGAAATCAAATCAGATATTTCAACAGCATTAGATTTTGAACATCCCTTGCTAAAAGCGTTTGATAATATTTTTAATCCATTGACTAATTCAGTGTTTGAAGAATATAAATGTATATGTAATAAGTTACAATTACCAAAACCTGCACTTTAATTTGTAGGTTTTTTTTATCTTGTGAATAAACGCAAGATAAAACACATATAATCATTGGATAACAAATACAATAGATTCTTTTAATTGCCTCTACAGTGTTCATTGAATGTCCTTTCCTAAACTTTTTTGCTACTTTTAAATATTTTTTGATTGACCAAAATTTGCTTTGATCATAACGTCACTAGCCTTATGGATAGAAGAATTACTGTCACTGCTAAAGCAATAATCGCATTAGAATTATTTTTTATGGATTTTGTATTAATTGAAATTATTAATTCTAATTTTGTAATACGCTCATTGAGTTCTTGAATTCTTTCTTCAAGAGCCTTTTTTTCATTGTCCATCTTGTTTCTCCTTTCTCATAAATTTTATTTACGAATGAAATTAATCACCGAAATAACAAAAGAAATTGTTGATAGTATTACAGCAAATATTTTGATACTCATTACTGAATTGCTTTATAGTGATATAACTGCGATATCTGATGAAAAAGTTAAAGCTAAGAAAGAGTAATTAAATTTGCTCTTTTTCTTTTCGAGGATCTTTATCAAATAGAAGATGATAGTTCCCCTCTCTATCTTTTTCGTAGTAAAGCTCTACAAGTCTACACACATCTTCTTTAGTTCCTTTGCCTCTTAAAACAGTTACAACTAACAATGTTCTTTCCTCAACATTGTCTACTCTTTCACATTTTCGATTTTCAACATTTTTTCCTACCATATTTTCAAATACAAAATAACGACATTTATTGCCAACATAATCATTAAAGTTGTGTGTTGTTTATGCATTTTTAAAGTATCTAGAAGTATTTCTTCTAATTGAACGATATGTTGTTTTAGTCTCACATTTTCAGCTTCAAGATGTGCAACTCTTTGTTCTATTTCATCCATTTTGTTTTTCCTTTCCTCCTGTCGGTCATCAAAGAGCCAACTTCTCTTTGATTTGTTTTTATGGAATAAATTAGCAACTTTCTTCTTTTAGATTAGAAATTGACTCTTTGATGACCAACAAAAAATATTTTTAATAATGAGAATTGGTGTATTGTGAATCAAGCTTAAGCTGTTTTTCATATTTGCTTAATTGGTCAGAAAAATACTTGTCAATTTTGAACCTGATTTCCATCCAATCATTGTACGATATCCCATTTAGAGTATTTAAAGCCTCTTGCTTCTTTGCTGAATCTCCCATCATTGGCTACACCTCCTTTTCAAGAAATCTCACGTTTGGCAGCTTCTCTAACTTCCCTTGTCGTTAAACCCATGAAAGCCAGTAGTCTTCCAACCAAAATTACGTTGAAACAATTTTCTAAACCCTCTGCTTCAACTTGACTTCTAATTTCATGGTAAATTTGACTTGCTTTAACTGAACCACAAGGAACAAATTTAGCAATTTCACTACGTGTTAGATAGCCTTTGTTAATAAGTTCTAGACGTGTCTTGTTAATTTTAGAAGTATCAAGAATTCTTCTTGGCATAACTACTCCTCCTTTCTTTTGAGCTTTTCATTAGAAGAAAGCGCAGCTTTTGCTAGAACCATGCCTTGGCAAATGTCAGCAACTCTTCTAACTTCTTTATCATCTAATTGTTTAGTAATGGATAATAAAGCATCTAGAGATTTTCTCTTTGAATTCACTTTTCTCTCTTCCATTTTCATTTCCTCCTTTCTTTTTTGAAAGCTAATCACGTTTTTTTAATTTATTTACGTGATTATCACGTTTTACAATTATAATTTACTCTATATTCACGTTTGTGTCAATAACATCAATTTAAAAAACTTGAAAATCACGTTTTTTTGAGATAATATATTTCTTGAAAGGAGAGACTGAATGAATACACTTAATGAGAGAATTAAATATTTAAGAAAAGATATTCTTCATTTAACGCAAGTTGAGTTTGGGAAAAAAATCGGTATTGCGGGTACAACTGTAACAGGTTGGGAAAAACGTAATATGAAGCCAAGTGAAACTGCTCTTAAAATGATATGTAGCGAGTTTAATGTAAACTATAATTGGTTGATTGACGGGGATGGAGATATCTTTATTGAAGATGACAATTCAACTATTGAATTGTTAAAAAGAGATTATAATTTAAGAGATGTAGAAGTTAGGCTTATTGAAGAATTTTTAAAGCTTGATGAAAATGAACGTGATGTTCTCATAAATTATTTAGAAAGAGTTATTGGAAAAGACGAACAATAACAATTTCAGGAGAAACTATAATGGACACACTAATTAATGCAAAGGATATGACAATAAACGAAAGAGTTCGTTACTTAAGAAAAAAGATTCTTAAAATTACTCAATTAGAATTAGGTGAAGTATGCGGTGTTGGAGGTACTGCAATAGCTAAATTAGAAAAAGGCGGCAGTACAGTAACAAAAAGAAATATCAAAACAATTTGTAATGAATTTAATGTTAGCTACGATTGGTTAGCGAATGGTATTGGCGATATTTTTATTAAAAATAACAACTCTATTCGTGAAAGAATTAAATTTCTTAGAACAAGCGAATTAAAAATGACACAAATAGAATTTGGCAAGCGATTAGGTTCGGCTGGTTCTACTGTTGTTGGCTGGGAAAAAGGAGATAGAACACCTCCAGAAGCAACAATTAGGTTAATTTGCAACGAATTTAAAGTTAACTATAATTGGTTGACTGATGGAGACGGAGATATTTTTATTGAAAATAACAATTCTATTGAATTACTGAGAAAAGATTATGATTTAGAAGATAATGAAGTTAGAGCTATCAAAGCTTTTTTAAATTTAAATAAAGTCGAGCGTAAAGTTCTTGTATATTATTTAGAAAAAGCATTTGGAAAAGATGGGCAATAGCTGCCCATTGAATTATTTAGATTTTCTATAAAGTTTATGTATTGCTTTATAGATAACATCTAGCAATTCTAGATCATCAATTTGCATCAATATTCTTGTGATGCATTTGATATATTCTTCTTTAGACATGCATATCACCTCCAAAGAAGAAAATTATAACAAAATAAAAAGAACTCCCTTACTGGCAATAAGGAAGTTCTAAAAGTGTAAAAGCAAGAACCTATGATGTGCTTCTACGTTTTTAATTTTAACATATAAGCACATCTAAATTAAATAGAAAGGATGTGTTTTTTATGTCTGTACATAAAGATGAAAAGACCGGTAAATGGTATTACACTGGTAAGTATCGTGATTTAGCAGGAAAGCGACATGATTATAAGAAAAGAGGTTTTAAAACTAAGAAAGAAGCAAAGGCTGTAGAAGATGCGTTTTTATTAAAAATTAAAGGTGGCCAAGGAAGAATTAAGATGAATGCTCTAATTGAACTTTATCATCAAGAAATGAAAAGTGCTATTAAATATTCTACATTGAGAATGTATGAAATGATTGAACGATTGCATATAATTCCTTTTTTTGGAGATAGGTATATTGATACGATAAAAACTATTGATATTACTAAGTGGAACAAAGAAAGAGCTTTGACTGGCAATAATGGTGGTCCTTATAGTCAAGAATATACCAATAATTTATATTTACATATGTCAGGCCTTTTAACTTTCGCTGTTAATCATAAACTATTGGATGATAATCCTTGCAAGTATGCTAAGCCTTATAAAGATCCTAATGAAGTGAAGAAAGAAGAAAATGCTGTTGAAAACTTTTGGGAAGTAGATGAATTTAATAAATTTATTGCTACTGTTGAAAATATTGATCATAAAGAAACTTATGATACATTATTTTTAACTGGATTAAGAATTGGAGAACTTTGTGCGTTAAGATGGTGCGATTTGGACTTGGAACATAAGAAATTAAGTGTTAGAGGTTCATTTAGTACCGCATCAAGAAAAGTTACTTCTCCAAAAACGAAAACATCTATCAGGACAATAGATCTTCCTAATCGACTTGTTGAAGAATTAAAACAAAGATATGAAAGAAAGAAAAAATTAGATGGATTTAATGACAATTATTATGTTTTTGGTGATATCGCTATAACTTGGCCAGGAACATTCCGTTATCGTTTCAATAACGATTTAAAGAACGTGAATGTAAAACGTATAACGATTCACGGGTTTAGACATAGTCATGCCAGTTATCTTCTTTCTAATCCTATGATTAGTGAGAGCTTAGTCGCTGAAAGATTAGGCCATTCTATTGATATGTTAAGAAGTACTTATGCTCATATTTATGAAAAAAGACGTACCGCTTTAGTCGAATATATAGAAAAATTATAAAATGTCGTCCATTTGTCGTCCACATATTATAAAAAGCCTCGTATAATCGAGGCTTTTTGTTGATTAGTCTAAATCAGCACCGTTTGATTCGAATGCTTTTTTGATCCATTGATATGATTTTTTAGGAATACGTTTCATATCTCTTAAATCTTTATTTGTTCTATTTACATAAACAAATCCATAACGTTTATCCATGTTACACATACTTGCTAGAATATCAATTGGTCCCCAAGTAATATATCCTAAACAATCTACACCATCCTCAAAGATTGCATTTTCCATTTCTTTGATATGATCTCTATGATAATTAATACGATAATCATCTTCAATTGTACGACCTTCAGCTAACATTTGATCTACTTCTTCTTGACTCATATCTTCACGCCAACCAATACCATTTTCAAGAACGAATACTGGAAGACCTGTTCTATGATGTAAATCATTTAATGTCCATCTAAATCCAACTGGATCGATTTCCCAATCCCATTCATTTGCTTCACAATGAGGGTTTTTAATTTGTTTTTCATTTACACATTCATGAGCTGGTCTTTCATAATCAAATTCACCTGTTTTAACAGTGTTTGAACGATAATAAGAGAAAGCAATATAATCAACAGTATATTTTAATAATTCTTCGTCACCTTCTTCAAAAGTAGGCATCCATCCTCTGTTTTCAAGATAAGCATTCCAATAATCAGGATATTTACCTTGAGCAAATGTATCAACTAAGAAACCATTTAATAAATTATATCCTTTAGTAGCAAAGAAATTATTTTCTGGACTATTTTCATAAGCATAAATATTAGTAATAGCACCCATTCCACAGAATTTAGCATCTGGTTGCATTTGTCTTAAAGCACGAACAGCTTTACAGTGAGCCATCATAACATTGTGGTTTACTTGATATAAGTGTTTTGGATAACTAACACCTTCAGGAATAACTTCAGCATTAGATACACGTAACATCATACTGTGTAAGTTTTGTTCATTGAATGACATCCAATGTTTAACACGATCTCCAAATCTTTCAATACAAACTTTAGCATATCTTTCAAAACAATCTACAACATAACGAGATGCAAATCCATTATATTCTTTTACTAAATGATAAGGCATATCAAAATGAACTAATGTAATCATTGGTTCGATACCAGCAGCTAATAACTTATCAATTAAATCACTATAGAATTTAACTCCTTCTTCATTAACTGGTTCATCTAATGTTCCATTAGGAATAATACGAGACCAACAAATAGAGAAACGATAAAAGTTGAATCCCATACCTTTCATTAATGCAATATCTTCATCATAACGAGTATATTCATCAATAGCATCGTTCCAATCAGAAAATTCAGGATTCATAGGTCTTACATCATAAACACATAAACCTTTTCCTCCTTCATTTCTATGTCCTTCTGTTTGGAATGATGAAACTGATCCACCCCAATAAAAATCTTTTGGTAATTTTCTTTCCATAAAATGTTCTCCTTCTTTTATATCCACATAACATTTTAATCATCTCATCTCGAAAGTAAATATCTTCAACTTTCCTTTTTATAATGTTTCATATTTAATTTAAATAAAAGCCATTTCATGAAACTTTGTTTCATGTTATACTATAAATGGTGATATAAAATGAGTATAATGACACAACTAGAATTTGAGCTTGATTTCTCCCATTCAGAAAAAGAAATCGCCCATTATATATTAAACGAGGGAGAAAAAGTTTTAAATCTTTCAATTAAAGAACTTGCTAAAAAAACCTATACTTCTCCAGCCACGATTGTAAGACTTTGCCATAAATTAGGATTAGAAGGCTATGGTGATTTTAAAATCAAATATTCTGCTGAATTACAATTTGATTTAGCTCATACAGATCGTATAGATGTTAATTTCCCCTTTAATGAAGAAGATAATGATTCCATGATTGCTTATAAACTAGCTAGTTTAAATCAAGAAGTCATCGCGGAAACCATCCAATTGATTGATTTTGAACAACTTCATCAAATCGTTGAACTACTTGATCAAAACAAAGATATTGATATTTATGGAACAGGAAATTCATTACTTGCAGCTATGTCTTTCCAACATAAAATGATGCGAATACAAAGAAACGTTAATCTCAAAATGCTCGCTGGAGAACAAGTCTTTATGTCTTATAATTCCAATGAAAACAAAATAGCAATGATTATTTCTTATTCAGGAGAAACTAATGAACTTATTAAAATAGCAAAAATATTAAAAGAAAAGAAAACACCTATCATTGTTTTAACTTCAATTGGTGATAATCGACTTTCCCATTATGCTAACTATATTTTAAATATTGGATCACGTGAAAAGATTTTTACCAAGATTGCCCCTTTTGCATCACAAACATCAATTGAATATATTTTAAATGTGATTTTTTCTTGTTTATTCAAAAAAGATTATCAAACAAACATCCAAAATAAAATAAGCTATGATAAAGAAAATGACGTTCGTCATCCTCTTCATAGCCCAGTTAATGATATTATCGATTAAAGCACACTATCTTTAACTCTCTATAATTAACATAAAATTAAAATACAAAAATAGCCAATGGTCTTTCCATTGGCTATAATTTGTTTATTTGTTTTTTCTTTTCTTCATCAGAACTTTTATAATTTTCTGGAAGAGATAGTTTCATAGATTGAACACCTAATAACTCCATTACAATATGTATATCCATACAACTTCTTAAACATCTTTCCTTATACATATTCCTTAAATCCTTAAAAGTCGTCTTAAAACCTAAAATATGTCCTATACGATCTAAACCTCTTTGTAACTTAGTAAAATCACTCACTACATCTTGACAAGAAGTTAAATAGCAATCTTTATCAACACAATCTAAATATTCTTGTAAATAAAAAAACAACTCCTTTGGAATTGTAATATCTCTTAAAATAGGCCATTCAACTTCATAAATATCATAAACAGTTTTAGATCCCTCTTCATCATTTTTAATCCTTTGTGTTCTTTTACTTATATGAATCAATTGTTTATCTAAATCCATATCACTTACTTTTAAAGCACACATTTCTCCTATCATCATACCTGTATCCATAGCAAGTAAGATACTTAAACATATATCATTCTTTTCTTTCATACAGTATTGATGTAATTGATTAAATTGTTTATCTGTTAGATATTCATTTTCTTTTTTATCTTGTTCTATTTTAACTAATGAAAAATCAATATGGTTTAAACCATATTGATCTTCATAGGTGATATAGATTACTTTTAAGACATTCTTAATACTTTGTACAATACTTGATGACAATCCTTTATTAATGAGTTTCATCAAGTATTGTTTGATTATTTCTATATTTAATTGTTCTAATTCAAACATACACATGTGGAAGAAAGTATAAGTGTTGCGGTGACGCTTGAACATTGGAAAGAAGAAATACTCAACTCTTTTACATGGATAAATGACAGACGTATATCTAATGGACCATGTGAAGGTAAAAACAATTATGTAAAGAAGATCTTATCCAATGCAAATGGTATGTCCAATTTTCAACGTGCAAGAAACAGAATCCTATATTCTCAAAACAAATATGAAACTTACACAATGAATGAACATACAGACAGAATAAAACGTATAGGAAATCCTAGAGGAGCCTACAAAAAATAAAATAAAAATAGAAAACAAATAAAAGGAGGAAAACCAGGACCAGACATCATCCTAATTTTCCTCTTAAAAAAGCACTGAATATTTTAGAAGGAATACTGATTCAACATCAATATCCCCCTAATAATTTAGAGCGAATTTCGCTAAAGCACTCGATTATTTAGAACGCCGAAAAAACCTCATGTTATCTAATTAGCTTCGTTTTAAAAATATCATGTTATTTCATAAAGCCGCTATTCCTAAGTGATGTATATTTAACTGTTTTCTGCTTTAACAATATAACAGTATTTCTTATAAAAGGATATCCCATATCCTTTTACATGTAAATAACCATCATTAATAATTTCATCTTCATATTTATTATCAATGATTTGCTTTGCTCCTTCTTTTGCGTCACTTACAAGTTCTTTAACACTCTTAGAATGTTTGCATTCTAAGATAAGCGCCGTTTGAAAGATTTGTTTAGGTAAAATACATAAATCAAATCTTCCATGCATGGCTTCTCTATTTGACTTGATTTTTTTACCACTGAAGAGTCCTACTAGAAATCCATGATAGAAAGATTCTTGATTATCAAAGTAACTGATACTTCTTGATAAGATATCCCCTAATATTTCATTAGCTTGATCAACATCTTCTCTAACAAGACATTGATAGAGATCTTCTTTTCTTACAAAAGTATAATCTTCAAAATAACTCATAAAAGATTGCTTATAGATTTCATAGACTTCTTTATTTGGTATAACCAGTTTATATTTGTTTTCTCCTAAATCTTCAATAACTCTTAAATAACCTGTAAGTAAAAGAAAACTATAAATATTATTGATATGATCCATTTCTCGATAAGTGAGTTCTGGCTTGATGTATTTTTCTAAGGATTTGCCTTGAATCAATTGTTCAAATTCTTCATGGAGTTCATCACTACCATTTTGGATATAATTGACTACAAGATCATTACCACTAGTATTTGCCCAAAAGGAAGTAGGTTTATATGAAGAAAAATGTGATTTTTTATCAACATACATGAGTGTACTCCAAGGATTATAGATTTCTATATTTCCAAATAGATAACCATCATACCATTCTTTGACTTCATCCATATAAGATGATAATTGATAATCTTCTAATAACTGTTTGACTTCATTTTCATTAAAGCCAAAATATTCTTCATTCATTTCATCTAATAATGAATAAGTTTTAAAGTTGTTTAAACCAGTAAAGATACTTTCTTTAGATATTCTAAGACATCCTGTCATAATTCCTTTTTCTAGAGCATCATTTGTTTTAAGCGCTGAAGAAAAGACACTTCTTAAAAAATCAACCATTTCATCATAATAATTATTTTGATAAGCTGATTGTAATGGAACATCATATTCATCAATAAGAATAATGACTTTTTGATGATAGTAAGTATATAAGGCATTAGATATAATCCTTAATGAAAATTTTAAATCTTCAATTGATGTTGTTTCATCATGCAAACTATTTAGTTTTTTCTTTGTCGCATCAGTTAATTGAGAAGCTGATAATATTTCTAAGTTTTTTTCTAATAATTCGTAAATGATACTCGAAAAAGATGAAATTTGTGCATCAAAAGTTAAATTTTTCATTTCTTTTAAAGAAATGAAAATTGTTGGATACTTGTTTTGATGTTCTAAAGCTTCCTTATTTTTTGAAATATATAAATCATTGAATAAATAAGCATTTTCTTTTTCTTTGATAGAAAAGAAATAATACAGCATAGACATATTAAGTGTCTTACCAAATCTTCGAGGTCTTGTATACAAAACAACTTGTTCATTTAAGATATCTGCAATTAGATTTGTTTTATCTACATAATATGCATTTTTATCAATCATCGTTTTAAAATTTTCAATTCCTGTAGGTATTAACTTCATACAATCAACTCACTTCCTAATCTGTATTATTATGTACTACTAAAAGTATTATACATGATATAAACCTTGATTTCTATTGGATTATTTGTCCAATAAAAAAGAAGTTTCATCAAGAAACTTCTTTTTACTATTATTATTCATCACCAAATGAAATGCCAATTGCTTTAGCTGCTTTAACAAGTTCTCCATTTGGATCAACATGTTTTTGTTGACCAACCTTAGCAGCACCAATTACTTCTTCTAATGAAGTATATCCCATCTTATCACCATTGATTGTAACAACATTACCAAACTTACCTTCATTAATAAGTTCAACTGCAGCCACACCATAACGAATTGATAAAATACGATCATATGCTGTAATATCTCCACCACGAATAATATGTCCTGGATTGACAGAACGTACTTCATGATTTGGAATTACTTTTTCAAGATCATCAGCTACTTTAGCAGCTAATCCTGAATAACGTACTGGATCTGGACTATCTTCTACGATTTTACCAATAACTTTTGTTCCATCAGCATATTTTGCTCCTTCAGCAACAGCTACTACTGTATAAGGTAATCCCATTTCATCACGTTTCTTAATTGCTTTAGCAATATTTTCAATGGTAAATGGAATTTCTGGAATTAAACATACTCCAGCATTTCCTGCTAGACCTGCGTATAAAGTAATCCATCCAGCATCTCTGCCCATTAATTCACAACAAATAACACGATGATGTGATTTTGCTGTTGTTTGTAAACGATCAATAAATTCTGTACCTACAGACATTGCTGAAATAAATCCATAAGTAACATCTGTACTTGCTAAATCATTATCCATTGTTTTAGGTACACCAATAACATTGACACCTTTTCTTGAAAAATCACGTGCACTTGTAAGCGTTCCATCTCCACCTAAAATAACTAAAACATCAACACCATCTTTTTTCAAGTTTTCAACAGCCACATCAGAAACATCTTTTTTTACTTTTCCACCATGCCCATCATCTACTAAATAATCAAATAAATTATCTTTATTAGAACTATATAAAATAGTTCCTCCTTCTTTATAAATATCTTCTACCGATTCTTCAGTAAGTTCTACATAATTATTATGGTATAAACCTCTATAACCATAAACAAATCCAATCACTTCATAACCATATTTAGAGATTGCAGTTTTAGTAATTGTACGGATAACAGCGTTTAACCCTGGACAGTCACCTCCACCAGATAATAATGCAATTTTTTTGACAGTACTTCCCATAATTTTCTTCCTCCATACTATATAATTATAAATTCACCTAGAGGAAAAAACAATACTTTTTTGTAAGCGTTTACAGTTATTTCTTATTATTTCTTAATTTTATTGAATTGGTAATTCATAAGTAGCTTTTGTTCCTGAATAATCCAATTCTACAATCAACTTAATCTTAGAACTTTGTTGCTTTAAACCATAAGCCTCTTCCCCTTCACTTTTTGTCCCTATAGGTGCTGTTTGGGGATAAGTATCTATAGAAGCTGGATAAGTTTCACAGACATTTCCACCTTCATCAATAACTTTAAAGTTAATACTTGAAAAATAAATATCATCTTCATTTGCTATATTTTCATAAGAATAATGTATGATAATGACTTGTTCTGGTTGACTATCTGCAAATTCATTACGATCATCTGTATTTCTTACTGAATCAACTGTAAAATGAATCAAATCTTTACTATTTTTAGTATATGTTACAGTTTCACCTATCGTATATATTTTTTCTTCTTTCTTTTCTTCTGTTTTTGTATGTTTATTTGTATCTTTTTCTTCACTACTTCCACATGCTCCTAATGTAAGTGTTACAAACAAAACTAAAACTATCTTGATTATTTTCTTCATTGTTTTACTCCTTTATTTTGTTTAAAAATTGAAATAATTGCTAGAACAGCATTTATTAAACACCATCCAGCCCAAATATTTAAATCACCAAAATTCCCAGCAAGTCCCAATCCTAAAAGGCTCGCTAATAAAAATAAAATAATAATTGCAATATTTCCTCCATTTTTTTGACTATTCCTTACAGCAATTGAAACAATTCCTCCTGCTAACATAAAAATAGAGACAAAAACACCAGCACTTCCTCCTACTTCTCCATTAGCTGACATTGTATTAGCAGTCCCTACTAATACTGATTGAAAAAAACAAATACACTTAAAATAATTGATAAAATACCTGCTACTAATTTCCAAGTTTTCATATTCCCTCTCCTTTCTTTTTTGTCTATTCCTTTTCTAATATCTCATATAAAATACATAATTCATGAATACCTAATTCTAAATCATTTAAAATCGTAAATATTTGTGATTCAACTTGATTAAACTCTTCTCTTTCATTTAATACATCCAAATGATCTTTTATCCCCTTAAACAATGATGCTAAATAAAGAATCTTCCCAGCTATATCTTTACTTTGGTATTCTTCTATATCCATACATAACCTCCTTATCTTAGAAATAGACTACATCTATAATCTATCTTATAAGACATAAAAAAAGGTGCCCCCTCGGGGCACAATTAAAGATACATTAAAAGAGTTCCAATAATAATAGAGATAAATAATAAAATAAGCCAAGAAATAATCGTTGTTAAAACTTTAACAACAATCCTATGATTCTTATAATAAGGTAAATAGTCCCTAACAGATAAATAGTTTGTAGAAAATAAAAGTGTTATAATAAACCAAGAAATTAAAATCAAGCGATAAACAAAATACTGATACTGACTTATTGGTTGATTTTCAATCTTAAAACTTATTAAAATCCATATAAATAAAAGATAACCCATAATCGCTACAATCATCTTCCAAAGCTTACCACTTCTAAATCCCGGTAAAGCATTAGGATGTTTGATTTTCTTTTCTTTCTTTTTTTCAATATGAAATAATTGATCTAAATCTTTAATAATTTCTTTTACATCTTGATATCTGCCTTGAGGATCAATAGCAATCATTTTATCAATTATTCTCTTTTCTATTCCTTGTAAGTCATAATCTCTAGGCAACTTATTAGTAAGTAAAACATGATATAAAACTCCCAAAGAATAAATATCACTTCTTATATCTGTTTGATAAAAACCAAATTGTTCAGGAGCTGCATAACCTTGACTTCCTAACACCGTAGTATCTCTTTTTTGATTTTCAATATAATTTCTAGCTATATCAAAATCAAAAAGATAGACTTGTTTTCCATCATAAAAGATATTTTCGGGTTTAATATCACGATGAATAATTTGTGGATCTTGTTGATGCAATACATCTAAAATAATACATAATTGTCTTATAATTTGATAAGCTTCTAAATTTGAAAAAGTATGTTCATCTAAAATATCAGATAATGTTTGACAAGCTAAATATTTTTCGATGATTTCTAAACCGTCTTCATTTTCTTCTATTGAATAAATATGTGGTATTCCTTCTATATCTAATTGTTTTAACTTTTCCCAAATTGTTTTATTATATGTTTTCAATTCTTTTTTTATATAAATATTTCTTTTATCTAATTCTCTTACTAATGTAATTCTTTTTTGGGGTGTTTCTTTAATAACTTCTAATTCTAAAACTATCATATCTTGTCTCTCCGTAAAATATAGTATATCATATTTTTAGGTGATGATATGATTTTAACAGAAGAAATAGAAAACTCTTTAAAAAATGAAGCAGATATTGATGATCTTTTAAAACAAATTCATGATATGGATTTTTCTGAATATATCCATCATTTGTTTAAAAAATATCATTTAAAAGAAGCAGATATTATACGAAAATCAGGATTAGAAAGAACTTATGCTTATAAAATTATCCGTGGCGAAAAAGGAAAAAATGCAAAGGATAAAATCTATCGATTAGCTCTTGCTATGAATTTAACCCAAAAAGAAACAAATCACTTATTATCTTTGAATAATGCAGGTGACTTATATCCTCATAATGCCAGAGATCTTATTTTATTAAATGGCTTATTAAAAAAACAAACCGTAGAAGAAGTCAACATTGAACTTTATAATCATGATTTAGAGCCTCTAAAAGACTAATAGGACTTCTAAGGAAGTCCTATTTTTCTTCGTTATAACGATCTAAAATATATTCAGCATTTTCTGCCCATAAACCATTTTCAACTTGAGTAAGTGTTTTATACGTTTGAGAATGATAAAACCTTCCCGTTGCTTCTTCAAAATCAATTTTTTCTTGTTCCTGAATAAGATTAATAACTCTATGAATTTGAATACATACGCTCATCGTAATATCTTGCCCATTAAAATAGTAAATATCATGCATCGTATTTCATCCTCCTTATAAATCGTAAACAACTTAATGATTTTTCACTATGAAAAGAAACTTGATTATTAACTTTACTATATTTTAATCTTTCTACTGCTTCTGTTGCTGTTAGAATATTAGACATATATAATTGTACTGTCTGCATTGTATTGTCGTCTGCTACTGGTCCAATAACAACATCATATTGATGTTGTAAACCGCCTTTAATTCTATTTTCTTTAATGAATTCTAACCATTCTTCATTTAATGAATCAAAATATTTAATATTTAAATCATCTTTCTTCTCAAACAAATATTCATATACATAATAATTATTCTTTTTTTCTCTTAATGATAATCGATAAGCCCATTCTTTAGATTGAGACATTAATACTGTTGTATAAAATCCCTTACCAAAATCTCTACGATTATGTGATTTGTTCAAATCAATTTGATCAAACTTAAAACAACTACCATGATACACTGTTATTTTTTTTGAATCTTGTTTAATAAGTTTTTCAATATACTGAAATACTTCTTCAAAACTTACTTGATGTAAATATTCATGCTGTAAGAGAACATTTTCAAAAATATGATATTCATGAAATAATTCATAAACCTTTTCATCATCTATACTATATTTCTTTTTATATTCTTCTATACAGTTTATATATAATGACTCACAATCTGATTGAACATTCATATAATTACCATCCTTTCTATGATTTCTACTAAATTATATATTATTTCTTAATGAATTGTGAAGTGTTGGACACTTTATTTTTAATTATTTCATCAAACTATAAACTATTGTCTTTCCATCATTTTTATGGATTGTTATTTCAATAAAATCTTGTCTTTGATTAATATCTATATTCTTTTTTGTTAAAGGTTTGCCTGCATTATCAATGTCAATGTCGATCACATCAATTCTATTACTCAATCTTATTTCTAGATGATTCTTTTCAAAGAATACTGGTTCTCCTCTTTCAAAAATAACAATAGAATCACGATTACTTATTTTCTTTTTTAAAATAAGATGCTCTTGTTTATCAAATTGATGAAAAATCAAAAAATAGGAGCCATTATAAATACGGGTAAAAATCATTGTAGAAACAATACAAAATATCATAAATGTTTTCACACCAAAAATAAATAACTTTACTTTATATTTCATACCTACTCCTTTTGTATTATAGACCTGATTGTTATCGTTGGATGATTCCTCATATAAATTGATGGAATATGCCTTTTCCATTTAACATTTACATCTTGAGTATTATTAAAATCAAGATTTTCACTTGCATAACATACTGTTGAATAGCTATATGTTTCTAAATTATTAAAGGTAATATCTACACGGATATATCTATCAAACAATGACAAACTCCATTTTTCATATATTTGTACCTTTGCTTTTGATGTCGCATCCTTATTTTCATAAAGTAATACGTCTTCAGGTTCATCATGAATTATTAAATCCCAAATAGTATTATTAGAAAAATAGTTCATTACTATAAATAAAGAAACAATGCCAATCATAAGCGTTTCAATAATCACAAGTTTCTTTAAAAGATACTTTCCCATTTTTTCCCTTCTTTAAAAAACGAATGAAACTTCGTTAGAAATTTCATTCATTTAGTTAATCACTTACTTGAGATAAATATAAATCTAATGGTGCTTTTGTATGTTCAACAACATAACCACTACCGCCACGATTTTTAACATCTTCCACGACAGTTGTCATTAAAATAGGTTGTTTTTCATCTATCGTCATGACTGTAAACCAACCAAGTTCTGTTCCTGTCGTATCGCTTTGACTTTGTTTGATTTCTGCCGTTCCTGTTTTTCCGGCAAGAATGACATTATCATGATAGATGGCATGTCCTGTTCCATTTTCATCCGCAATGGCATTAATAAGATCTTCTTTTATTATTTTTGTTGTTTCTTTTGAAAAAACATTTTTAATCCATGTTTTTGTTTGTCCTTGAACTATATGTGGCTGATAGATTGATCCATTATTAACAAAAGCACTATAGATACTTGCAAGTTGAAGTGGATTTATCAAAATTTGTCCTTGACCATAGCCACTATCAGCAATTAATTGATCACTTACTTTTTGATTTTTATTGATATACTGACTTTTATTTAAAGCAAGTTCAAAAGGAATCTTTTCACCAATCTTCAAATTTTTATAATACTTAAATAAATTATCTTTTCCTATATTTAACGCACTTCTTGCAAAATAAACATTATCAGAATACGTGATTGCATTCTTTAAATCATTAGGGGAAGGCGCATGTAATGTTGTCACATAATAATTACCCCAACTTGAATCTTTTTGCCATTTATCCTTAGCCCCTAAATCCTTATTTGGATCAATCGTCTTTGTTTCTAACCCAATAGCTGCTGTAATAGGTTTCATAGATGAACCGGGTGTATAGGTTTGTGTATAACGACTCATCAATGGTTGGTTGACATCATTATTTAAAGCATTCCATTTATCTGTTGAAAGCCCTAAAACAAAATCATTGTTTGAGTGTGCTGGTTGTAGTTTACGCAAATTGTGATATGTATTCCCCAGTATATATGGGGAGTTAGAAATGTATTGAGATTAGATAGCCTTTTTCTCCAAGTCCTCACAGTAAACGCTTGAAAATAAATGTTCCAGTTCATTTCCGAAGTTGTATGAGATTTTAAGTTTGCGGTTTTCATAAACTGTTATCTGGTCTATCATTTCCACAATAATATCTCTGTCTAATTCTTCAATGTCTTTCAGTTCCAACAACCGCCTTAACCACGGTGTTTCAAAAACATCTTCTGTTACACTTTCCTTTTTCTTTTCTTCCAGCGTTTCAATCTGTTTGGAGTAAAGCGTTTCTTTTTGTTGATAGTCCTCTCGATAAGAAAGAAATTCTTCTTTAGAAATCAGTTCGTCTTTGTAATCTTCATAAATTGACTTTTTCAACTTCTTCACTCTTTCAAGCTCTGCTTTTAACTTTATCAGTTCTATGTCTGTTGATTTTCTGATTTTTGTTGCTGTGAAAGATTGTGATTTTACAAGTTCCTGCAAGTTCTCTACATTGCGGATAATCTGCTTTAAATCTCCCAGCACAATATCATTCAATACTTGAAACGGGAGCGTGTGCGGAGTGCAATAATCTTTTCCGCTTCTTTTGTAAGTTCCACAATAGAATGAATAGGACTTACTTCCGTCAGCACGTCGCCAGAAATTTTTCATCATTGCCCGACCACAATCGCCACACTTAATAAAACCTGCAAAGATATTTTTATTTGTTTCTAAATCAATATCCCTATGCTTTTTTGTCAGCAGTTTTTGTACCTTATCCCACAGTTGACGGTCTATAATCGGTTCATGTGTATTTTCAACCCTTATCCAGTTTTCTTTCTCAATTAGACGCTGTTTGCTTCTCATACGTTGATGTTTCTTTCCTTGTACCATGTTTCCAATATAAATCTCATTTTGCAACATCACTTTAATTGTAGAATAAGTCCAATAAGAAGTTTTTTCTAACCGATTACAATTTTTGTAATTTTCTCCATTGAGCTTTTTATATTCCGACGGACAAAGGATACCCTCTGCATTTAGTATTTTTGCAATGCTTTGTTTCCCTATTCCTTGTGTATACATAGTAAATACTCTTTTTACAACTTCGGACGCATATTCATCAATCACAAGTTTATTTTTATTTGCAGGAGATTTCTTATAACCATAGCTTGTAAAAGCTCCGATAAATTCTCCTGCTTTCTGCTTTGATTTTACAGTCGCTTGAACTTTATTAGAAATATCTCTGGCATACTGTTCGTTGAATATATTTTTAATAGGAAGTAACATATCGTATGCCTGCTTCATACTATCAATATTATCTGTTACAGAAATAAAACGAACATTAAGCTCTGGAAATATTCTTTCCAAATATCGCCCCGTATCAATGTAATCTCGTCCGAAACGGGAAAGGTCTTTTACAACAACACAATTTACCTTGTTATCTTCAATGTCAGCAATCATTCTATGGAAGTCTGGTCTATTAAAATTCGTTCCCGTAAAACCGTCATCAATATAAACATCATATAAGATAAAGTCATCATGCTTGTTCACATATTCTGTTAAAAGTTTTCTCTGATTTCCTACACTATCGCTTTCTTCCTTATCTCCGTCCTCTCGTGATAATCTGATATAAATAGCTACGTTAAATAAGTTTGAACCTTTTTGATAAATCATTTTTCCACCTATTCAACTGCCGTACCTATGATAATATTATACCATAAAGTACGGCTTCTTTCCATTGTTTTCAAGGGTTTTACCCTCTTGATAGTCCTTTTTTTACATGAGATTTCACGATACGGACAAGCAATTCCTCTACGGAAAATTTACCTAAAAATTCCCGTTCTACGATATATTGTGCAGGTTCTTTTTTAGCCAAGTTATCAGCCCCCTTAGTCAGCTATCTATTCTCAACATACGCACATAGGCTTATCCAATATGCGTATTTTTCACAATGTTACAGAAGCAGACAGACGGCTTTGGAAAGCTCCATTAGTATCTCAACTATTCCCATTCCTGTGGGCAGAACCGCACCATGCGGACGTATCATTATTCTGCGAGGATAGGTCGTGGCAAAACGACTTTTCCAACAGTCGCTCTCGGATCACTGCGTGGGTCGCTCGCTTTCTTTTGAAAAGGTCGTGGCGTACAGTCCCCGTGGCTCGCTATCTCACAAACGTATCTGTCTGCTTTATTCAGTTGTCAAAGAGCTGTGGCGAAAGCGTGTTGCTTTCATGTAAAAGCAGGTGCAGAGCAGGAAAGAGGGGATTGAACAAATCATGCTCTGCGATTACTGCTTGTTATTCTTCGGTTTCTAAAGGAATATCAAAGTCCAAAATCATTTTGATAAGTGCTTCTCTGATACGTCCTTTTAATTCCATGTCTACGACTATGCAGACATTACCATATCTGTCGTAGAACGGACGCAAACAACATTTTGATATGTACGGGTCATACAATGCTAGTATCTTTTCAATCGAATTTACGTTGCCGTCCACAGCCGACGAGATAAGGTAAAATGACGGGCGTGTGTTATTCATCATTCATGTTCTCCTTTAATTTTTTCTTGATTTCTTCAAGTGAGTTCTTCCTACTTCGGAACGACGTTGAACGGTTAATCTTTAATCTGTCGCCGCTTTCTGTATCGCTCATGCCTAAGAAGAAATACATCAACAAGATTTCTCTGTCTTTTTCAGACAGATACTTAATCGCTTCTGCTAAATCATCATCAAGGACACGAACCTCAATACCACATACATCAAAGGCGGTATAATCGCTTTCGTATTCGTCCCAGACTGCCAGCTTTTCCACGACGATTTCTGGAAGTTCACAATAGGAAATTTCCTTATTTCTTCGTCGCTTTAATTCTTTGCGATAATTACGGACAATGCCTTTCACTACACGTTTGAGCTTGCAGTCAAATTGACATTGTATTGTCTTTTGGAAGTCCGACGGTTTCATATCATCACACCCCCTTTCCGTTATGACGTGAAAAGTGTTAATCCCTCTTTCCGCACCATATCTGTACAGCAAGGTGTGATTTGTTGCATGAATTTGAAAAAAAGTGAAAAAATTTTTTCGGGTACAAAAAAAGCCCGCACAAAACATATAGTCTGTACGAGCTATTAAAGCTGTGAGATATTCAGTTGTTGATAAAATGCTGTTAGGTAGTGTATGACCGTATAAGATTATGCTTAAAACTTTCCATGACCCAAGCCCCCTTACAGCACTTGATTTTTATTACACCTTTGTTTTTTTCGTAATCTTGTAAATATATTCTTCTGGTGTAGGGCGTTTATTTCTAAAATACTTTTTGAAATTTGCCTGCACTTCTGGGTCGGTGCTATTCATAGCTTCATCAATCGTTGCTTCAATATCCGCCCGAACATCAGACAATGATACTCCGCCAGCTTTTGTACCAGCTTTTAATGTCTTTTTAATATCACGTTTTCTAAGCCCTAACATAGTTATTCCTCGTCATTATCAAATTGTTTTTCAAGTCGTTTTTGTCCTATTTTTTCAATAGAATATACAGCCCCCAAAATTAAAGTAACAAAAATGAGAGAAGAAATAAAAGTAATACCTATTACAGCAAGAAAATGTACGTCCAATATTCCAGTATATTTTTCCCCATACATAGTATAATTTCTAATTCCGTTAAAAATGGTAATCAGAACTGCTAATAGTAAAGTAGAAATTACCTTAAATTTTTTCCCAAAATATAAGTTATCCATAGAACTGTATCCAACCATTGCACCTCTGATTGAAAGATACACTATCGAAACAATCATAACAATCATTTCTGTTAAATATTCTCGTACTCCCATATCTAGCATATATGCTTTTATAAAAATAGATAGTGCTAAAATAGCAATAACCAAAATAAATGCTTCACTCTGAATTTTGTTATTTAATTGAATGATACGTTCATCTTTAATTTTATTTGTTTTCATGCTTTTATTCCTCCCAAAATAAATCGTCTAAAGTCTTATTAAGTGCTTTACAGATTGCTAAACAAAGTTTAAGTGTCGGGTTATAATTTCCAGCTTCAATCAATCCGATTGTTTGACGTGTTACACCTACTGTTTTTGCTAAATCTTCTTGACTCATATCACACTCAAGTCTAGCAATTTTTATTCTTTTATTCTTCACAATTTCACTTAATGCTCCTTTCTTTCTGTTTATACATGAATTATATATTATAAATTCCATAATGTCAAGTATATATTACATTATGGAATTTATAGATTTCATTGTATCTAACAAAATTAAAACAATAAGTAGTATGTGGGAGTATAACAACCTTTATGGACTTTTTATCCTACAATCTTCCAGTTGCTATCCTTATGTAGTACAAGCTCATACTGTGATACCTGTGTCGCTTTTGTCTGATTATCAAGGAATTTCACAGCTACCTTGACTTTTACATTGTCCCCGTCCTTTGTAAAGATAGGGTTTACCAATTCAGAATAAAGGTAGTCCCTGCCGATAGGCTCAATCACATTTCCAGATACATAGTAAGCAAGCTCTTTTTCCGTAGCTGTCGGGTACAACTTAAAGAATGTTTCCAGAAATGCGGTAGCGTCGTTTACGGTATCAGCGTCTACGCTTGCGTCTGCTTCTGGTGTCTTTGGCTCATAGTCCGATTTTTCGATTGCTGGTGCAAGGGTAGGGTTCTGAACGATTACCATATCCCCGTCAGCGTCTACATGGACTTTTACGGTATAGGTTGCTTTCACATTGCTTGTCTGTTCTCCCTCTTTTATCTGCTGATCTACTTCGTAGGTAGCAAAAAAAGTGTCCGTTCCCGACTGTTCAATACTCCATACAATCACATTTGTAACCGTGGAGCTGGTCGGTATATCCGTTCTGATTGTATCAACATTCAAGTCCTGCAATTCCTTTGTCAGATAACCGTTGATTGCCTGCGTCCTTGCTTCAATCGCTTCTTTGTTGTTATTCCATGTGTAGTAGGACTTCGCAAAATTCTTCACGAAATTTTCAATCCCGTTGGTGTCCTGCAAGCGAAGCTCAATGATTTCTTTTTCATGGGTGGTGTGCTGGTCGATAGCCGTAAAATTCTTATACACTCCAAAGCTTACGCTTGCGATAAGCACCACCCACAACGCAATCACGGTTTTCTTATGTGTGCCTACCTTAACAGTACGCACCTTTTTTTCTTTTGGTTCTTTGATAGTTTCTGTTTGTTTCTTATTCTTCTTAAACATATTTTCAAGTCCTTTCTATTGTTTTACTCGTCCTGCACCGATTAAGTGCTGTTGCCAGTAACTACTACTTAGGTCTGCATATCCTATCGGGTCGCCTGCATGATATATCTGGTTATTCCCTACATAAATTGCAACGTGCGTTACATAAGTACCAGCGTTATAGGTAGAATGGAAAAACACCAAGTCCCCAGCCTTTGCCTGCGAAAGCGGAAGATGTTGGGTAGCGTCATATTGTGCTTGTGCTGTTCTCGGTAAGGAGATACCAGCTTTTCCATAACACCATTGCGTCAGTCCCGAGCAGTCAAAGGAAGTGTTGGGATTGCTACCGCCATACACATATTTCCAGCCTTGATATTTTAACGCTTCATTCATTACCTTTTGTGCCAGCTCTCCCGATACCTGCGGAACAGTTAAATACTGATTGACTAATTCCACATAGAACATATTTCCATAGCCATACCGCCAGCCCCCGTTCTTTGCAACGGCTATCGGGTTGGTGTAGGTTACTTTCTTTCCACCCGATTTCTCACGGGCGAAGCTCTCTGCAAGATTAAAGGTATATTTCTTTCCTTTTCCTGCCACATATCCCACATAACCACCGCCATAATTATAGGACTGTATCGCTACATTCAAGTCGTCGATACCTTGATTTTGGCAGGAAGAAAGCAGGGACGCAAAATATTTACACCCCTGCTTGATTGAACTTTCTGTATCTAAAGAGTTGGGTGGTAGTCCCAAACTTTCCGAACTCTGCATAACATCTTCTGCCGTACCGCCACTTTCTACTTGAATGATAGCAAGTAGCACATTGACATACTCGGAGATACCGTTTTCTCTGGCGTATTTTTCCACCATAGGCTGATGTTTCAAAACTTCTGCGGATAAATTCATACCCGTAATGCCAGAAGAAAAGTTGCTGTTTTCGTCGTCGCTGTCCGCACTAATGAGGACACCAAAGAACAGCACCAGAGAAAAGAGGATAGGAAACAGACTGCCAATAAGAGCGATATGTTTCAGTTTCATTTTTTCTTCTGTCCTTTCTTCATTACAAGGTTACGGTTCTTTTCGGTATGTTCCGTTGTACGCTTTGATTGTTCAAAGGTCTGTGCCTTTGTGGTACGCTCTGCTTTGTAATTCTGGCGTGTTTCCTGCGATACCACTTTTTCTACATTCTGCCTATGTACTGGCTGTGCCGACTGGGTCGCTTTCTTATCAGAAGCACCAGAAGATAACGGACGCTCTTTGATAACAGTTGTCTTGACTGGCTCACTTATCTTTGAAGTGGTCGCTGTGGCAGGGCGTTTGACTTCCTGCATTTTTTCCACACTCGGCTTTGGAATGGTTGAAGCTGTGGCTGGTCGCTCATGGGGACGGGTAGCTCCCGTTGTCGCTGATCCGTCAGCCTTTCGCTGTGCCTGCCTTGCTTCTTGTGCTTTTTGAAGCTCCATACGCTTGTCAGCAATATTCTGCCTGCGTTGCTCCTGCTTTTCCAATCGTCCCGTCTGTCTGGACTGCTGTTCCTGCACCATGCCACGCTTGAAATCTGATACGCTGGACTTTGCCTTTTCCTTTGCGGAATATACCGCATAAGCGGTCTGTGTCGGCATATCCTTGATGTTTTCTTTGACAGCATTTGCCTTGTCTTTCACTTTATTTTTCGTATCTAAGACAGCACCCACCTTTGAGCCTGCACGATTTCCAAAGCTGGAAGAAGTGTTGCTTCGTGAAAAGGTATGTTTGTCTTTTTGAGGATTACTCCTTGAAGAACCATTCCCCGATAGCATAGCCCCCGTAACTGCACCCGTACCAGCTCCAACCATACTTCCATGACTAACAGCTCTAGCCATGCGTCGCTCCATGCTTCTAGCCCTATGTCGCATAAACAGATATGGTCTGCGGAATATGCGTCGTCCCATGCTTTGACTGTCATTAGCGTTCAAAGAGAACATACTCATTAAGTCGCCCAGCTTCATGTAGATACCAGCGAAACATACTATCTGCAAGAACGCCACCATAAAAAACGGATAGTCCGTGGATATGTTATAAAACATACTGGAAATGCTGAACGCCACCGTTACAATGAGCGTTATTCCTGCCCGTGTCATTATGGTATTAAACACCCTTACGATTGCCTGCTTTGCCATGCTTTCATAACTCGGTATCATGGAAAGTAGAAAACTGATAGGTAAAAACATTGCAAAGATAATAAAAAGTATCTGGCTAAACAACATCATGCCCGTAAGCAAGAATACAAATATCGTTATCCCTAAATTGAAGAACAGTAGGAAGAACACCATACCTAAACGGTTCACGACCTGCGGTATTGTCAGATTGTTGTTGTCGTTGTCCTCGATTTCTGTTTTCACGACTTCCTCTCTGGTCTTTCCGTCCTCGTCCTCTGGGCTTGCCGATACAAGAGCTTCGACACGGTCTGTTCCGATTTCCTCTGCGTTGCTGTTGCCAAATTGCAGAAGTAGCCACGGCTGTTCCACTTGAATAGAAAATAAGCTGTCCCGTATCAAGTCCACGCTGTCCTTGCCCTCGCTGTCAGAGTTAGGGAGCATGATTTTTGTTCCCAAGTCCAAAGAAGCGGTACTGATGTCCGATGAAAACTCATTTATCTTCTTGATGTAGTCGGGAGCATAGGCGATAAACGAAGCGGACAGTACGAACACCACAAGAAAATTGATAACCGCTTGAACTGCTTTGCTGGTTTCTCTTTTTATCAGTCCCGTATAGGCAACATAAATACCAATGATTAAAATTATCAGTAATAGAGAACCTACATAAAATCCCGTACTCCCGAAGCCATTTTCGGTAACACCTGCGAGGGTCTGTATGCTCTTTCCGATACTGTCTGCCATATCATTGATGAAGTCCAGTTTGTAGGCTTCCTGCACCACATAGCCCGTGGCATTGCTTAAATAAAGGCTTATCGTCCAGACAAAGTTGGTAATGCAGTAAAGCCCGTACTGTACCGATTTTCCGATACCATCCAGCCAGTTCCACGGAAGCCACGACCAGCTATTATCCACATAAAAATCAAGCTGGTAGTTGGAAAGGGGATATTTTGAGTAAAGATTTTCTGCGTTTATGGTATCGTCCACAAGCCCTGTCGCATGAGCCACCGTCCCCAGAAGTGAAAGCAGGATAAGGGAGAGTGCCACCACGAACAGAGCCATTTTGAGGAAGTGGAAAATCTTCTTTTTTGTGAACACACCTTTTATCCTTTCTTTCATCACTCCACCTCATTTCTCTGTACGGGCGGTCTGGTATCAAAGGCGTGTAGCAGTTCTTCAAAAACTGGGTGTATCTGTACCACACCGACACGTCCGTATAAGTCCTGCAATAAGCATTGTCCGTTCTCCAAATCACGAAGCCGTTTCTGGTTGTTTTCATCGTCCTTGTCGATACCGAAAAATTCTAAGGTCTGTTTTATCTCGTTGATGTCAGTAGAACGGAAAGCGAATTTTAAGCCGATATTGTTTTTCAGACTTTCCTTTGCCACGTCCCCAGAAGATTGTGTAACGAAATAAACGCCTGCCTGCATAGCTCGTCCAGCACGAACCAGCTTGTTAGAGAGCGTTTCTCCTTGTGCCACATTTAAGAACGCCCACGCTTCGTCCAAATCGACAATCTTAAAAATACTTCTGTCCGAATGGATAAAATCAAGGGCAAAGGTACTAATCACAATCAGCATAGACACCGACAATAATTCAATAGTCGTGTATTCCTCAAAGGTCGTGTCCTTATCTGGCAGTACAAGGTCGGCTACTTGAATGATATTGAGCTGGTTATCAAGGCTGATTGCATTTTCCACCGTACCGTCTGAAAACAACAGATGTGCAAAGTCGTAGTCCGTGAAGCTGTCGATATGGTCTGCGATATTTCTTGATATGGGCGTATCTTCACGGCGTAGCTCGTCTATCACATGGAGCAAGCCCCGACTGTCGCTCTGGGTAACAGAACGTACCGCTTTTCGTAACACGGGAAATTTTTCGCCGTTCCTAGAGGAAATACCTGTAAGGAATGTCAAGATGTCGATTGCCAGACTTTCAGCGTCTTTTACATTCTTCATAATCACGAATGGGTCAAGAAGTCCTGCATTTTCTTTTTCGCTTGTGAGATTGACAATGTTTATCTCATGGGCTATCTCTGGGAGCGTTTCTTTCCAGTTGCCACGCTCTGATTTTGGGTCTAGGATAACCGCTTGTCCCCCAAAGAGAACAGAGTAGTACACCAGAAGATTGTTGCAGAACGACTTCCCACCGCCAAGCGAACCGACAAAAGCACACGCAAGGGCATTTGTAACTGTGCCTTTTACGCCCTGCGAAGCTAAAGACGGTTGCAGGTACACATTTCTTCCCGTATCAACGGAATAGCCCATATAGATACCCGTAGTTTCCCCTAACTGCTGTGTCGCACCAAAACCAAGCCCAGCTAAAAAATCTGATTTTACATACTGTACATAGTCATTGATATATCGCTTGCTGGCAGGTAAAAATTCAGAATGAAGCCCCAGCATATCCCCAGCAGGACGCACCAGCTTTACATTGAGGTCGTCGTAAAAGTCCTTGACTTCATCACAACGGCGTTTCAGCTCGTCAAGATCGGGTGCAGACACCCGTATCACGTAGCTTAACTTATACATACTTTCTTTGCTCTGGTCTAAGTCCGTTTCCAGTTCGTCCACGCTGTCTAATGCGTCCACCACATTTGAGCTGGTTTCACTTCCTGCTTGATAAGCGTGATTGTCAAGGTCTTTCAATTCCTTTTTCTTGTTGCGGACTGTCGTTAATGCTTTTCGATTTTCCACAATTTCTACATTCATAGAAGTATCAACGGGGAATGTGAATTGCTGTTGCTGGAAATAGAAGATTTCACTTGACGGAAAATCAAGCTCGCCGACAATCGCATTGACGGTAAAATAGGACACATAACTTTCCTTGTCCTCATGTTCCAAGCGTAAATATCGCTGGCTTTCTTCAATCACACACCTTGTCGGACGGATAAGGTCGTAGTATTTTATCAGCGTTTCTTTCTTGTAGTTTTTCTTTGGTAGCTGGTACTCATAATCTTCATAGGCGATACCGTCCCTGCCGTAAAGATGTTCCATGAGATACCCAAAATCATTGATTTCCAAGCGACGCACCTTAAAGCGACGGGAGATTTTATTTTCCAGTAACTTTTCCATTTTCATGTAACGGTTGATTTCATCATTCGGCATGGAAACAAAATCATTCATCAGCGTGTGGTTCACTTCATGGAGAAATTCCGTGAACGTCAGCCACGCCGATTTTTTGATGTTCTTCAGATTGAACTGTTCTTCCGTAACCATGAGCTTAAAGCCAAGAAAAAAGCGGTAGTCCACTTGATTGTCCCCAATCATAGATACTAACGCTTCGGTCTGTTCGTCTATCTTCTGATAGGCAACTTCCTTTAATTTTCCAGTTACCAGCTTCTTTGACTGTTCCTGCATACTGCGGATTGAGCTTTCTGTGGCAATCTGCAAGGCATGAATTTTACCCTCACGGGACTGTGCGATAAGCTGTCGAAAGCTGTCATACACGATAAATTTCTGCTCTGCGGATAAGAAAGAATAGTTGTACGGTATCAGCTCATAGTAGGCGAATACCTCATTGTCCTTGTTCCAGACAAGGTTATTGTCAATATATTTTATCGGGAACATAGTTCACACTCCTTACTGCCGTGATTGTTTCATTGAGTATCTGCTTATGCAGTTTTACGGCTTTTCCTGCATAAGTGATTTTTGGTCGCAGGGCATAGGTTATCTGTGATTTCAAAAGGCTGTACGGCTTCTTTCCGTCAAAGGTTTTCTGCGACATGAACCAAGTGAGAGCAACGGGAATACCAAAATATTTGAGAAATGCTCCCTCAATCATGGAAAGTGGGGGAATATCCCCAAACAGAATGATGATAAATTCCGTAATCACAAACCATGTAATCTGTGTAAAAGTAACGGGAAAGGGCAAGTTAAAATCATTGATTGCATATAAGACTTTTTCCACGTTCCAGATACCCGTGTAGCTTTTAATCTTTTTCAAGTTCTTTCAGCTCCTTTCGTAAGTTCTTCAAAGAGAAAAGGACAGCCATTTTCAGACTGTCCCTTAAAGAGAAATACGCTGTCAGTAGCAACAATGCTTGTCGCTGATCTTCCAGCGTTAATATGGTATCTCGCACATACCTCGGCTTGTTTCAATGAAGCAACCGCCCATATCCAAATCTCGCCCGTAGGCTTCATAGTCAATGTAATTCTGTAAGCTGGGTGGAATATCCCCAAGTGCCTGCAATTCGTCTATGTAGTAATAGGCAACGTCTGTCATGGTTTCACAGTCTGGATAATAATAAATATCGTCCTTGTGTTCCACGACTTCTTCCAGCGTCCCGTAGTGGCTGATAAATTCGTCCAGACATTCTACGATATAGTCGGGAAGTTCCTCTATCATTTCATACATAGAGTTCAGTTCTTCAATGGAAACATACTCGCCAATCGCAATCGGGAAGTTATCGGTATCATGGATAGCGTATTCCTCATACTGTTCATTCAAGCCGATTTTTTCTTTTACATCTTCCTCGTCAATAGGAAATGTGAACCAAGCACCGACTAAATAGCCCTCATTGTATTTGCCAAGATTAGCAATATAAACCGCCATATCATCAATCATAAGCACCACCTCATTTCCTACTCTGGCAGTTCAAAGATACCGTGTTCTGTTACTAAAAATTTCCCGTGTTCCTGCAAGTGAGAAGCATAGGCTTCAAAATCGAAATAGTATTCTTGACAGTCCTCGGATAAATGCTTGAACGTCGGGTCGTTCATCAGCTTTTGCCTAGCAACATCAATCATGCTTTTGCAGTCGGGATAAACCGTAATCACGTTCCTGCAAATATAAAGTGCTTCTAAATTTTCATATATGGTAAGAAGTGCTGTATATACTTCCTGCATATCACTTGAAAGCTGGCGGTACATAAAATCTAATTCATTGAGCTGATACACGCTTGTATGTTCGTGGACTTCATCAGCATAAGGCAACACCTTTTCGATAATGCGGTAATCCCCACTTTCTGCACCGACACCTAACTTTTCTTCAAACTCTGCAATATCTATCGGCAGTTCAAACCAGTATGATATTGTTTCTTCGTCAGTTGTTCCTCTCGTTTCCACCAGTACCCTTGTTTCCTGCATTGTTCCTCACGTCCTTTCTGCTGGTTCATCACATCTTTTAAGGTCTGGTACGACATACCAAACACATACTTTGAAAAATTTTCTAACTGTTTTTCTTCATAGTCGGCAGGGTTCAGTCGTTTCATTTTCTGCCACACTTTACGCTTATGAGAGGGCAGGTCAGAAATGTATTCACAGCCGACTTTTACCTGCATATCCTTAAAAATATCGTTCATTTCATCACTCCAATCTGAAATTTTGGTAAGAAAAAAGCAGTCAATCCTAAGACTAACTGCTTTGTGTATAGGTGTATAAAATTATCATATTTTCCTAATGATTTATAACTGTTTATCAAAATACATAATTGCAAGCAATTCAAGCAAATTACGCAAACCAATAAAAAGTTCTCCAAAAAGAATTACTCGGTCAAGTGTAAACATAATTTGAATATCTATAAATAATGGTACTGATGTTGCAATCGCTAATAATATAATCAATGTCCAATTTGCTATATTAGCAGACTGATTTGCTTTTAGCTGTATCGTCAACCAGCGTTCATCACCCTTATATTCAACTTGCTTTTTTGCTTTCAATATATAAAGCCACAACGTTGCTCCTAATGCTAAAACAAGAAAAATCAAGATAATAATTTGCTCATTCATACTATTTGTCCTCCCTATGCTCGAAAACTTCATCAATAGAAACACCAAATACTTCTGCAATTTTAAATGCCAATTCTAATGACGGAGTATATTTATATTTTTCTATTGATATAACTGCTTGTCGTGAAATTCCAACTTTTTCAGCTAAATCTGCTTGTGTCCAGTCCCTTTCAGCACGTAAAACTTTAATTCTGTTCCATATCAAAGTTATCGCTCCTCTCCAAAATGTAATGTACTGATTACTTTTATTGTAATGTACTCATTACATTTTGTCAACACAAGAATACATATAGAATTATGATTTAAAGCAAATTTTCAATTTTCATTTTTTTAAATTTCTGTTCTAACATTCATAATTGATAATACAATCTAAATCCTACGCACCGATAATCTTGTTGAACAGCTCTAACAGTACATCTTTCACACCACCAGCATTGAATACCAAGCCGACAGCAATCAAGGCAACTACCAAGAAGCCGATAAGTTTGGAAAACTCACGCTTGAACCCTAAGTAGATACCGATAACCACAATCGCCATAAGCACTAAGCTCTGTGCGTTTGATAAAAACCATTGATACAAATTTTGACCGAAATTCATGTTATTTGTCCTCGCTTTCTCTTAATTGTTTCATTTCATAGTCGGCTTCTTTACCGACACTTAACATACACATCAAGACTACGCCGATACCCATTCCCAAAGATACCAGCAGTAAATCTTTTAATAATTCCCACATTTTTTCATCACTCCTAACTTTCCACCAAATCTTTTGCAGGGGTCGTCTGCTGTTTGATTATCATTTCATGCTTTTCTGTGAGCTTTGCCTGCTGTTCGATTGTTTCCATGTAGTCTGTACCGTTTCCCTTATCAATCTTTTTCAGCATTTTCAAGGTCGGTGCTACCTGCCTTTGTACCCAACGCAATGTACGGTCTAAGGTGTAAGGCTCTGGCTTTGTCGTCAGCTTCAAGCTCTGTCTGTTATCGCCGATAAACCAAGCCCAACGGTCATTGAGTTTCCAGTCATTTTTCCGCTTGTCTGGTTCTTCATCAACAAACCGCACATACTGGTTGATGATAGAAAAGGCGGTCTGCTCTGCGTCATAATAGGTCAGCAAATCTCGTACTGCATAATAGGCACGTTCATTGCGAAGCCGTATCTCAAAACGGTTGATAATGTCGGCTTCTTCCAGCGGTGTCCCTAACTTGACGTACTGCTCATAGTCCTTTTCATAGATACAGAAATACACATCTGATTTCAGCGAACCAAGATAAAGGGTACGCCCCATATATTCTCTGTCGTCCTCTCTGTGCTTGATAAGCTCGCCCGACTGGTAAAACTTATAGCTTCTGGACTTTCCAATATATTCCCGTTTCCTGCATTTTTCCGCAAGCTCTGGAATATCCAAAATGCCCGTATGGTCGTTGATAGCAAGGTCGATACGCTTCATCACGCCACCGTCTGCGAGTGCATCAATGAAGAAGTCATACCAGCTTCTTTGCTGTGCCAGCAGGTAACTTTCAAACTGCCTGCAACCACGCCCCTTTAACTCTAAAAGGACACCTTTTTCTTCGTCAGCCGACGTATAGATAAAGATGTCCCCTAAAGAATAATGCTCCGTATAACTGTAATGTCCGTAATCTTCATGGAGCATATAGTTGATATTCAGTTTTAATATATCTTTGATGATGTGCTGTATATCCAGCGTGGGAAAACGAATTTTCACATAATCAAACAGCATGGTAAGCGGTGCTTCTGGATTGAACCTTGCCAGTTCTTTATACAGAGTTTCCAGAAGTTCCTTTGACGGCTTCATTTTTCCGCTTTCTATCTTGTTGAGATATTCTCTTGTGATACCAGAAGCCACCGCCAGCCTGCCTTGTGAGATACCGTAAGCAATCCGTTTCTCCCGTAATTCTTTTATCCATTGTTCTTCATTCAGAACCATACCCCCAATCTGTAAAGTGTGAAGTTTTTTAAGGCGACTTCACAGCCGATTTTTGCTAGAAAACCATGCCAGAAACCTTATGTTTCCTATGTTTTTTGTCTATTGTCTATTTGCAAACGTACCCCTCTGTTAGATACCGAGGGGTTTTACCTGCTGGCGTGGCTTACGCCACACCAGCAACGGCTAGTCCGTGCCGTCGCCTTTCGCTTCGCACGTCGCCGTCCCGTCCTGCCTTGCGTTATTCGATTACCAGCGTGAACGCTTCTGGATCATCAACAATGTTGTATGAACCGAGCGTGTCCGCTGTCTGTGTATATCGGAAATGAAACAAAGGCTTTTGTCCTTTCATGGAAAAACGGGAACGGTACACCGTACCATATAAAGCGTTGGGCTTTGCCACATCATAGCTGAACAGAGTAGAAGCAAAATCATTCTCCCTGCATTTTTTGATGATTTCCTCTGCACACTTTTCTTTATCTGTAATGATAAGACGGTTGAGCGTAAAGGTAACGTGTTCTTCATGGAAATTTTCTGATGAAGTCCCCATACTTCCTACTACATCAATCTCACGTCCCCATTGCAGATAGGAAACCGCCACTCCCAGCACAAAAAGTACCGTGATTGTTATTATTTTTCTCTTTTTGCACATACTGTTACTGTCCTTTCTTGTAGGGTGTATTATAATACAGTCTACGATAATACATCTTATTTATCAATACAGTTGTATCTTATAATTCAAAGAAAAGACGAGGTACAGCGTATGAAGGTATATATTGATTTAGAAAATCTTTTGAAAGAGAAGAATATCAGCAAAAACAAAGTCTGTGAAGCGTGTAAATTACAGCGGACACAGCTTAATAACTATTGCAAGAACAAAGTTTCCAGAATTGACCTTACAATCCTTGCAAAGCTCTGTGATTTTCTGGAATGTTCCCCAAACGACATATTGAAATTGAAGTAGGACTGTCAGCTTTCGTTGCTTGCAGTCCTTTTTTCTTCCAGCCTGCCGATTTCTTGTAGAAAATCATGTCCTTTCGGGACTAAAGGCGTGTAAAATTCACTTATAACACTTGTTCCCACATCACAATAGCCACGCCCCTTGATACGCTTCTGAAAAAACTGCTTTTTCACATCTGAACCGAACAGCATACCGTAACCTAATTCGCTGATACGCCCAAGTCCCACACGGAAATTGAAGTTATCTCTGATACCGTCCGAGAAATACTTTGCGTCTGGACGCTGGCAGGCTACGATAAGGAAATAACCTGCTTGTCGCCCTAACATAACGATTTTCTTTAACTGGCTAAGTAAGCTCACGCTTTCTTTCGTCCCCAACATTTCAAAAAATGCCACATATTCATCAAAGATAAGAAAGCAGGGTGGCAGTCCCAAATAGGCGTAGTTTTCGCCCGTCTTATAGTTCGGGTGTCGCTTCATTTCCTCGCTTCGCTGTACCATGCCCTCATAAAAGGCATTGACGCAATCAATCATTTCTTCTTTGGTGTGATACACATTTCCCATAACTGTCCCCAAGTCTGCTAAGTCCGCATTTTTCGGGTCTAAGACGTAAAGGACAGCGTTGGTATGCAGTAGGGCTTCAATGAGCGTCAGCAGAAAATAAGTTTTACCGCCACCCGTCCCACCAGCGATAAGAGCGTGAGGGAGTGCGTCATATTCCCAGACAAGATTTTTCATCAGCCTAAGACTGCCGTTTTCTGCCCGTACTTCATCAATGGTAATACGGTTCGCTATCATATCATAAAGCAGGGTATATTCGATATAGCCGTCGTGCAGGGTCTTGTCGGTCAGTTCACAATACAAGCCACTTTCCAATTTATCCTCTAACCGTAAAAGCTGGTCTTGATATTTCCCCAGCGTAATTTCACAGCGGATATGAAGCAGTCCCTTTTCCATTTGATAATAAATCTTTGGAAACCAGACGATTTTTTCCCTTGATCTGCTTTGCCGGTCAGTAAAAAAACCGCTGTCTTGTACGGTATCGGCTTCATACCACTTATTTTCCAGTACCATTCTTGCCAGCTTTTGACGGTGCAGGAGCTTCTTGAAACTGTCGTAACAGAAGCGGTAATATAGAAAAGCGACCAATGCACAAACACCCGTCGCTATCAATATGGTTATGAAGTTGTAAGGGGAGAGCGTCAAGCCGTTTTCTAACAAGCTGAAATGCTCCCAATCAGTACGCATAAGCTGTTTGATATTGAGTAGCAAAAGAACCGCCACGAATACCACCAGAAGCATCCCTATGGAAAAGTGGTAGACAAGGTGCTTGTCGCTGGCTCTGATACGGTGTCCTTTATTCCAAATCTTACGCATAAATCAATCACTCCTTTCTGGGTACGAAAAAAGCAGTCAATCCTAAGACTAACTGCTTTGTGTGTATGGATATGAAGTTTTGCAAATGGGAATTTTATATTACTTTTAATGCAATTTCTAGTATCAACGAAAAAATACAAATTGATAAAATAATGATAACTATTTCAACATTTCCTAGTGATATAAAACATTGAAAAATCAGCATAATTCCTACTAATAATATAGCTGTTCCCTCAATTCTTGAATGTAGCTTTATGTTTTTTACCCCATTATATCTTTTGATAAGGGGCAATTTACCTTTGATAATACTGAATACCCCTAAAACCACCATTATATTACCTAGTATTAGCCCTATCATATTTACCACCTTTTCTAAATCTTTAATTTTCAGTTCTATAAATCGAAATTTTCTTGTTTAAATTTATCTTTGAAAAAGCCAATTAAAATTAAAGCAATACCAAGAATTGCAACTGGTATATAAATAATATTAGGTATATGATAAACAAATCTATCAATTCCAGACATAGCAATATAAATAATTATTCCCACACAAATTAAAATGTTTTTATCTTTCATAGCTGGTCTCCTTTACACCTTATTATTTGTCCGTTTCTTCATACCCATATTATAACAGTTCCATATATCCGCTACAATGAAAATCTATTCAGTAAGCCTATTTTTTCGGCTGTCCCTGCGGTGTATGGTTCTGTGGACTGCCTGCGTTCTGATTGCCTTTATTTTTCAACACAATATTCTCTGCCTTTACATACCAGTCCACATCTGCACCCGTATAAGTCTTTCGTGATACCGTATCGGCTACTGGATTGACAAGCTCCACAACTGCATTGTACGGAAATTCCCTTAACGGTACTTCTGGCGGTACAGACACGGGGATAATTCCACCATGCAGACTGCACTTCAAATCATAGATACGCTTTTTAAGCTGGGTACTCGGTGTCCCGTCCTCATTCTGCAAGAACACATCACGCACCGCTGTAAATTTTAATTCTCCAAATGTTTTCTCTTTGTCAATAACAAACCCGTTTGATAATCTCATAAATTCTTCACTCCTTTACTTTTCTTCAACTGCTACAATATCATCAGCAAGCAACACATAATCGGTATGTCCCATATCCCCGATTGCGTAACCTCTGCCATATAACTTCGGATTGACAAGTTTTACTTTCTGCTCATACTTGAACTTCTTTTCGCCAGCCTGCACGGGAATTTCTACCACAACATTTTCGCCTTTCTGTACGTCGGAATAAAGGTTATAGCTTCGTTTGGCTAAGACTCTGCGATTATTTTTATCTCTTTCAAAGACTGGCTCGCTTTCGCCTGCAAATTCAAGAGTTCCAAAAGACTGTGCCATATCTGGCACGACATATTTCATTTCCATATTGTTTTACCTCGTTTCTTTCTATATTTGATAAGTTTTTTAATTGTGATTTCTTATTCTGGCGGTTTGGGAAGTACCAGCAATCCCCCAGATAGTAAAGGGTAAAATCAATGCTTACGCACCCTTGACTATCCGTGTTCTTGCAGGTTGTAGGCAGACAAGCCAGAATAAGCAAAAATCTGCCGTTTGACAGCTTCGGCGGAGAGCGTGATTTTCCTTTTCTCATACCGTTACCGCCTTATGATTTCTTCATTTTACGGCGTTTGTAAAGATATGTTCCAGCCAGTCCACCAGCAGACGCAAGCAACATCACGATAAATGCCATTACATTTGTACTGTCGCCCGTTTTAGGACTGTCGCTAGGTCTGTTAGGCTTTTCCGGTGTCGGTGGTGTTTCGGGTTTCTCTGGTTCTTCTGGCTTTTCCTTAAAAGTAATCGTCTGTCCCTTATCCTCAATATCCTTATGCTCGGTAACTTTCTTCGGCTCGTCTGGATTGCTTAAATCGTATAATTCCTCAAAAGTTACAAGCTGTTTGCCGTCAAGAGAAGTAGCGTCAAACGTAAAAGCAGCTTCCACTTTCATAGTTTCGCTGTCAGCAATAAAAGTGTAATCACTTTCCACACGTTTTCCATTGATAAGAAGTTCTGCATTTTCTTCTTTCAACATCTGCCAGCCCACAAGTTTGTACTGTGTACCGACTTCTAAGCCCTCTAAGGTTACGGTATCAATGATTGTAACGTCTTTTCCTGCTTTAAGCTCTTTGTTGCCGTCCTTATCGGTAGCGGTAGTATGTATCTTGATGATACGCTTTGTGATAAGTACCGTTTGCCCGTCGTCCTCAATGTCTTTGTGTTCTGCAACTTTTACGGGTTCGTCTGGATTGCTGAAATCATATAATTCTTCAAAGGTAACAAGGTTTTTGCCACCTAAAGCAGACGCATTGAATGTATAGGAAATTTCCACTTTCATTTCTTCATCATCAGCGACAAAGGTATAATCGTTTTCTACACATTTCCCGTCAATGATAAGCTCGGCGTTTTCTTCCTTTAACATCTGCCAGCCTTTCAACTGATACTTTGTGCCTTTTGTAAGTCCGTCTAGTTTGACAGTATCAACGATTGTAACCTCTTTTCCTGCAAGGATAGTCTTTTCGCCGTCTTTGCTGGTCGCTGTGGTATGGATAGAGATTTCTTTTTCGTATTCGTCAGTCAAAGTCCCTAAATCAATCACAAGATTATTTCTTGCTACCACGATTTCAAAAGGTGGGATAAGTTCAAAGCCTTTGTTACTGTTGCAACGCATTTCTTCAATGATGTAGGTGTCATAAGGTAATGCACCCTTGCTGTCGCCTGGTTCAGAAGTTCCAAACCACACACCGTCCTCACTGGTCTTTCCTGCGTTTGTATTGTGCTTATGAGAAGCCCATTCAGCAGAAGTGGAGAATTGCCCGTTATCATCAGTTACCACTACATGATTTTCGCCCGTTGTCTTGCTTGTGATCCTAAAGGGAACATCAGCAAGACGCTTGTGTGTGCCTGCACCGATTTTTACGCCCTCAATATCTCCACGCTTAATCTGATTGTAGATAGAATGGGCTTTGTCGGTTAAGTCCACGATTTTTCCATTTTCTGTGATTGTAAAATCAATCGGTTTTGCACCGTCTGTCAAATATCCATTTGGAGCTTCACTTTCAACGATACGGAATTTTCCATAAGGTAAGAGGTCAGCAGAAGTAGAAGCGACACCCTCAATATCTGTACGAATAGTTTTTACGACTTCATTTTTCTTGTATAGCTTGCCCTCAACCAAGACAGAATTATCATTTAAGGAAATGATGTCAAAGACAGTATCTTTCAGAGTGGCACTTCCTTGTGGCTTTGTATCGCCCGTTTCTAAATCTCGTTTCTGAATTTTGACACCGCCACGGATAACCTTGTCTGATACGGAAAACTGGTTACTTCCAGATAATACGGCAAGGTCGCCGTCCTCGGTAATCTGTGTTACATATAAGCCTTTTATCTGTTCGGACTTATCGCCAGCCTGCATATATGCACCGTCTAACAAGTAGCCGTTTGGAGCTTTTGTTTCCTCAACGGTTAGTGTCCCAAGTGGAAGAACGGCTTTGCCCTCCTGCATATAGAAGCTGTCGCCAGACACCTTGTATGCGTCCGCTAATTTTGTGATGTAGTGAGTTGTCCCGTCGCTGTCTGTTTCAGCGATTGTCTTTGTAACCCATGTACGATTAGCTTCGGCAGGGAGATTGTCTTTATTATAGAAGCCAGCATAATACTTCCATGTAAATTCCGCACCTGCTAAAGAAGCGTTCCCCTGCGGATTGTCTTTCTGTGTTTCCATATCTATTTTGAAAAGCTCAATCAAAGTGTCTGTTACTTTTGGTGTATCTGATACTTTCAAGGTTGCTGTTTCGCCAGCTTTGATTGTCAATGAATAGATTGTTTTATCCACTTTATATCCTGCTGGTGCGGATAATTCCTTGATATAGACTGTGCCAGCCGTTACCTCTGCAACATCTGTATTTCCGTTTTCATCAGTCGTAAGGGTGGCAAGCTGTTTCGTGCAGTCCTTATCAGAAAAGACACCGTATGTTGCACCAGCAACAGAGTAATTCCCGTTACCGTCTGTAATGCTGGTATTACTGGAAGTCTTTTGCAGTTTCGCATTTCCAACATTCAGTTTCGCCCAGAATTGCCCTAATTCCTGCCCCTCGCCAGAGTAGATATAACCGCCACATTCATAGCGTCCTTTATTCTCTTTGACAAAGGCTTTTGCACCAGAGAAAACTTCGTCCTGCGTAGCCTTTGGAATTTCATTATAAGAAGCTCGCACGTTATCACATTGCCAGCCAAGATGTACGCTCAATCTCTGCCAGACTACACATTGTTCCAACAGATAGACTTGTTTATAGTTCAATTCCTTGTGAGCTTCGCCATACTGTTTGACATACTCTAAGGATAACGCCACATCTGAAATCTGGTCGGCACTCATGCGTGAGCTTGCGTCAGCTCTGGTCTTGTAGCCGTTCTTAAAATCTGTATTGATGTCAATACAATAGGCAGTTTCGCCCTCGACTTTCATATAGCCCTCATTGAATGTCGAACCGATAGAACCGTCATTCATTACTTTTTCAATGATACCGACACGCTCTGCACTTTCCGTCCAGTATTGCTTGCTTTCTGCATGAACGGGTGTAGTCGGTAAAGCAGTAACGACAGTTGCAAGAGCTAAGAAGCCCGTACACAATCGTTTTAACATCTTTTTCATAAATCTAATGCTCCTTTCATTTTGGGTATAAAAATAGACGCTCATTTCTGAACGTCTACATTACTGAAAGGCTTGTCCTCTCACACATATTCTATTTTAATAGGTACAACAGTTGCCTTTCTCTTTGTATTTTCGTTGTTTTCATTACTTGCGTTATCTACAACCCCCATAGGATGGTGTTGATACAAGTGCTAAAACTTCTCCTGTTTTTGGATTGAGAGCAACAGATGCACTTTTATCATTTTGATATTCATTATAAAGGCTTTGTTGTAAATCAATATCAATTGTTAGTGTAATATCTTGTGGACTCATTTTAACTTCTTTATGACAAAGTTCTTTAATAACTTTATCATTTTTATCAACCAATTCAATTTTACCAGATGTGATTCCTTTTAGCTTTTCTTCATAAGCCGCTTCAATCCCATTTCTTCCAATGACTGAAGTCGAATTATAGCCTTCATTTTTATGTTTTTTTAAATCTTCAGCATTAACATTTTGAACATAGCCTACGATATGTGAAGCCACCTTATCGTAAGGATACGTACGAATACTCACTGTCGAAATTTTAACGCCGTTGATACCTAAAATATTCTTATTGATTAAATCGTTTTTAGTTGCTTCAGAAACAGTTTTGATAGGTACAAAAGAATCATCATTAATCCAAGATGCACTCATTTTCTTTTGAAGGGTTTCAACATCTGTTTCTAAATACTGTGCAATTTGTCCATAATCATTTTCACCATTTAGTTTTCCTTTTACAAGTCCAACAGAATAACCTTTTCCATCTTCAGCAAGAACTTTTCCATTTCTATCTAAAATACGTCCTCTTTTTTTAGGATTATATGTTGTTATTTTTATTTTGCACCCATCAGTATACCCATCCATAATTAGATTTTTATTAAATTGGATTTGTTCATCTTTGACCCCTACTTTATTTCGATAAGTGATTCTTCCTGCAAGGGTATCAATATAGATTAAATATTCAATGACACTATCTTGTTCATCTAAGATTTTTATTTGAATATTTTTTGCATCAATTTCTTCATAAAATTCTTTATATTTTTCAACAAAGTATTTTTGTGTAGGTGTATAGACTGTTTTTTGATTCAACATTTGATACATTTGTTTATAATCTTTCTTTTTTAAAAGTTCAAAATACTCTGTAACAACTTGTTCATTACTTTTCCCTTGATTAAACACAAAAAACACAGAAACCATCAGTAAAACACAGGCACTTATTCCAATGATCCATTTCTTTTTATCTTTCATTTCTACTGTCCTCCTACAGAATATGCATAATCTTCATTTGTTGAAACGTCTTTTTCAATAACAGGATCACACTTTACTAAACCAATATCTCCTGGTACACGATAACCAACAAAGGCTACCAAATAACAATCCTTTCCCTTTTTTATACGATAATGATATGTAATATCCATGGTTTCCGTTTCACCTAAATAGGTAATTGTCGATGTATAGGTCATTTCAACATAGAAATCATTAATATCTCCCGCTAAAACTTTGATTTGTTTAATTTGCCCCGTTTCTTGTGCTCTATCTTGTTTAAATAATTTTAAAGAATGAAAATAGGCATCTCTTGTCACAACATAAAAGTCATTGGATGATGAAGGAACTTTAAAAAGAGATTCTCTATCATCAAAATCAGGTAATGTTGAGTCTTTTTTCAAATAAGCAACCATTTTATTAACAAGCTCTTTGGCTTGTTTTCGATAGTCATTATCAATTTCTTCTTGTTCTTTTTTATCTTCTTTATAGGTCCCGCAATAAAGAGTTACGCTTGAATCATTTTGAAGATTATAAATTTGAATTGTCCCATTTTTATCTAAAAGATTATCTTCATTTAAAATACAGTTTTCATCTAAGGCAATAATATATTGAGCTTCTTCATCTTTAGATAAAGTTAAAGCAATCGTCCCATTTTGTTTTGTTTCATCTGCATCAAAATATTGCGTTTTATTTTTTATTTTTAAAGTTAATTGTCCTGCATTTTCTTTAAGATATGTTTTTGTTTCACCGTTATTTTTATTAAACCATTCCCCTTGCAATGTAGGAAAAATATTAAAATATGAAATTCCATCACCACGATCGCCAAAAGTAGATACATACACTTTCTTTTGATTTTCTTCGTTATTATAAGTAAAAACGTAACAATCATTCGTAAGCCATTTTCCATGATAACCTTTCATTTCTGTAGAAACAGTATCACTTTTTCTAGCAAAGCATAAATAGGTATAATGGTAAATATCTAGGCGATGTTGATCGTCATCATACTTTAAAACAGCTCTGTTTTTTAAATTTGAAGAAAAAGATGAAATTTCTTCATCTTTTTGAAAATACTGAAATCCAAAAATAGAAATTACAACAAATCCTAAACAGCCTATTAAAACATATTGAATCTTAATCTTCTTTTTCTTAATTAGACAATAATTAATGAAAAGACAACATAAAATAATGAGATTAAATATAATTTGATTCATTGAATGAATATATTCAAATCCAAATCTTTTTAAGATAACTAAATAACCAAGTTGTAAGACCAATAATGAACAACCTATAACACTGGTAAATAAAGAAATTAAAAATGAACTCTTCTTAATTTTTGTTTCTTCTATATCATTTTCTAATTGATCTAAATCATTAAGATCAACGAATAAAATCTTTTGATTTTTCTTTAAAAGTATAAAATCTTTATAATTAATTCTTTTAAATTGTGGAAAACTATAAAAAATAGCTTCTTCATTTTCTTGATAAGTCATTCCATTATCTTTAAATGTATAAAAGACTTCATGTTCTTTAAAAAAGTTGCTTTTACAAAAAATTTGCATAAAAGGAAATAATATGAGAATAATTCCTAAAACAATAAAACTTTTACCAAGAATATCTACATAATGATGAATATACTGTTGAAGTGGTAAAAAAGCAAAACCTCCTAAGATAAACATAATTCCTATAAAATTGAATAGCCAATAAGCCTTGCTTTCGAAATAATGATCTCTCAAATATTTTTTATAATACTTCTTTTTTATTAAAAAGTTTTTCTCATATAGAGCATTTTGAACTTTATTTTCTTTTCCTTTCAATAAATCATCAACACTTATATCAAGAATACTTGCTAGATCGACAAGAATTGAAATATCGGGTAACCCTACCCCGGTTTCCCATTTAGAAATTGTCTTATTAGAAACAGATAATCTTTCTGCCAGTTCCCCTTGAGTCATTCCTTTTTCTTTTCTTCTCTTTGCAATTACTTTTCCAATTTTTTTACTATCCATATAAACAACTCCCTTACACCTATCATACTAAAAACTTTCTTTAAAAGATACAACATTCCATCTAGAGAATATGTCTACGAAGCGTAGAATTCCTTGATATTACATGCTTTTTTTAAAAAATTGATTAAAAATGAATTTTATATTTTTTCATCTATTCCTCATTTTTTAAAGGTTTTCTTTTATCTCTTATATAAATTTTAGCATGTGCTAAACACATAAAACAAATCATATAAAACTGTGGAAAGTTTGAAAACATTGTTATAATTCGATTAAAGCCATAAACTAACAAACAAATCAAAAAAAAGAATCATTAATAATAAAATTGTATTTCTTTTTATATTAATTGAGATTTTTTCTTCGCATGTAGGCCTGTAATATTACATAAAGTAAACATAAAGTTAAATAAAAATTAAACAAAATCACTAAAAAAGTATAAACTCCAGCCCCTTTTTCTGTGCGTCCATAAATTATCCAAAGTCTATAACCGATATAAAGACAAGATTCTAAAACATAATATAGATATATCAAATAAAGATCTATTTTCTTTTCCTTATCATAACCTCTCTGAGGATATATTATAAATTATACTTGTGTAAATCTTGTGAAAAACGAACTATACATACTGATTGTTCTTAATGGAATCAAAAAAATATAATAAGATATTAAAAGCTCGTACAAAATGAGCTTTATAAGACTATCTTTTGTTTTTCCATTTAATATTTACATCTTTACCATGATGTGCTAGACCTATATAGATGACTTTTCCTTTTAATCCATAATCATATTTATTATCTTTGATTTCTTGAATAGCTTTGTTAGATAACTCATCTAATGCTTTTTCAAGATCCTTTAGTAGCTATAGTAAAAAAAACAGATTTCTAATATTTGTGAAACCTGTTTTTATTTATACTATTTTAATTTCATGTCAGAATCATTTGAATAATATAATCATCATACTCTTTTTACTAATTTTTTAGAAGCAGCCACCATAATTATTGTTCCAAAAAATAAACATCCAATTCCTAAATAATAAAATATTCCTTTAGAAAAGATACCTTCTAAAATAAGACCTAAAGAAAAAATAATTTGTCCCAAACAATTATTCTTACAATAATCTCTAACAGATTCATTTGTATACTTCTTGTTCATTCCTTTTGTTAGAAACGAGTTCCCATTTGCTATTAAAAGAGCCATAATCATTAAAACCATGCCAAGTCCTATAATAATGCCTACTCTTACAATCTCTGCAAAATTATTCATAATATTTTTCCTCCTTTTTGAACCTTTTCTATTTACTTAATTATATCATAGTAAAGAAAAAACTTAACGATTTCTCGTTAAGATTCTAAATATTTGATAACTTTATACATTGGCATTCCAATGACATTTTCTAAATCCCCATCAATCTTTTCTACAAACTTCGAAGCAATGCCTTGGATTGCATAAGCACCCGCTTTGCCTTGCCATTCATTTGTATCAAGATAATCTTCAATTTCTTGATTAGATAATTCTTTAAATGTAACAGTTGTCGCATCTGTAAATGTTGTGATTTGTTGATCTTTAATAACACATACTGCTGTAATAACAACTTGTTTATTATTCGATAACAACTCAAGCATTCTTTTAGCGTCTTCTCTATTTTTTGGTTTTCCTAACATTTCATCTTGGAAGGTTACCATGGTATCTGCTGAGACAATGATATTGTTTGGATATTTTATTTGAAGTGGTTTGGCTTTTTGTAAAGCAATGTTTTCTAGTCTTTTAAAAAGTGTTAAACTTTCGTCTAACACTTCTTCTGTTTCTACAAAATCTACTGTGTAGTCTATGCCATATTTATCGAAAAGTTCTTTTCTTCTTGGAGAACTACTTGCAAGTATGATTTTATTTTTCATTTTTTTCATTTTTTTCTTCTTTTTTAACTGGTTTTGGAAGTAAAGCTTTTCTAGAAACATTTACTTTACCTTTATCATCAACTTTAGTTACTTTAACTTTGATGACATCTCCTACCTTACATACATCTTGCATTTTGCTTGTTCTTTCATAAGACCAATCAGAAATATGTAAGAATCCATCAGTTCCGTCAAATAAAGTAACGAATGCATAATTATCATTTACACGTGCAATTGTTCCATCATAGATTTCACCAACTTCAGCTTTTTTAACAATTCTTTCAATTAAAGAAACAGCTGTGTCGATTGCTTCTTGATCACTATGGTAGATAACCACTGTACCGTCTTGATCAATATCAATTTTAACATCATTTGATTTTTCAATGATTTCATTAATTGTTTCTCCACCACGTCCAATAACATCTCTAATTTGTTCTGGATCAATATGCATAACATGCATTTTTGGTGCGTATTTAGATAAATGATCACGTGGTGCAGGAATAGCTCCTAACATACAGTCCATGATTTGAGCACGTCCTACTTTTGCTTGTGCTAAAGCTTCTTGTAAGATTTCTTTTGTAATACCATCAATTTTGATATCCATTTGTAAAGCACAAATACCATTTTTAGTACCAGCTACTTTGAAATCCATATCTCCTAAGTGATCTTCCATACCTTGGATATCAGTTAAGATTGTATAATCGTCACCTTTTTTAACAAGTCCCATCGCAACCCCAGAAACTGGATTTGAAATTGGTACACCAGCAGCCATTAATGCCATTGATGATGCACAGATTGAAGCTTGTGAACTTGAACCATTTGATTCTAAGACTTCAGAAACAACACGGATTGTATATGGGAAGTCTTTTTCACTTGGAATAACTTGTGCTAAAGCTCTTTCTCCTAAAGCACCATGTCCAATTTCACGACGTCCAGGAGCACCCATTCTTCCTGTTTCACCAACTGAATATGGTGGGAAGTTATAATGATGCATGAAACGTTTTTGATCTTCTAATCCTAAACCATCGATTTTTTGAACTTCTCCCATAGCTCCTAATGTACATACAGATAAAACTTGTGTTTCACCTCTTGTAAATAAAGCAGAACCATGAACTCTTGGTAATAAATCAACTTGTGCATTTAATGGACGCACTTCATCAATTTTACGACCATCTGGTCTAATTTTTTCTTCCGTAATTAAACGTCTTACTTCATTTTTTTCTAAGTCATGTAAGATAATTCCAACTTGTTTCATCACAGATTCTTTTGTTTCTTCATCTGCATATTCTTTTTCATCATATTGTGCAGTTACACGATCCATGATTTCATCAATGGCTGCATATCTTTCAAGTTTTCCTGGAATAGATACAGCAGCAACCATTTCATCATTACATAAATCTGTAATTTCTTGAACTAAAGCTTCATCTAATTCAAATAATGGAATTTCAATTTTTTCTTTGCCACATGCTTCAACAACTTTTTCTTCAAAAGCAATTAATTCTTTAATAGCTTCATGTCCAAACATTAAAGCATTTAACATTGTATCTTCATCAACTTCTTTAGCATCTGCTTCAACCATATTGATGGCATCTTTTGTACCAGCTACTTCTAAATTGATTAAACTTCTTTCCATTTCTTCTGGACCAGCATTGATGGTAAATTCTCCATCAATTAAACCAACATTAACACCTGCGATTGGTCCATTGAAAGGAATATCAGAAACACATAATGCAAGAGAAGCCCCTAACATTGCGGCCATTTCTGGAGAAGCTTGTTGATCTACTGATAAAACAGTATTAACAACTTGTACTTCATTTCTAAATCCGTCTGCAAATAATGGACGAATTGGTCTATCAATCATTCTTGCAGTTAAAGTTCCATGTTCACTTGGACGTCCTTCTCTTTTTAGAAATCCTCCAGGAATTTTACCTACAGAATATAATTTTTCTTCATATGTAACTGTTAGTGGAAAGAAATCTACACTTTTTGGTTCTTTTCCTGCAACAGCTGTTGATAAGATGACTGTATCATCATATCTTACTAAAACACTACCATTAGCTTGTTTAGCTAATTCTCCTACTTCTACTGTCAGATTTTTCCCGTAAAAATCTGTACTAAACACTTGTTTACTCATTTTTTCACCTCTTAATTTTCTGCATTATTATAGCATATAAAAAATGTTTTTAAAAACATTTTATGTTATTCATGATAAATAAATGATATAATAATGCATGAGGTGAATTTTATGAACGAAAACGAATTAAAAAGTATTGAAAGATATTTCAATAAATTCAATGAAGATGCTGCTTCTTTCAATGAATTTGAAGCAAATGATTTTATTAAATTATTAAAAAACAATGGTAGAAATGATGATGCAATTGAAGTAGGAAATACATTTTTACAAATGGCTCCTTCTTTAAAAGGATATATTAATCAATATGGGTATGCTTTATATAATAAGTTTATTAATATTGATGATGAAAAAATAAAAGAAAAAGAAAGTTTATTCTTTGATATCCTTGAAGATATTTTAGGTATTTGTAAACAAGAAAAATATTCTCCTGTTGAACCAGCAATTAATAGAGCAATTAAATATGCATTAAATCAAACTCCAATCAATTATGATTTAATGATCAAAATGCTTAATAAATTAGATGTTAGATTATTATCTGATAAACCTTTTGTTAATAACGAAGGTAGAGAATTTGAATCTTTCAAAGAAAGATACTTTAGATTAAAAGTACGTGCTTTATTTGAAACAAAACAATATAAAGCATGTGTAGAATGTGCAAATCAAGCATTAGCTACACCACTTAAATGGCATTATAATGCTTTACAATGGATCAAATATTATAGAGGATGTGCTTTATTAGAATTAAAAGAATATGATGAAGCTAATAGAGAATTTATTTCTTTACATAATCGTATTAAAGGAGTTAACTTCTACGAAGTTTTATATAAAACAAATGCTACTGTTGGTAAAGTAAAAGAAGCAAATGCTTATTTACTTTATGAATTCTTTGAAAACGGTTATGCCCTTGAACAACTTCCTTTATATCAAAGATTAAATGAAGCTGTTGAAAATAGTGGTAATGAATTATTAATTAAAGTGGTTCATTCATTTATTAAAGCATTATGTAATGAAAATCAAAAAGAATGTGACTTTACAATCGATGTAAAATATCAAGGTAAAGATTCAAGTAGTTTATATGATGAAATGTATGATTTAATCATGTCACATCTTGATAGTTTAGTTACTCGTAAATCAGGTAAAGTTGTTTATTACAACGAACAAAATCAATTTGGTAATATTTCTGTTTATGATCATGATCCTATCTTCTTTAGACAAGCAGATTTTGCTTACGACGAAGAAGTAGAAAGAAATATTCGTGTTAATTATACTGTTTTGCCTACTTATGATAGTAAAAAACAAAGATTAACTGAAAAAGCAATTTTAGTAACTATTGATGATAGTGACTATGACTTTATTAATAGATAAGCCTAGATAAAATGATAAGACCTTCATAGGATACTATGGAGGTCTTTTATGTTATCAAATTCACAACTTTTTTTACTTGCTTTAGTACTTTCTATTTTTAACTGGCTCATGACTTTTTTAGGGTCAAGTCTTGTTTATTTTGTTAAAAGTAAAAGTCAAAAACTTGTCAGTATTGCTTTAGGTTTAGCTGCTGGTATTATGATTGCTGCTACTTTCTTTTCATTGCTTCTTCCAGCAATCCAACAAGTTGAAGATCATCTACTTTTACTTTTTTTGATTCCACTTGTCTTTTTTAGCGGTGGCTTATTTTTAAGATTATGTGATAAATTTCTTCCCCATGAACATATTATTTCTCATCAAAAAGAAGGTCCTACAAATACTCTTTCTAAAAATAAACTTTTATTACTAGCAATGACCTTACACAATATTCCCGAAGGTTTAGCGGTTGGAATTGCCATTGCAAGCGTTAAAACTAATCTTGTTCCTGCCCTTATTTTATCTATTGGTATTGGTATCCAAAACTTTCCTGAAGGTACGGCCATTTCTTTACCTTTACATGAAAGTGGTATCTCACGTTTTAAAGCAATGATGTATGGTCAATATTCTGCCCTTGTAGAAATTCCAAGTGCACTTTTAGGTTTTTTATTTGCTCAACTTTTTAGTAGCATTCTCCCTTTTGCTTTAAGCTTTGCAGCTGGAGCGATGATGTTTGTTTGTATCGAAGAACTGATTCCTGAAGCAAATGCCTTAAAAGAAGTAGATGTTGGTACGATGAGTTTTATGGTAGGATTTATGATCATGATGATGTTGGATATTATGTTTGGATAGTTATTTTTTTATCACATAAAGATCCTTTTTTTCTAAAACACAATAAAGCACATCTTCTATATGAGAAATGTGTTTTTTCTTTAATTCATTTTTCAACCACGCTTCATCTTTATTTAAAATTTGAAGTGCTTCTTGATTAATACAGCCATCACTGATCAATGCATCAGGTAAAAGTGTTTGACTTTCTTGTTTTGGAATAACCGATAAAGAACCATTTGTTTCTAGAATAGCAAAATCCACTTTAGAAACACTATCGATATCACTTACTCTTAAATGATGACATAAATCATCTATACTATAGCGTAATTTTTTCATATTTTGATATTGTATCTTTCCTCTATAAATGATATAACACGGTCTTCCTTCAAAAAAATCTCTCAATTTTTTTGAACGCATCGTAATAAAAGATTCTATTCTATCTAAAATAATGAGTGTCAGTGTGGCTATCACACTATCTAAAACAGACAAATCTTGTGTTTCTAAAGACATTGTCGTGATTTCAGAAATCACTAAAAAAACAACAAAATCAAAAACATTGAGTTGACTAAATTCTTTTTTTCCAAAAAGCCTAAGTAAAACTGTTAGATAGATATACATAAAAATACTAATGATAAATATTTTAAACATATGTTCTCCGTTCTACTTACTCTTTTTTTTCATATTCTCTATTAGGAGGTTTCTATGAAAAGAAAGTTAATGCCTTATTTATTATCTTATGCATTTTTATTTGTAAGTTATTTAATCATTAGTTTTATTATGGCTATTCTTTTTTCTTTTATGCATGTTTCATCTTTTATTTATCAATTACTGATTACTTTTTTTAGTTATCTTATCTTAGTTGTTTTCACTTTTATTTTTTATAAAATGGTAAAAGAAAAGCCATTGATCCACGGAATGACCCTTTCAATGACTTATTTAATTATTCAATTTATATTTCATTTAAAAGATATAAATATTCAAATTTTAATAAAACCTTTATTTGTTTTTATTATTTATTATTTACTTTATTATATAAAGAAAAAACAACAATAACTTGTTGTTTTATGCAGTAAATTCAATATCTACAATTTTTACATCATATGCTTCAGCAACCCCAACAGTCACGATTTCATTAACTCCATGACCAATAAGTGCTTTAGCAAGTGGTGATTCATTTGAAATCTTACCATTAACAGGATCAGTTTCGAAAGAACCTACAATTGTATATTTTTCTTCTTCAGGATCATCTAAAGATAAATCTAAAATTGTAACTGTTGTCCCAGGTTTAACAACATTTAAATCCATTTGTTCTTCAGAAATGATTTCTGCATTTTGAAGCATATATTCAATTTCTTTAATTCTTTGTTCGATTTGAGCTTGTTTATCTCTAGCTGCATCATAATCAGCGTTTTCTGATAAGTCACCTTGAGAACGAGCTAATTGTAATTCTTCAATGACTCTAGGTCTTTCAACATTAATTAAATTATCTCTTTCTTCTTCAAGTTTTTCTACACCAGATTTCGTAAGTAATACTTTATCTTTATCCATTTTAAGTCACCTCGTAATCAATAATATAGCATATTTATATCTAAATATCTAGTCTATTTTTATGAATCATAAGCATATTTATTCAAATCATTTTGAATAAGTGCTCTTGCTACAATATTTAATCCAAATATTCCTAAAATCAAATAAACAAGAGCACGATAACTATCTACCATTTCTCCTTGATAAGTTTGAAAATCACTTAATCTCTCTCCAACTTTATACAACCAATAAAGTTCATATAAACCTAAAGTAATAATACTTAAAATCAAGACTTTAAAACCTGAAGAATCTTCTTCTCCAGTAAGTGTATTGACATCACTGGCAAGACAATAAAGCCAATAAAGTCCATAAATTCCAAACGTAACAATTGATAAAATAATACACATTGGAATACTACGTCTAGAAATTGCATAATCTACTCTATGTTGATTAAATTCATATTCATTAAATGTTTTCGTTCCACAATAAGGGCAATAACGTTCTCCATCTTTAATTTTTCGACCACAATTTGTACAATACATCTTTTACTCCTTAGCATCAATAACACTTGAAATCTTAGTAATTAAAAGATCGATGGCTACTGTATTATTTCCCCCTTCAGGGATAATGATATGTGCATATTTTTTTGAAGGTTCAACGAATTGTTCATGCATTGGTCTTACTGTTTCTAAATATTGATTACATACTGAATCAATAGAACGTCCTCTTTCTTCAATATCACGTTTTAAACGACGAATAAAACGAATATCAGCATCTGTATCTACAAAGACAAGAATATCACATAAATCTCTAATTTTTTCATCATATAAAACAAATAATCCTTCTAAAATATAAACATCTCTTGGTGTAATTGTTTCAACAACATCACTTCTTGTATGTTGAGTATAATCATATGTAGGTTTAGAAATTGATTTTCCTTCTTTTAATTGTTTTAATTGTTCTACAAGTAAATCATTATCAAAAGCAAAAGGATGATCGTAGTTTGTTTTAACTCTTTCTTCAAAAGAAAGATGACTTTGATCTTTATAATAATCATCTTGTTTAATAATACATGTTGTATGACTTCCTTTAAAAAATTCATACACTTGTCTAGAAATAGATGTCTTTCCTGAAGCACTTCCTCCAGCAATACCAATAATAATACTATTTTTCATTTGTTAAAACCTTCCTTCCCATATCAAATTCAGACAATGGTTGCTCACATTTTAAATAAAGAATTTCCATTGGATGATTTGCTACTTCAACTGATTCTCTATCTTCATTATATATTTCTTTAACTTCAATTAAAACATTTTCATGATGTGGTGAGAAAAATTCAATTTGATCTCCCAATTTAAAATAATTTCTTTGTTCAATCATAACTTCATGTTTATCTACATCATAACTTAATACACGCGCACAAAAATCTTGTGTAGGATGCTCATCTCTTTGATTATAAAGTTGATAATCACTGTTTGGAACATCTTTAAAGAAGCCTGTACATAAAGCGCGATTGGCTGCCTTTTCAATTTCTTTTCGATAACCATTTTTATCAAAGTTTTCAGGATCATCGCAATACGTATCAATCAATTTACGATAAGTAGATACAACAGTTGCAATATAATGCAATGACTTCATTCTTCCTTCTATCTTAAAAGAATCAATCCCTAATTCAATAAGTTTAGGTAATTCATCTACTAAAGACATATCTTTACTTGACATACTAAAAGGAACAATTTCATCATGATTTAACTGTTGATCTTTTTCAAAAATATCATAATACCATCGACAAGATTGCGAACATCCTCCACGATTGGCATCTCTTCTTGAAAAATAATTAGATAACATACATCTTCCAGAATAATGGATACACATAGCTCCATGAATGAAATACTCTAAATCAATATCAACCTTTTCTCTTACTTCTTTTAGATCTTGATAATCTACTTCTCTTGCAAAAACGACACGGTCAACACCTAAATTTTCATAAAAACGAATCGCACTGGTATTCATAGTAGATAGTTGAGTAGAAACATGGACTTCTAATTTTAAATGCAATTTTTTTGCTAAAGACATAATATAAGGATCTGCTACAATAATTGCATCTACTCCAATTTCATCTAGCTTTAAAAGATATTCTTCTAATCCCTTTAAATTGTCTTCATGTAAAATAATATTACATGTTACATGGATAGCTGCATGATGTGTATGGGCAAATTCTACAGCTTCTTGAATGTCTTCTAAAGAAAAGTTAGAAGCACTTGAGCGTAAAGAAAACTCTTTTCCACCTATAAAAACTGCATCTGCACCATATAAAATAGCTACTTTTAGTTTTTCTAAATTACCTGCTGGCGCAAGTAACTCTGGCTTTTTAACAATGACTCTTTTTCCATTAATAACTTGACTAACTTCTCTCATTTTCTTCTCTCTTTCTTACATCAGAAATTTTATAAACAGTTGAATCAAATAAAAAACTATGGTAGTAATGAACATTTGGTGTTAAACGATAAAGTAATTGCATCAACTCTATTGATTCTTTACTGTATGTTTGATTTTTAATTGCTTCTATAGCTTGTATATAAAGATGTGTAATTTCTAATAAATCTGTTTCATTTATATATTGACCATCAATATATAAATAATCAAAATCATTGAATTGATTAAGAACATCTAGTGCACACATTTGATTAGTTGAAGTAATGTGGGTTCCATATTGATCTTCATAAATATGACAATGGTCCTCTACACCATTGGCTTTGATTTCAATTTGTGCCTCTTTATCTACATTAAAATCAAGATGTGTATACTCTTTATAATTAGACAATAACTTTCTTTTTGAATAAGCCATATATTCAACCCCATGTACTTGAACCATTGTTTTTAATTTACAATTTTGTCCAATCATTTGTTTTTCTTTTAGCGGGATTTCTCTTGCTAGAAAAGCGCCATCTATTCCTTGTTCTTTTAAAACAGATAATGTGAGATGATTTGTATTTAATGTTTCTGGATCATAGATTTTTTCAAATGAATATCCTTTTTCATTACAAATTTGTAAAACTCCAAAATCTTGAAAAATAATCCCATCTATTTGACATTCATTTAATTTATCTAAATGATTCTTTAAATCATCTAAATATTTTTGTTCAACTAACGCATTAACTAAAACAAATAAACGAATCATTGGATATTTTTCCTTTATTTCTTTTAATTCTATATAATCAACTGTTAAAGCTTGTCGACATGAAAATTGATTTGTTCCTACAATAAAATCATGGACACCTAAATCCAAATAATCATAAAGATATGATAAACTATTTATATTAATTATTAATGACACTTATTTCACTTCCTTTTTATTACACAAATTCCATCACCTACACCATAATAAGTGACTTGATATTCTTCATGATTGAAAATCCAATCTTTAAATCTTTTAATTTTTTTAACAAGTTGTTTTGTGTTTCTATTTTTAATATGGTCAATATCAAAAATCATCCCATGAAAATCTAGATTATCAACAATGCAAATTCCATTTTTTTGAACTAAAGGCATGTATTTTTCAAAGAATTTTTGATATTGTGCTTTCGCTGCATCAATAAATAAACAATCAAATTCTTGGTATTTTAAATCATTGATATCAAATGTTAATGCATCATCATGGTGGATTTCTATTTGATCTTCTAATTGTTGTTCTTTAATGTTTTGAATAGCTTCAAGATAACGTGCATCATCTAATTCAATTGTTTCAACTACAAAATCATCTATATTTGAAACCATCATCATTGCTGAATAACCAATGGCACTGCCAATTTCAAGACAGCGATGACATTGATGTTCATTGAATGTTTGTATTAAAAATTCCAAACCCTCTTTTTCCATGACTGGAATATTTCTTTCTCTTGCACTTTTTTCTATTTCATCAAAATACTTCATTTTAATACCACTTATTACTATTTACATTTGCTTGATGTTCTTGATATGTTTTCGCATATAAAACTTTTCCATCTTGTGTTGCAAAGAAATAATAATACTCACTTTCCTTATAATTTAAAACATTTTTTATAATTCCTGTTGAAATTGAACTAATAGGACCAACAGGTAAACCATTATATTTATATGTATTATATTTTGTATCTTTATTTAAATCTGTATGTTTAACATCAATTTTTACTTCTTGATTCCCATAATTAACAGTGACATCACATTGTAATGGCATTTGTTTATTTAAACGATTAATTAAAACACCACAAACAAGTTGCCTATCTTCGTCATTGACTGGTGATTCTCTTTGAACAATAGATGATAATGTCATAAATTGGTGAACTGTTAATGGTTGTGAGTTCACTTTAAAATCTAATATTTGTGTTTTATATTTTTCTAGATGTTTTTGTGTTTGATCTAACATCATTTTTGTAATACTTTCAATCGTATCTTCTTGTGTTAGAAAATAAGTTTCTGGTGCTAAATATCCTTCCAATGGATAATAAATACCATCTCTTAAAATATCATCTGTTAAAAACCAATATTTTTTAATTAACTTTTGAAGATATGTTTGATCTGTCCATTTTTGCATGATCTCATTATAATCTATTCCTGTTTGTTTAGAAATAATAGAAGCATATTCAGGAATTGTTTGTCCATCTAAAACTGTTATTTTAGTATTAGAAATATATTTTTTATCTTTTCCTTCAATTGCTTTAAAAATTGTTTTTAAATCCATTTTTTTATTTAAAATATAAACATTACTTTTAAAATCATGTTGATTCATTTTTAAATATATTTTGGCACATGTAGAACTTTTTATAAGTTTATTTTTATCTAATATCTTAATAATATCATTTCCACTACTACCTTTAGGAATAGTGACGATCACTTCCTTATTTTTAGAAGACGTAGCCTTGATTCCTTGCTTATAATATACAAAACTTCCAATAAATAAAACAACAATAAAAATAATAATACCTAATACTATTTTAATCTTCATATCTAATTTCTTTTTTTCCATGTTGAGTCCTCACCTTGTATCATTATATGTTATTTTTTGTCGATATTCAACCAAAGAAAAAAGGCAAATAAATTGCCTTAGAAATTATTAATAAATGGTGTTAAGCAAACAGGTTCATTTACCATACAGCTATATTCAGTTTCATAAACTTGTCCACCTTTTTCCTTACCAAAACGATAAGATTCAACAATTCCACCTTTTTGACAAGCCACAACGATCCATTCATTTCCTTCTTCATTATAAACAAGCATATCTACTGGATCATAAGAAGTATCTTCAAAGTCAATATATGTAAGAGTTCCATCTTCATTGACTTCGAACAACACAAGAGAATCATGTCCTTTATTAATTGCATATAAATGACTATCATCACTATTAAATTTAATATCACTTAAAGAACTTACAAGTTCAGGATCATCATCTTTTGGATAACTATCAATTGTTTGAATTAATTCAAAGTTTAAATGATCATATTTATAAACACAAATTGTGCTGTTTAATTCATTCATTACATAAGCACGATCACCTTTTTGATTAAAAATCATTTTTTTAGGACCACAACCTGGTTCTAATTGTAATGTATGTACATTATCTAATGTTAATGTTCCATCTTCACCAACATCAAAGAAACATACTTGATCTAACCCTAAACAAACAACATAAAGTTTATCTTCATCTGGTAAAAAACTCACATATGTAGGATATGGTTGTGCTTGTTTAACAGGATCTTTTCCACTTCCATTCAACTTAAAATGAGAAATACATTTTACAAGTTTTTTCTTAATAATAGAAATTACCGAAATTTCACTATTAAAATAATCAACACAGAATACTTTATCAGCAGTTTCTACATCACCATTTGCACAAGCATGCACATATGTCTTTCCTTTATCTGTCACACGTGAAGCAAGTGCTAATGTTTCAGCAGTTGCTGCATAAGAACAAATTCCTCCATCATCTACAGAACCTGTTCTATTTCTATAAGTAATACATGAAAAACGTCCATAATTGAATGCATAAACTGGATCCGTTGGTGTTACAAAATATTTTTTAAATATCAACTCTCCATTTTCCACATCGATTTGAAATGTATAGATTCCTCTTGTTTGTTTATTTCCTAAAGAATTAGCAAAAAAACCTTTCGTAATTCTTCTTTTTCCTCCAAATAAATTAAATGCCATTTCTTTCACCTCATTGATTATTCTAATTTCCTTCTATGAACTGTTCATGTCTAAAAAAGGAAAAAGCTAATTTTCATTAGCTTTTATGAATTACAATCTTCATCTTCTCCTTCACAATATTCAGTTTCATCTTCATCTTCTTCTGAAACAAATGATTGGAAAACTTCTTCAACTAATTCCCATTCTTCAGGAGTTTCAATTGGAAATAGTCCACCTTCATCATCAAAGATTGCTGCTTGTGCTTCTGGTTCATCTTTTTCAGGATCGAAGTAAACAACATATTGATGTCCATTTTCTTCATTTTCAAATGTAAATAAAATTTCATACTCTACTTCGTTTCCTAATTCATCAGTTACAACAATTGTATTTTCATCCATAACTTATCCTCTATCTAAGTAACCTTGTAAAATAGCAACTGCCGCCATTTTATCAATTACCTGTTTTCTTTTCTTTCTTGATACATCCGCAAAAAGAAGTTGATTTTCAGCAACTACCGTTGTTAACCTCTCGTCAACTAAGATCACATTGATTCCTTCAATCATTTCTTCTAATTGTTTTTTAAATTCAATTGAAATTTGTCCTCTTTCACCAATATCACCATTCATATGTTTTGGTAAACCTAAAACAATCGTTTCAATCTCATTTTCTTCAACAATTTCTTTAACATGTTTTGCACATGTCAAATAATCATCAGGTTTAAAACGAAACGTTTCAACACCATGAGCAATCATTCCTAGAATGTCTGACATGGCAATACCACAAGTTCTAGACCCTAAATCAAGACCTAATACTTTTTTCATTATTCTTTCTCCAAATAAGATTTTACTAATTCTTCAATAATTTCATCTCTTTCAACTTGTTGAATAATATTTCTTGCATTTTTATGAGAAGAGATGTATGCAGGATCATTAGATATGAGATAACCCGCGATTTGATGTACAGCATTGTATCCTCTTTCATTTAAAGCATTGATAACTGTTTTAAGATTACTGCGTATCATTTCTCTACGCATATCTTCTGAACTAAATACTCTTGTTTTTGTTAAATCTTCCATCTAACTCACCCTCTTTTCTATAATATATATTATACCTTATACTGTATTAAATTACAAAATATTTTTTAAAGCACCTTTGATTTTAGAAATATTATCATTGATAGCACATCCACCTTGAGCAAAGTCAGGTTTTCCACCACCACGACCGTCAACAACTTCATTGATTGCTTTAATGATATTTCCTGCTTTATATTGACCAACTAAATCTTTTGACACAGAAACAAAGTACGAACATTTTTCTTCATATTTTGAAACTAAAACAACGATTCCACTTTCTAATTGATCTCTAAAATCAAATGTTAATTGTTTTGCTTTGGCATTTTCTAATTGTTCTTCAACATAAAGAACTTTAACTCCATTGATTTCTTCAATATCATTTGCTTTTGAAGCGGCTTGAATTGCATTTAATTTAGCTGATAATTGTTCAACTTCTACTTTAGCTTCTTTTAATTCCTCTTTTAATGCTTCTACTTTGTTTACAACATCTTTTCTATTTTTAAGATTTAATGTTGAAGCAATTGTATCTACTGTTTCTTTTTCATGAACCATTGCATTATAAGCAGCTAAACCGCTTTGTGCCACAATACGTCTAATTCCACTACCTACAGATTCTTCACTAACGATTTTAAATAAACCAATTTCAGAACTGTTTAAAACATGGCAACCACCACATAATTCAATAGAGTAATCTCCAATGTTGACAACACGAACAACATCTCCGTATTTTTCATCAAATAAAGCCATTGCCCCTGATGCTAAAGCTTCTTCTTTTGTCATATTTTTAATAACAACAGGACGTCCTTCAAAAACAATTTGATTAACTTTTTCTTCAATTTCTTTTAATAATTCAGCAGAAATTTTTTCAAAATGAGTAAAGTCAAATCTTAAAACTTTATCATCAACATAAGAACCTGCTTGGCTGATATGATCACCTAAAGTTTCTTGTAAAGCTTTTTGTAAAATATGTGTTGCACTATGGTTTGCTGTAATTTGACGACGTTTTTGTTGATCAATTGATAATGTAAAAGTATCACCTAAATGAATAGCTCCTTCTTTTACTTCAACAAAATGCATATGTTGTTTATTTGGTGCATTTAAAGTATTAACAACATTTGCATGTGTTGTCTCATTATCTAATGATCCAGTATCACCACATTGTCCACCCATTTCTGCGTAGAATGGAGTTGTATCAAAGATAACTTCTCCTTTATCAGTGATTTCATCTGTTTTAACACCATCTTTGAATAATCCAATAACTTTTCCTTGGATTGGTGTAGGATCATAAACAAATGTAGAAGGTTCAACAAAAGCCATTAAATCAGGTTTTTGACTTGCCATTGATTCATTGTTATCACGTGATGCACGAGATCTTTCTTGTTGAATTTTTAATTCTTCTTTAAATTCTTCTTCATTAACTGTTAAATTTGATTCTTCAGCGATTTCTAATGTTAATTCAAATGGGAAACCATATGTATCATAAAGTTTGAAAGCATCTTTTCCACTGATTTCTCCATTTTCATTTTTATCAATTAATGATTTTAATAATTTTTCACCATTTAATAATGTTTTATGGAAAGCTTCTTCTTCTTTTTTTACCATTGTTGAAATAAAATCTTGTTTTTCTGGTAAATAATCATAGAAATCTTTCATCATATCACAAACCAATGGTACTAGATCATACATAAATGCTTTTTCAATACCAATTTGTTTACCATAACGAACAGCACGTCTTAAAATACGTCTTAAAACATACCCTCTACCAGCATTATCAAACATTGCTCCATCAGCTAAAGCAAAAGTTACAGTACGAATATGGTCAGCAATAACACGGTAAGCCATTTTATTTTCTTCATAAGAAACATTGGCTAATTTTTCAGTAGCATGAATGATTGGTAAGAATAAATCAGTATCAAAGTTTGTTTCTCCACCTTGAATAATACTTACTAATCTTTCAAGTCCCATACCAGTATCAATATTTTTTTGTGGAAGTTCTTTATATTCTTTACGATCAATCGCTGGATTACAATCATATTGAGAGAAAACAACGTTCCATACTTCAATATAACGATCATTTTCCATTTCTTCGAAGAATAATTTTTCTCCTAAACCTTCAGGATCATATTTTTCTCCACGGTCATAGAAAATTTCTGAGTCAGGACCACCTGGACCTTCTCCAATTTCCCAGAAGTTTTCATATGTTTTTAAAATATGACTTGGATCTACATGACATACTTCTGTCCAAATACGATAAGCATCTTCATCATCTGTATAAACAGTAACATATAATTTTTCTTTATCAAAACCAATCCATTCTGGACTTGTTAAAAATTCCCAAGCAAATGGAATCGCTTCTTCTTTGAAATAATCTCCAATTGAGAAGTTTCCTAACATTTCAAAGAAAGTATGATGTCTTGCTGTTTTACCAACATTTTCAATATCGTTTGTACGAATTGATTTTTGTGCATTTGCAATACGATTACATGCTGGTTTTTCACTACCATCAAAATATTTTTTTAGTGCAGCAACTCCTGCATTGATCCATAATAAAGTTGGATCGTTATGAGGAATAAGTGATGCACCTGGTTCAATCATATGTCCTTTAGATTTGAAATAATCCAAGAACATTTGTCTAACTTGATTTCCTGTTAATTGTTTCATTTCTTTTCTCCTTTTTTGACAATATAAAAAGTCGTCCTTATCTAGGAACGACTTTATCGCGGTACCATCCTAGTTCATGTAAAAATACATGCCCTTAATTAAACTTTAACGCAGTTCTACGGTAATCATTAATTACTCTCCAAAGTAGCTTTCCTATATATCCTATAAACATTTTCACCCACCATGTTCTCTCTAAAATATTCTATATAGTACTGATCTTTTTCAACGATTTATTTGCATTATACACGAAATACAAAAGTATTTCAATATCTTACATTTTTTCTTTAATTGTTTCCATAACATGGCAACCACATTCAGTTTCACTAAATAGAAGTGCTAATGATGTAAGAGTTAATGCCATAATAATATTATTGCGTTTCATTTTATCACCTCTATTTGAGTATGTCTTTATTTTATAAAATTATACAGTTTCATCATCATTTAAAAAATCTGTAATATTTTGTTTAAGTTCTTGATTATATGAAGATTCTTCATATGTTTCAACGTTTTTATTTTGATTGATTTTACTTACTAATGTTGTTTTTCTTTTACTATCAGAAATATTTTTTATACCATAAAGAAAAGCTTGTGGATTACCTAAAATAAATAAAGCTTGTTTAGCTCTTGTTAGACCTGTATAAATCAAATTTCTTTTAAGCATAATATAATAATCATTTAAAACAGGCATAATAACAATTTTAAACTCATTTCCTTGAGCTTTATGAATTGACATACAATAAGCCAATGTAAAAGTCATAAAATCTTTTGATGTATATTCGACTAAATTACCATCATAATCAACAATAAGCGTATCTTCTAAATATTCAAAACCATCTTTACGGTTAATTTCAACTAAAACACCTATATCACCATTATAAATATCATCATCTGGTCTATTCTTTAACTGTAAGATCTTATCTCCTTCTCGATAAACTTTCTGTCCAATACGATATTCTTCTTGATGATTCTTAGGATTAAAAATTTCCTGTAAAGCCAAATTTAAAGCATTGATTCCTGCAACACCTTGATAAATTGGTGCTAAAACTTGTATATCATTTTGATCATAGCCATTTTCTATTGCTTTTTTTACAATTGTTGTCACATTTTTAATAATTTCAAAATTGGTACTATTATAAAAATGAATATCTTTATATTGTTCAAACAATGATAAATCATTCACTTCTTGATGAATTAATTGATGTGCCAATTGCACAATTCCTGAATCTTTTGATTGACGATAAATCTCATCCAATTCAATAACTTTTAATTGACTTTCAATAAAATCTTTTAAAACATTTCCTGGTGCTACTGAAGGAAGTTGATGATAATCACCAATAAACAACACTTTATGAACACGTCTGCTTGCATCAAACAATTTAGATAAAAGTAAGCTATCAACCATCGAAAACTCATCAATAATTAAAACTTGACTACTTAAAGGATTATTTCGATTCATCGCAAATGAATTTTTATGTAAATCCCATTTAAGTTCTCGATGAATCGTACAAGCATCCAAACCTGTTAATTCACTTAATCTTTTCGCTGCTCTTCCTGTAGGTGCTACCAGAGAAATTGCATCTTCTGGATAAAGTGTTCGATAGATTTGAATCAGCGCTTTAACAACTGTTGTTTTCCCCGTTCCTGGTCCTCCGGTTAAAATCATCATTGGATATTTTAAAAAGTACTCGATTGCTTCTTTTTGTTTTGTTGAATAGACAATACCAAATTTATCCTGATAGTTATCAAGCAGTCTTTCTAATTCATTTTCATCATAAAATTCTTCTGGATAATCATTTATTTTGTGTAAAAAATTTGCAATGATTTCTTCACTTTCATAAAGCTCTTTATCATAATAATATTCTCCTTCTTTGATGACTCTTCCTTCTTCTACTAAAGTATTGAGATATTCATCAAAAACCTCATCATCAATATGATAAATAATTTTATGAAAAGCTTTTTTTATTTCACCATAAAATACATACATACTTCCTGATGAAAAACAACTTTGTTTAATACTATAAATAACCCCTGCTTTTAAACGATCTGGGTTATCTAAAGTTCCTCCTGTTTTTAAAGCAAGTTCATCTGCTGTTTTAAAACCAATACCATCAATGTCTTCTACTAATTGATATGGATGATTTTGTAAAATTTCTAATGTTTTTTCTTTATAAGTTTCTTGAATAATACCAATATGTCTTAAAGAAATACCATGGCCCATAAAGAATTGTGTGACTTCTTGATCATAATCATTAGAAGTCAATACTTCATAAATAAGTTCTCTTTTAGCCACTGTCATTCCTTTAACTAAATCTAAATGATGTTTATCTTCTTTGATTAAAGAAAGTGCATTTTCTCCTAATGCATCAACAATGTATTTTGCTTGTGTAGGACCAATTCCTTTAAATAATGGACTTGATAAATATTTAATGATTTCTTCTTCATCTGTACTCAATACAATTTCATAATGATCTAATTTAAATTGTTGACCATATTTAGGATGAATTTCAAAATCACCATAAAAAGCATATTTATCATAATCATTAAAATTTGACATATAGCCATTCATTGTTAAAAGTTCCTGATCTTCCTCTACTTCTAATAATGCAACTATATAATGAGAAGATTCGCTATAATAGCGAATCTTTCTAATATATCCTGTATATTTTAACATTATAGATATTCAATCTCTTTTCCGTCTTTATAGACTTTTTCAATCGTTCCTCCACCTAAACAAACATCTCCATCGTAGAAAACAGCTGCTTGTCCTGGAGTTACAGATTTAACAGGTTGATCAAATTCTAATTTTACAGTATTTTCATCAATAAAAGTGAGAGTTACTGGATTATCTTTTTGACGATATCTAAACTTTGTATTACATTTAATAGCTTCTTGAGGTTTAATACTTGGTATCCAGTTAACATCTGTAATTAAAGCACCTGTAGACATTAACCAATCATTTTGGTCCCCTTGACAAATATATAAAATATTTTTATCATAGTTTTTCCCAACAACAAACCAAGCGTCACCTGAACCACCAATACCTAAACCTTTTCTTTGACCAATCGTATAGTACATAATTCCAATATGATCACCAATCACTTTACCAGTTTGAATATCAACCATCTTTCCAGGTTTTGCTGGAATATAATTTTGTAAGAATTGTTTAAAGTCTCTTTCTCCAATAAAACAAATTCCTGTACTATCTTTTTTATGAGCTACCGGTAAATCTAATTCTTCAGCAATTTTTCTAACTTTTTGTTTTGTAATATTTCCTAAAGGAAATAAAGAAGCTTGTAATTGTTTTTGATTAAGTTGACATAAAAAGTATGTTTGATCTTTATTTTGATCAATTCCTTTTAACATCACTGAATCTTTACCTTCATGATGTTCAACACGCGCATAATGTCCTGTTGCGATAAAATCTGCATTAAGTTCTTCAGCGTATTCTAAAAACGCTTTGAATTTAATATGTTTGTTACATAAAATATCAGGATTTGGTGTTCTTCCTTTAGCATATTCATCAATAAAATACGTAAAAACTTTATCCCAATATTCTTTAATAAAATCGACTCTTCTAATTTCTATTCCAAGATGTTTAGCTACTGCTTTAGCATCATTATAATCTTGTTCTTGAGGACAAATATCGTTATCATTTGTGGGATTACCTAAAATATCATTATTTAATTGGCTATCCCAGTTTCGCATAAATACGCCAATAACTTCATATCCTTGTTGTTTAAGTAAATAAGCTGCTACAGCAGAGTCAACACCTCCACTTAATCCTAAAACGACTCTTTTTTTCATAATCGTCCTCCTTCTCGTGTATTATATCAAAAACAAAATTAAAGTAAAACAATAAGACACAATAATAGCCCCTTTAAGGGGCTATTTCTTTTTAATCTAATTGAGACATTGGTAACATGGCAGCACCGATTGCACCACAATCATCAATTTCTTTAAATAATAGAGGAATATGATTTCTCATACCTACATGAATTTTACTATTAAATCTTTTTTCAAGTTCATCCCAGAAATAAGCTTTAGATTTGAAAACTCCTCCACCTAATACAAAACAATGTGGATCTACAGTATGAGCAACATTAGCAAGTAATGTAGAGAAACCATCAATAAATTCTTCAGCAATTTTTTGACAAGCTTCATCTCCTTCAGCAGCTAATTTGAAAACATCACCTGCATGTTTTACTAAATCGCCTTTAGCTTCTTTTCCTTTTCTTGTAAGAGCAGTACCAGAAATTTCTCCTTCAACAGCTCCTGGATTTAAAGCACCTTGTTTATAACCACCTGGTACAAGAATCATGTTTCCAATTTCACCAGCGTGACCTCTACCACCAGATACTAATTTTTTATCAACAACAAATGCTCCACCAACACCAGTTGAACAAGTAATAAAATAATTTGTTTTATAATCTTTTCCTGCACCTAATATAGCTTCCGCTAAACCTGCAACATTGGCATCATTATCAATAAAAGTTGGTAATCCAAATTTTTCTTTTAATTTATGACAAATTGGGTAGTTTTCAAATCCTGGTAAGTTACTTGCCATAATCATGATACCAAGTTCTGTATCTACTGGCCCTGGAGCACCAATTCCAATACCTTCAACACCTTGCAAACCACCACATACAGATGTATCTAATGATTCGATTTGTTTTATTATCTTATCACATACATAATCCGGACCATTTTGACATTCAGTAGGTCCTTTAACTTCACTATAAGATTCACCATTTTCATCTACTAATAGTGTTCTTACATTTGTTCCACCTAAATCGATACCGATATAATATTTCATTCTATTTCCTCCTAAAACTATAGCTAAATTATACAATAAAATATGTATTTAGAGAACGCTTTCAAATAAACTTTTTTCAATTTTTTTAAATTGTGTTGGCTTAGGACAAATAATTTTTTTCCCTTTTAGATAACTAAGTGAACCAAACGGATCAACAAAATTAATTTTATAGGCATGTAAAAGTTGATTATTTAATCCAAATTGTTGTTTCATTTGTTTATTTAAAGCAAAATCACCATATTTACGATCACCTATAACTGGATGATCAATACTTGATAAATGTATTCTTATTTGATGCATTCTTCCTGTAATAATTTTAACTTCAACTAAAGAAAAATCATTTGTAGTTCTTATTGGCTTTACAATTGTTTTCATCATTAGAGCATCTTTATCATCTTTTTTAACAAAACGTACACGATCTTCATTATCTATCTTTTTAACATATCCTACGAGTTCTTGTTGTTTAGTAAGCTTTCCTTTACAAATCGTCATATATGATTTTTCAATATGATGTCGTTTTTTCATCATTTCATTTAAATCCTGCAAAGCAGCTAAAGTCTTTCCAAAAATAACGATCCCACTTGTATTACGATCTAAACGATGGACTGGTCCTGGAGTAAAGGTACTCTCTCTGCCTACATCCAATTCACCTTTTTCTTTTAAATAACTTAAAACTTGATGAGAAAGCGTATTTACATTTTCTTTAGCATCCCCATGAACTAATAAACCTACTGGTTTATCAACAATTAAAATATTTTGATCTTCATATAATACTTTAAATTCTCTTTTTAAATCATAAATATCTTTTTCTTTTGTAAATTCATTAAATTTATCATCATAAAGGAACATTTCTAAAATATCATCTTTTTGTAGAATATATTTTTCATTTACTTTTTTACCATTAATTTTAATATCTTTTTTTCTAAACATCTTATATATAAAATTACTAGGTGCATTACATAATAATTTTTTTAAATATTTATCGATTCTTTGATTTGCATCATTTTCTTTAATTACTATTTTTTTCATTTCTATCACCAACGTCATTATAACATAGACTAAGCTAAAGTTATCTTTTATTTTTATGAAACCCTTTACATTAAAAATAAACGTGTTATAATATATTTGTTAAGTGAAACGCATTCACTCTAACATCCCCCTATTATCATCCTTACGTAAATAATAGATGAAAAAAAAGTATGCACCCCCGCATACTTTTTTTATTTTATTCATTTCAAAATAACGTATAATAGAATTATAAAATATAAACGAGGTAAAAAAGATGGAAAAAAAAGTTAAAAGTGAAATAATCTACGATGGAAAAATCATCAAAGTCTATAAAGATCAGGTAGAATGTCCTAACAAAAGGCTCGCAACAAGAGAAATCATAAGACATCATGGCGGTGTAGGTATTTTAGCAGTCGTCGATGATTGTATCTTGCTCGTCAAACAATTTAGATATGCCTACAATAAAGATACTTTAGAAATTCCTGCTGGTAAATTAGAATTAGGTGAAGAAGCTGGACCTGCCGGTAAAAGAGAATTGGAAGAAGAAACTGGTTATAGTTGTAAATCCATGGAACTTATTAATGAAATATATCCAACAACAGGATATTGTGATGAAGTTATTCATTTATATGAAGCAAAAGGTCTATTTAAAGTTGAAAATCCCCTTGAAGGAGATGAAGATGAATTTATAGACGTTATCTCTATGCCAATAGATGAAGCCTATAAAAAAATCATGAATAATGAAATCCATGATTCTAAAACAATCATCGCTATTATGAAAGCATACAATGATAAATATATAAAATAAAAACTGCTGTATAAGCAGTTTATTTTTTATTTGGCGGTCTGGACGGGACTCGAACCCGCGACCTCCGCCGTGACAGGGCGGCATTCTAACCAACTGAACTACCAGACCAAATAAAATGGCGGAGACAGAGGGATTTGAACCCTCGCGCCAGTTTCCCGACCTACACCCTTAGCAGGGGCGCCTCTTCAGCCTCTTGAGTATGTCTCCATCACATCAGTGCCCATTTATAATATCATCTAATTTTACATTTGTAAATAGTTTTTTAAAAAAAAGACTAATTTTTAGTCTTTTTTCAACATTTGAACAATTTTCTTAATTAAAGTTATTAAAATAAAATTTGAAATAATAGCCAATAACGCAATTACTGCCATTGATGATAGCGATGAATTATGATAAACAAACATTTTATATGATGGTATTACACTTATAAAACTATGTAAAATATCAAACAACACACCAAAAATAAAATTTATAATTCCTACATAACCATCGATTATCATATTGATAATTTGTGAAAGTTTAGAAGAATTTCCTTGAAATAAAATTTGTACAATTAAAGCAAAAAATACAATAATAACCGAAATCAATAAATTATAAACAACATCAATTACTTTATTTAACCAATGTTCTTGTTCTATCGTATTATTTTTATTTTCTTCATTTGTTTTATTCTCTTCATGACTTTTTTCATCTACGGCATCTCCATTTATAATATCCATTAATTCACTCATTCTTTGGGGATCCAAAGAAGATGCCTTAGAAAATAGAAACGTATCATCCTGTTCATCAGGTAAAATTTCATCTTCTTGCTCTTGTTCTAAAACAACATCATTAAATTTATCATGAACCCCTTGAACATTATCATTTTGTTCATCATCAAATGAAAATCTCTTTGTTTCTTGTTTTTCTAACTCATTAATTAAAAATTGTTTTGATAAGATTTCATTAAAATAATCATATGTTCTATTAACCAATGCAATTAATTGCTCATCATCTTTATATTTATCCAATAATTGATTTCGAGTATGTGTCAAAGTTTCTAAATCCATTTGTGCATTCATTCCAAGAAGCGGTGAAAACAATTCCACAGAATCATACTTAGAAAATAAAAACATATTCATAATTTCTAAATGATTTTTAGTCGTTTTATAAACACTGGCCTTTATCTTATCACTGGCTGGTACTAAATCTGGCATGTAAATAACATTTGCAAGTAAATGATTAGCCGCTTCAACCATTGATTCAAAATTAGCAACCACCATTGTATGAGAAGGATCAATGTTCATTTGTTGACATGTCACCTCTAAAACATCCACTTCAGGTAAAGGTTTAAGTCGTGAATCTCCACCAATTAAAAAATCAATTTTTTCATAGATCTTTGCAAGTTGTAAATATTGAATAGCTCTTTTTGTTTTATGAGTCGTATATACTGCAATCTTGATATCTTTTTGTTTACAATATTGAATCAACTCATCAACGCCTTCTCTTTTAATATTAGGTTTTAATTTAATATATTCAAATAAATCCTTTTCAACCATTCTATTAAAATCTTTAGCAGAAATATAATCAGACAGTAAAGAATGATCATACATCGTATTCATATTTCCAAGCATTTTAGAAAAATCTTCACGAGTAGCAACTTTATGATAGGTTTCACATGTACTTCGATAATAATTATATCTTAGTCTATTGAGATCTAATAAGCCACCATCTAACGTAAAAATAATCAATTTTATATTTTCACATGTTTGACTATAAAACATAAAATCACCCTCTCTTTTGTAATTATAGCATACATTTTATTAAATATATGATAAAAAAATGTAGAACTTTCACTTAGAATTACATTTTTTTCATTAAATATTTTGTTATAAGATTATATTTCATTTTTTTGCACACTTTTAGTTCAACCTAATATGCCCTAGTTTAACCAAGCAAAGTTTCTAAAACAAGATATAAAAAAAGCTCAAACCTCTAGTAAAACCTAGTGTTTAAGCCATTTTATCAATTGGTCTCCCCGCACGGTCTCGAACCGTGGACCCTCTGATTAAGAGTCAGATGCTCTACCAACTGAGCTACGGAGAGATAACAATGATATTCTAATACAATCTATTTTTAAAATCAAGGAAAATCATTAAATTTCTTAAAAATCTATTGAAATATAAAAATGATTTTCTTTTTTATATACTGTAATAACTTCTTGATTATAAAACTTCTTTAAACTAATTAGATTATGAAACCAATCATCATTTGAATTATATTGAAAAAGAATATTTTGTTTTGTATCTACAATAATAAAATCATAAAAACTAAAATGTTGTAATAGATTTCTTAAAGTTATTTTTTCATCAAAAGCATCTGTTGATATTTCACCAATCCCTTTTAAAGTATACATTGCCATTTTTGATCACCTAAATCATATTATACGTTATTGTGTATATGTTCACAATATTTTTGCAAGAATAATTCTATATAATTATACATATAAGGAGGACATAACAATGATTGATTATTCACCGTTATGGCATACAATGGAAGAAAAGCAGATTTCTCAATATGTTCTTCTAAAAAGTGGTATTGATCATAAAACTTTAGACAGATTAAAAAAGAATAGTAATATTACAGCTCTCACTCTTGAAAAATTATGTTTGATTCTTGATTGTCAACCTAATGATGTAATTACCTTTGTACAAAAATAGTTTTAATAAACTATTTTTTATTTTACCTATATCATCTTATATCTTAAGCATATAAGTACTATAGGGAGGTGAACTATGCAAATCATTCGTAAAAAATACAACTGGGCTTCTCCATTGTTCAAAAGAAATAAAACAAATAAAATTATTTTGCATCATGCACAAGCAAAAACATGTAGTGTAGAAGATATCCATCAGTGGCATTTAAAAAAAGGTTGGAGTGGAATTGGATATCATTTCTTAGTAAGAAAAGATGGTACGATTTATCAAGGTAGACCTGAAGATACAATCGGAGCGCATGCTAAAGGTGCAAATCATGATTCAATCGGTATTTGTGCTGAAGGAGATTTCATGAAAGAAGAAATGAATCCTTTACAACTCAATGCCTTAATTGATTTAGTTTCTTATATAAAAAATAAATATCACATTTCTAGCATTAAAAGACATAAAGATGTTGCTTCTACAGATTGCCCAGGAACCCATTTTCCATTTTCTACAATTATTTCTTCAAATCATATTGTTTTAGAAGATACTTGGTTGCAACGTTTAAATCAAGAAATTAAAAAACAAGGTTTTCGCACGTATCCTACTGTTAAAAGAGATGCCCAAGGAAAAATTACAAGACTCATTCAAGAACGCCTTAACTTTGTAGGATTCAACTTAAAAATTGATGGTATCTTTGGTATCAATACCGAAAAAGCTGTTAAGAAATTTCAAAATAATAGAAATTTAAAAGTAGATGGCATCGTTGGTAAAAAAACATGGTCTTATCTAATAAAAGGTATAAAAGTATAAAAAACTCCTATACGGAGTTTTACATAAAAACTAATAATATAATGGCAACCAAATTATTGATCATATGCATTAAAATAGGTACACAAACTGTTTTTCTTTTTTCATAAGCATAGGAAAAAGCAAACCCCATTCCACCATAGGAAAGCAAATAAATTAGTTGCGATAGATCACCAGCAAATAAAGCAGAATAAATGTGTAAAAAGCCAAATAAGAATGAACTTGCAAAAATAGCTAACCATTTACTTTTATCTCTAAGACTTCTAAAAACAAGTCCTCTAAATAAAAGTTCTTCTAATATAGGTGCTAAAACAACCGATTGAAAAGCCATCAATAAGGCACCATTATTTAGATAATCTTCAAATAATAATTGATTGGCAGAATCATTTGATCCTCCACCCAATACAAAATTAATAATCATATTAGCAACAATTGAAATTCCATAAATCATTACAATACCAATTGTAATAGAATAAACAAAATTATCTGTAAAATGTTCCTTAAATCTTTTTATATTATCTATCAAAAAATCTTTTAAAAGCCATACAACCAAAACAAAACTCAATAATGAACAAATCAAATTTAAGTAGATTCCTAAAATTGTCGTATCTCTTGTAATATTTGTATACTTTAATAAAAGATAAATACCAAAATTAGCAAACCTTGGTATGACATATAAATATAACGGAAATAAAAGAATAAATCCAATTGCTTTTTGTTTTCCATTAATCTTTCCTGCAAAGTTTTCATTCATCATAAACATCCCTTCAACTATAGCTCAACACTATTTTTATCTGCATAATCTAATTCTTCATAGAAAACAGCAAAACATGTATTAAGCTTTACATCATAAAAATAAGCACTAAAGAAAGTAGAAACAACCCCTGTTATAAATGTTGCTAAAAAAGGAATAGGCATAATCGTTTCTACAAACATTGCCACAACGCCTGAAACCAAACCAGCTAAAATCATCCATCCAAAGAAAGAAAATTCTAATTTAAACAAAGTCCATTTATTTCCTTTCATTAAGCGACTGGATTCTTTTAAGGCTGTTAATCCAGTATAATTATATTTTTGTAAAATGTAGTTAAATAATCCAAATTTTAATGATAAATAAACAGATAAAATCGAAATAATAATTACGAGTATAAAAACAAATGAAAACACATTTGATAATGAAGCAACAATATTAACAATTTCATCTTGAGAAATCGTTGATTTATTAACATACATCAAAACAAGTTGAGATAAATTTGAAAATTGTGCATCTGTAATCATTGTATACATCAAAAGCATTCCAATAACCCCTACAACAATACCCGCTAAGGCAACAACAACTCTATACAAAAAATATGTTGGAAAAAGTTGACCAAATCGTTTAATTCCTACAAGTGAATCTTCTTTTTCATCAACTAAATTTCCATTATTATTAACAACCTTTAAAGACGCTACAATAATTCCATGTCCCAAAGTAACTGTTAAAATACTTAAAATTAAACTTATAATACTTCCTAAAATGCCATCAAATAATCCTGATAAAGCCGAAAATAAAGCTTGAATAATACCAACATATAAAATAACCTTAAATAACTGATTAGGTTGTCTTAATACTTCATTTGCTTTATTTTTGATATCATATATATTCATTTCTTTCACCATCCTATAAAGGCATTATAACAAATATTATATTTGATGAAAACTATTTTAAATCCAAACTTGTTTTAATAGCCTCATTTACTTTCTTCATAAAATAATCATCTAAAGTACCTAATTTTTCTTGAAATCGAACTTTGTCAATCGTCCTTATTTGTTCAAGTAAAATAACAGATTTCTTTTCTAAAGAATCACAACGAATAATGACATGCGTGGGAATAGGATTTTTGGTGAGTTTTGACGAAATTGGGGCAACAATAACAGTTGTTGAAAATTTATTTCCTTTATTATTTTGTAATACTAAAACAGGTCTTATTCCACCCTGTTCACTTCCTATAACCGGTGAAAGATCAGCATAATAAATATCTCCCCTACTAATCATAAAATAACCTCCTATTGAATTTTATGAGTCGTTTTTCAAATTATGATAATTGCTTCTTTAACACCTTGATTTATGCTATGATATATCACGAATAATAAAAAAAGGAGATACTAAAATGATTAAAGCAATAATATTTGATATGGATGGTTTAATGATTGATAGCGAAAGAGTGACTTTTGAATGTTATCAAGAAAGATTAAAAGATATGAATTTAACAATGGATGAAGAATTTTATAAAACATTATTAGGGAAACCTATTAAAGGAATCTATCAAAGATTTTATGATGTTTATGGAAATGATTTTCCTATTGAAAACGTGATTCAAGATGTACATCAATTAATGGCTGAACGTTTTGAAACAGAAGGAGTTCCTGTAAAAAAAGGACTTGTTGAATTATTACATTATTTAAAAGATAATAATTATAAAACAATTGTTGCTACTTCAAGTAATCGTGATCGTGTAGATAAAATTTTAGCACAAGCTAAAATCACAGAATTCTTCGATGATTCTATTTGTGGTGACGAAGTTACTAAAGGAAAACCAAATCCTGAAGTTTTCTTAAAATCTTGTCAAAAACTTGGCGTTAATGTTGATGAAGCTATTGTTTTAGAAGACAGTGAAGCAGGAATTCAAGCAAGCTATGATGCAAACATCAAAGTAATTTGCATTCCTGATATGAAATATCCAGAAAAACAATATGAAGAAAAAACATTTAAAATTTTAAAAGATTTAACTGAAGTTACAGCGTATTTAAAAAGTCTCTAATTAAAGAGACTTTTTTAATATATCATAAATCAATTCAACAACACGTTTTGTATTTTTACCATCTTGATATTCAAAAAATATATTTTTAAAAGCTTCTAAATTTCCCACTTCATTCTTTTGTATTCCTTGAATCAACTCATCAATATTTTTACAAATCTTTCCTGGAAATAAATCTATATTTACATAACATCCAACATCTTTTAAATAATCATTTAAATCTGGAACATAAAAATACATTGTTTTATTTAAAATAGAATAATCAAAAACAATCGATGAAAAATCTGAAATCAAGAGATCACTTAAAGCAAACAATTCATGTGTATCTTCATTAAACATATCAATAATACGAGGGTGTTGCGGAAGACAAACATTTTTTAACAATGGATGTAATTTATAAATGAGATACGTATTTTCATCAAAAGAATTTATTAACTTTTCACCATCAAATGGAAGCATTGAAAAACCTTGGTAGATATTTCCCCTAAAAGTAGGAGCATATAAAATAATTTTTTTATCCTTCAAAATTGGATACTTAGCTAACAATTTATTTTTAGATGCTTTTAAATAACTATCATCAAATAAACAATCTACCCTTGGCATACCAGTAACAACCACATTTTCTTCTTTAACAGAAAAAGCTTCACTATACGGTTTTTTCCAATAAGAGCTATTTGCTATCACATAATCATAATTTTTAATTGGATATTTTCTAGCAAGTGCATTCCCAAATTTTTTTATCGCACCACAAGCATGCCATACTTGTATCACATTAACTCCTTCTCTTTTAAACGTCGAAACAACATAATTATTATCTCTTATAATAACCACTTTTGATGTATTAATTACAAAAAGCTGTTGAATACAATTAAGCATATATAAAAAGTTTTGTTTTATTCCTTGTTGATCATACTCAATAACAACTTTTTTGAGATTTAATTGTTTATCTTGTTTTAAAACATCATAAATCAATTTCATATCAGAATCTAAATATTTAGATTCCAAAGAAACAAAGGCAACTTGATTTTCTTTTATTTTAAATCTCTTAACAAAAATATTTAAAAATCCCAAAATAATATTTAATATTAATTTTTGTAATCCCATCTTAGCACCTACTTAAAAACAATATCAACTACTCGTTTAGAAGCTTTACCATCTTCATGATTATTAAAACGTTGATTAAACTTATCTAAACGTTGATAATCGTAACCTTTTTTAATTTCTTCTAATAGTTGGTTTTCATCTTCAATAATATCTCCAGGTAAATCATGATAAACATCTAAATAAAAACCTCTTAATTCATCTCGATAATGAATCAAATCATACATATAAAAATAAATAGGTCTTTTTAAAATAGCATAATCAAAGAAAACACTTGAATAATCAGTAACTAAAGCATCTGCAATAATATATAAATTAGAAATATCTTCATTAGCTTCTACAAAATAAACAAATCCTTGATATTGATCAATATCAAAATCATTAACAATTAAATAATGAGGTTTAAATACAATAACATATTCATCCCCTAATATTTTTTGCCATTTATCAAAGTGAACTTCTAATTTAAAAGTATACCCTTTGGTTATATAAGAATTATCTCTCCACGTTGGTGCATAAAGAAGTACCTTTTTATCAAGAGGAATTCCTAATTTTTTCTTAATATTTAAAACATCTTCTTCTGTATAGTTTGTTAAAAAATCATTTCGTGGATAGCCAGTTTCAATTAATCTTTCTCTATTAATTCTAAAAGCACTTTGGAAAATCTCAGTTGTAAAAGCACTTGGAGAAATCATATAGTTATACTTTTTAACATCTTGTGCGTATGTTTCATGCATCATTTCTTCATTCATGCCACTTCGATAAAAAGTAGTTCCTTCAGGAACTTCTATATCAAAAGCCAATTTTTTAAGCGGTGTTCCATGCCATGTTTGTAAATATATTTGATTTTTCTTTTTTAAAACATACATTGGTAATTTACAATTAGCAATCCAATATTGACTTCTTGCAAGATAAAAGAAATAAGGAATTGAAAAATATTCAATCACTTTAGCATTTTCAATAGAAATGTTTTTCTTTTTATGGTGCTTAATAGCCCATATAAAACGATAATCTTTAAATTGATCTTGTTGTCTCATATATTCATAAATAGCTCTAGGATTATCACTATATCCCCTACCATGAAAAGCAATAAACAAGATTGTTTTTTTATGAGTTGGTATTAACTTATAAGTTATTCGATAAATAAACTTAATTGTTTTACCTAAGATATTTTTTATTAATCTAAGCATTTTAAACCTCCTTATAAAAATAAGGGGTAACCCCCTTATTTAAAAACTGCTTCAACTGCTCTTTGTGAAGCATTTCCATCATCGATAGAACAGAATTTATCATAGAATACTTCATAACGTTGAGCATATTTTTGATTCATTTCATCAAGATGTTTAATTTGATCAATTACTTCTTTAGTCGAATAAACTAGTGGACCAGGAAGTTCTTTTTCCATATCAATATAGAAACCTCTTAAAACATCACGATATTTATCTATATCATAAGTATAGAATAACATTGGTCTTTTTAAGTTAGCATAATCAAAGAAAACACTTGAATAATCTGTAATACAAATATCAGAAATTAAATAAATTTCAGTAATATCATCATATTTAGATAGATTATAGGCAAAATCTTCAACTCCTGTAACATCTAACGCATCTGCAATATAATGATGTGTTCTAAGTAGGATGACATATTCATCTCCTAACTCTTCTTTCATCATTTCTAAATCTAATTTTAACTTAAATTTATATTGCCCTTTCCCATAGTATTCATCATCTCTCCATGTTGGTGCATATAAAATTGTTTTCTTATCTAATGGAATATGAAGTTTCTTTTTCAAATCTAATGCAATTTGATCTTTATTTGGTGCATACAATAAATCATTACGAGGATATCCAATTTCTAACATTGTTCCATTGGTATACATAAAACAACTTTTAAAAATATCACTTGAAAATTTATTTGCTGCAATTAAATAATCCCATTCTTGTTTTTGACGATAAAATTGAGATTTATAAGTTGGAGAAGCTGCAGTCACCTCTTCTTGATCAAAAGCTAAACGTTTAAGTGGTGTTCCATGCCATGTTTCTAAGAAAACTTGACCTTCTCTTTTTCTAAACCATAAAGGTTGTCTGATATTAAAAACAAAATATTTAGATTTAGCTAAATAATAAGCATATTTCTTCGTAAATCTTTTAACAATGATTCCTTCATAAGGCAGTTTTTCTTTAGGATCATTTAAAACCCAAATAAATTTATATTTTCCTGGATAATTTTTAGCTAAATATTCATAAATATACTTTGGTGAATCCGCATAACTTTTACCCATAAAAGTTTCAAACATGACCCAATTTTCTTCAATTGGTTCATTGATATATTTATGACGATATAAATACTTATTAATTTCATTTTTATTTTTTAATATCTTTTTCATCTTATTTTTAGCAAGATGTTTAGCAATCACTTTTTGTGTTTGTTGTAGATCATGATTTCTAGCAAGTTTCACCATCTTTTTTTGATAATGAGACATATTTTTCAATAAATCATCTCTTACATCCTGCATTAAAATAGACATTTGATCAAATCTTTCATCTCTCCAAAAATCATCTTTAGATCGTCTAATTTTCTTAGCAAAGAAATTACTATAATATTTAATCATTTTAGAATCTAAATAATAACGAATTCTACTTTCTTTATCTACTAAAGAAATAGCATACTTATAGACATTAATAAATTCATCAAATTTAGTTTCATCTTTAATTTGCGACAAAGCTGGTGTATTGATTGGATCATTATGTTTTCTTTTTGCATAGAGTGTTTTGTCATTGAAATCTATCTTATGCCCATACATAACAAGTCCTTCTACAAAAGGTAAATCACTATAATAAATGAAATCTTCATTAAAACGTAAATGATTTTCTTCAATTAAAGTACGCTTAATTAAAATATTTAAAACTGAAATATTTCGAATCCCTTTTTTCGCTCTAATTAATAAATCAATTCTTCTTTGTTCATCACTATCATCTATGTCAGAATAATCTTTTTCTAAGAATTTATGATTACGATCATCATCTTTATCCTTCAAATTTAATTCTTCATTTTTTTCATCACCCATAGTTTCAAAAACTTGTTTTTTAAACCATGTGACCCATCTTCTACCAACAACTAAATCTAAATCTTTTTGCATAGCATCTTGAAGCAAACAAGATAATGTTTGAGGCATAATATAATCATCACTATCAATGAAATAAATATAATCTCCTGTTGCATTTTCTAAACCAAGATTTCTTTTTTTAGCAACGCCTTCTTCTATTGAACAAGGAATAACATTCAAAGATATTTTATCTTTATATGTGTCTACTAATTGTTGAAATTTTTGGTCATCTTGACTTCCCACTAATAATGTTTCAATTTCAACATTTTCTTGTTCACTTAAACTTTCTAAACAATCTTTTAAATATTGATAATATCCTTCATAAGGGACAATCACACTAATTTTCATACAACTCTCCTTTATTATAATTTATCTTTTAAATCATCTTTGATTTTAGTTGTAGAAATACCTTCTGTACGAGGTAAATAAACTACTTCACAATAATCTTTTAAGAAATCAAATTGGCCTTTCCAATCATCACCCATAACAAAAACATCAACATCATGTTCTTGAACATCTTTTATTTTTTGATCCCATGATTCTTCTAAAATAACTCCATCTACATATTTAATAGCTTTTAAAATAGCCATACGATCTTGATCACTATGATAAGCTTTTTTACCTTTTTGGGCATTAAAAGCGTCACTACTTACCGCAACAATTAAATAATCGCCTAAAGCTTTTGCTCTTTTTAAAATATTTAAATGACCTACATGAAACAAATCAAATGTTCCATATGTGATAACTTTCTTCATCCTATCTCTCCTATCTCTTCATTTTATCTAATAATTTTTCCCAAAAACCAATTTTAGGATTTTGAACAATTCGACTTGCAAATTTTTCATCATTTAATTTTTTCTTTTCTTTTTTCTTTAAACTATTATAAAAATCAACATATTCGGCATACTCATCACATACTTCTTCAACGTCACCATATTCTTTTAAACGTCCACCTTCAATCCACATAGCCTTTTGACAGAATCCTCTTACTTGTGGCAAAGAGTGAGAAATAAAGACAATTGTTTTTCCTTGATCTTTAAGTTCATTCATTTTATCTAAGCACTTTTGAGCAAATCCTTTATCCCCAACCGATAAAGCTTCATCGACAATGATAATATCAGGATTTAAATAAAGTGAAATTGAAAAACCTAATCTTGATTTCATCCCACTTGAATATTTCTTAACGGGTTGATATAAGAAATCACCAATTTCAGCAAATTCAATAACACCTTCCGTAATTTCTTGAATTCTTTTTCTAGAAAGTCCAAGCAATGCTCCTTTAACATTAATATTTTCAAGCCCTGTAAGTTGCATATCCAATCCTGTATTGATTGCAATTAAAGCCTGTTCTCCATTGATATCCATTGTACCTTCATCAATTTGTGAAATACCTGCTAAAATCAATGATAATGTTGATTTACCCGAACCATTTGTTCCTAAAATTCCTACAACTTCTCCTTTAGGAATTGTAAAAGTAATATCATTTAAAGCATAGAATCTTTGTGTAACTGAGCTTTTTGATTTACCATCATTTTTCTTTTTTAATTTATATATTTTTGAAACATGTTCAAATTTAATTGCATAATCTTCCATTATTACCACCTAAATCATATCAATAAATTTATGTTTAAATTTATACATCATCATACTACCAATTGTAAAAATCACAATGACAAACACCCAAAAGAAAAGCATTTGTTTCCAATAAAATAAGATTCCATGATGATATAAGAAACAATCTCTATAACCACATACAATATAATAAATTGGATTAGCTTTCATAATATATCTTACTGTCATTTGCCACCCATATTTGTGTAAACGTGAAATTGGCCATAAAATTGGTGTTAAATAAAGTAATAAACGCATGCACGCTAAAATAAGCTTTCTTGTATCACGAGCTAACATATTTAAAACAGATGTAATCATCGCAAGTGAAATTGTTAAACAAATTGCTGCAAAAAGATAATAAATAAGTTCAAGCCAATAAAGTGAAGGCATGATCCCTTGTGTAAGCAAAAAGACAACTAAGATAGCCATCAAACAAAAATGATTAAACAATTCTTTTCCAACAACTGTAGCTGGTAAAACGGATACCGGAAATTTCATTTTTGTAATGACATTACGTTTAGCATAAATGGCATTGGCCCCATTAGTAATACATGGACTAATAAAAAACCATACCACCATCCCACATAACATCCATTGAATAAAAGGAATCTTTCCTACAGCCTTTCTATTCATAATTAAACCAAACACAAAATAATACGTCATAATTTGAATTGCTGGATTAGCAAAATTCCAAAAAACACCTAATCTTGAATCTCGCATATCAGAAAGCAATTCATATTTTGAAATACAATATATACGATACAAATTTGTAAAGTTTTCTTTTAATACATATCGAATACTTTTAAACATACTTACCTCCAAAAAGTAAACCTACTATTACTTTTACATCATACCACTATTTTTTGCAAATAAAAACAAAAAAAAGGAACAATGGCTTTAAATAACCATCATTCCCTAAAAATACTTATTTATTCATCCATGATTCATCACTTGGATCAACTTTCCAAGCTTTTAATTTTTCCATATCTTCATGTTTAATATAGTCATGTTCTTTTGCTACTTCAATTAAAGTATCATAATTTGATAAAGTCACAAATGGACAATGTGCATTTTCAAAATTAACTGTTGCTTTATCTAAACCATAAGTAAAGATAGCAATTAATCCTAAAACTTCACATCCAGCCTCTCTTAAAGCTTCAACACATTCTAAAGAAGAACCACCAGTTGAAATTAAATCTTCAACAACAACAACTTTCATTCCTTCTTTAACAACACCTTCAATACGGTTATTACGTCCATGAGATTTAGCTCCTCCACGAACATACCCCATTGGTAAATCTAAAATATCAGCAGCTAAAGCAGCATGTGCAATCCCAGCAGTAGCTGTTCCCATTAAACATTCTGCATCTGGGAAATTATCTTTTACAAGTTGAGCAAGTCCTTGTTCAACATCTTTTCTTACTTTTGGATAAGATAAAGTTAAACGGTTATCACAATAAATTGGTGATTTAATACCACTTGCCCAAGTAAATGGTTCATTCGGTCTTAAAAAGACAGCTTTAATATCTAATAAATCTTTAGCAATAATTTTTTTCATTTCTATTCTCCTTGAAAATCTTGATAAACTTTTTTATATGTCGCTAAAGGATCTTGACTTCCTGTAATTGTTCTACCAACAACAATATAGCTTGAAGTAAGTTCTTTTGCCATAGCTGGTGTTGTTACACGTTTTTGATCATTGACATTATCACTTGCAAGACGGATTCCTGGTGTAACTGTCAAAAATTCTTTTCCTAAATGATCATGAATGATTTTTGATTCTAATGGTGAACATACAACCCCATCTAATCCTGCAGCTTTTGCATTTTCAGCCCATTTTAATACAACATTTTCTAATGGTTCATGAATAAGTAACTGATTATCTAAAACATCTTGATCTAAAGATGTTAAGCATGTTACAGCAATACATAATGGTCTTTTACCACTTGTTTTGCCTTCTTCTAATCCTTCAATAGCAGCTTTCATCATTTCAATACCACCTGAAGCATGAACATTGACCATATCGACATCTAACTTAGCAAGTTGTCTCATGGCACTTTTTACAGTATTTGGAATATCATGTAATTTTAAATCTAAAAAGATTTTATGTCCCATTTCTTTAATCATTTTAATGATTTCAATTCCTTCTCCATAAAACAATTCCATCCCTACTTTTACATAAAGACTTTCTCCCTCAAATTGTTTTAAGAAGTTTTCAACGTCACTTTTTGTCTTAAAATCAAGAGCAATACAAATTCTACTTTCGTTCATAAAAACCTCCTTATTATTCTTTTAACATTATACCAAAATTACTATCTCTATTCTACACGATTTATTTATTTTTTTGATATTCTTCTAGTAAATGTAAAACTAATTTTTCAAATGTCCAATTATAATTTGTTGCTGTTACAACAGCTTTTAAACAAAGTGTTGAATTATTTTTTAATTTTGATAATATTTGATCCATTTGTAAAGATGCAACGTTTGAAAAAACAACAACCGCTGGTTCTAAATTATTCTTTTTTGTTTTTTTAATCTTTTTATTTAAAATATCTTTAACTTTATTTTGTGTCATCTGTTCATTCAATAAAATTATTTCAATGTTCATCAACAAACATAATTGTTTTAATGATTCATAATTTTGAATCTTTTCCTTACAATAAATAATGAGCTTTGCGTTCATAAATTCTCCTTTATATACAAAAAAACAGCTATAAAAGCTGTTTTTCTTATTAACCAAGTCTGTTGTAGTATTCAACGATTAATGATTCATTGATTTCTGAGTTTAATTCAGATCTTTCAGGTAAACGAGTTAATTTACCAGTTAATTTATTAGTATCAACTTCAACGAAAGCTGGAGTTGCAACTTTGTTTTCTAAAGCTTCTTTAATAACTGCTAAATTTAATGATTTTTCTCTTACTTCGATAACATCTCCAATATTTACTCTGTATGATGGGATATCAGTTTTAACACCATTTACTAAGAAATGACCATGGTTTACTAATTGTCTAGCTTGTCTTCTTGTAGAAGCAAAACCTAATCTATAAACAACATTGTCTAATCTTCTTTCTAATAAGCATAAGAAGTTGTAACCATGGATACCTTCCATTTTACCTGCTTGATTAAATGTGTTGTGGAATTGTTTTTCATTAACTCCATACATATGTCTTACTTTTTGTTTTTCTGCTAATTGTAATCCATATTCAGTTTGTTTTTTTCTTTTTTGTCCATGTTGACCTGGAGCATAAGCTCTTCTGTTTAATTCTTTCCCGTTTTCTAAGATTGAGAATCCTAAACGACGAGAGATTTTCCATTGTGGTCCTGTATAACGTGCCATAAATTTTCCTCCGTATTGTTTTATTTGCATAAAGCAATAACATTGCATAGATCAATTAATAAGTGTTAATATTAAGCATTTCCCATTGCAGCCAGGTACTTTGCAATCATTTGATATTAACGCATTTTTTAATCCTCTATGTGCTGCTATTCATTTACTGCTTTGTCATCATACTATATATTTATGCCAATGTCAAACATTATTTTTTCTCATAAAATCATAAGAATTTAAAATAAATAAATTGAGTATTGCCAAAAAATATTGATAATAATAAGATATATTTAGTTTGCAAAGAAAAAGGGTGATCATAGATGAAATTAGCCATATGTGATAATGAAAAAAATGATTTATTACAAATTAAAAAATTAGTATTAGAATATTGTAAAAAAAATAATTATTTTTTTGAAATTTTTACTTATCAAGACTACAAAGAGCTACTCCACTGCATTGATGATTTTAATTATATTATTTTAGATGTTCTTTTAGATGATTTAACAGGTATTCAACTCGCTAAAGAGATACATAATATAAACAAAGACGTAAAAATTATTTTTTGTTCTATCAATCCTGAATATAGCATTGAAGCATTTGAAGTCAATGCCTTTAGATATTTAGTAAAACCTATTAACAAACAAAAACTTTTTGAATATTTAGATGAAATAAGAAAAAATGAAAAAGAAGCTCAAATAACCCTCATCGATTGCCAACAAAAAAAGTATACTATTAATATTTTAGACATATGCTATATCGATATGACCGGTCACTTATCAACAATCCATTTAAAAAACAAATTTACAATCACCATCAGAAAATCAATGAAAGAATGGATGTTATTATTAAATGAATATTATTTTTATTTGACATACAAAGGTGTTTTGGTAAATCTAAAATATGTTTCTTCTATAGAAAAAGATAGTGTTATTTTAAAAAATGGAAATTCTGTCTATTTATCTCGTAAATATAGAAAAGAATTTGAAGAAAAGTTCATGAATATGTTAGGAGATACATTATGATGACGACGATACTTTTTTCAAATGTACTTGAACTACTTATCTTTACATTTTTCTATAAATCACTACTTTCACCAAATAACAATAATAAACATGAATATACCATCATCTACACATTATGTTTTCTAACAAAATGTCTATCTAATTTCTTTAATAATATTCAAATAAATATTGCTATTTCTTTTTTTACATACTTAATACTGATATTAAAATTTTCAAATTCAAAATTAATCTATAAATTACTTTCTTTAAGTATCTATGAAGGGCTTTCTATCTTTTCTGAATCAATTACATATCATCTTTTTCAATTGTTTCCTTTAGCAAATGAAAATGAACTTTTACAAATGTTTTTTAGCAAGTTTGTTTTATTTTTATTTATTTTTCTAATTAAAAAATATAAATATATTATTGATGAAGATTACATTGATCTTAAAGATTCTTTACTCTTATCTTTTCAACCATTATCAATAATTATTTTTATTTATGTAAGCAATGGTGAAATCATTATAAATTCTAAAAATTCAACTTTAATAATTTTCTCGTTAGTCTTATTGATCATATCAAATCTCATCTCTTTTTATATTTTTGGAGAAACCATTAAAAAAAATAAAATAAAAAAAGAACTTAATTTTGAAAAAATGCGAATAAAAGAAAATGAACAATATTATACTTCTTTAAAAAAGAGTATTTATGATTTTAAAGCTTATCGTCACGATTTAAAGCATCACTTTTCAACATTAAAGAGTATGCTTTATTTAAAAAAATATAGTGAAGCTTATAAATTTGTTGATTCTTTATACAATAAAACTTGTGAGCTTTCTGATATTAGAAGTGGTGATGAATTCATTGATTTAGTTTTAACAAGTAGATTGCATAAAATTTATTTTTTTAATATTAAAATGTATTTTGAAATCAGGCCCTTAGATTTAAGTTTTATCAACGCCATGGACTTAAATACCATTTATGCTAACATTATTGACAATGCTATAAATTCTTGTGAAGAATGTAAAGATAGGTATATAAAAATACAAACAAAAACCAATAATCAATATCAAATTATTAAAATTACTAACAGTTGTGTATATGCAACCGAAATAAATGGATCATTTATTTCAACAAAAAAAGATAATGATAATCATGGCTTTGGATTAACTAACATCCAAAAAGCCGCCAAAAAATATAATGGTTTTGCACAATTTAAATTTGATACCAATTCTCAAGAATTTATCACAACGATTATTTTTAAAAATAATACAAAAAACAATAACACGTGATCCATAATAATATATTGGCATGATTCTTTAATTTCCCTGTATTGTCATAATATATTTGAGCATAAGCATAAAAAGTACTAAAAACTAGCGTGCTATTACCTATAGAATTCATTCTATCTCTTCTACCATAACAGTATGTAATTTTCATTTAATATTAAACTTTATTATTAATAATATATAAAAATCATTCAAACTTACATGTTGTAAAAATTGAGTGATTTTTATTTTTTTCTCTATTTTTATACAACTTATAAATTCCTATAAATAAAGAAGCAAACTTATAATTATTATTAATTAAAAAAAGTTTCCCTTTATGAGAAACTTTGATTTTAAGACTTCATGTTTTTTTACTTTCTTTTTAGCTAACCTTACCATGCTATCTTCTAATGTGATACATAGATTTTTTAAATTATAAATTTTTGCCCAATCTTTGAAGTGCATATCCATGTAATCTTTTATTTCCCTAGTTGATTTTGTTTGGAATAAAGTAATCAATCTTCTATTTTAAAAATATCATTTAATTTCAAAACAAAATATGATAATACTATTTAGAAAGATATAAATCTAAAGGTGTTTTTGTATGTTCAACAACATAACCACTACCACCTCTATCCTTAACGTCTTCTACCAATGTTGTTATTAAAATAGGTTGTTTGCTATCTGTTGTCATTACTATAAACCAGCCAAGCTCCTTTCCTGTCGTATCACTTTGGCTTTGCTTGATTTCTGCTGTTCCTGTTTTTCCTGCAAGAATCACATTATCATGAAAGATGCTATGCCCTGTTCCATTTTCATCTGCAATAACATTAATGAGATCTTCTTTGATTGTTTTTATTGTTTTATCACTGAAAACTCTTTGCATCCACATTCGCTCTCCTTTTTTTACAAGATGTGGACTATAAATTGAACCATTATTAACAAAGGCACTATAAATACTTGCAAGTTGTACAGGATTCATCAAAATTTGTCCTTGTCCATAACCACTATCAGCAATGAATTGATCATTTACTTTTTGATTTTTATTGATATACTGACTTCTATTTAAAGCAAGTTCAAAAGGAATCTTTTCACCAATCTTTAAATTTTTATAGTATTTGAATAAATTCTCTTTTCCAATACTTAAAGCACTTCTTGCAAAATAAACATTATCTGAATATGTGATTGCATTCTTTAAATTATTAGGTGAAGGAGCGTGTAATGTTGTTACATAATAATTACCCCAACTTGAGTCCTTTTGCCATTTATCTTTAGCACCCAAATCCTTATCAGGATCAATGATCTTTGTTTCTAAACCAATAGCTGCCGTAATAGGCTTCATAGATGAACCAGGTATATAGGTTTGTTTATAACGACTCATCAAAGGTTGGTGGACATCATTATTTAAAGCATCCCATTTATCTGTTGATAGTCCTAAAACAAAATCATTGTTTGAATAGGATGGTGTTGATACAAGTGCTAACACTTCTCCTGTTTTTGGATTGATAGCAACAGATGCACTTTTATCATTTTGATATTCATTATAAAGACTTTGTTGTAAATCAATATCAATTGTTAGAGTAATATCTTGAGGGCCTTCATCAATCTCTATTGCACAAAGATTTTCAATAACTTTATCATTTTTATTAACAAGATCTATTTTCCCTGAACTACTTCCCCTTAGTTGTTTTTCATAAACCGCTTCAATACCACTTCTACCAATTACTGAAGTTGAATTGTAACCTTCATTTTTATGTTTTTTTAAATCTTCTGAATTAACGTTTTGAACATATCCTATAATATGTGAAGCTACTTTATCATAAGGATAAGTACGAATACTGACTGTTGAAATTTTAACACCTTTGATATTTAAAATACCATTATAGATTAAACCATTTTTTGTGATTTCAGAAACTGTTTTAATGGGTACAAAAGAATCATCATTGATCCAAGAAGCACTCATTTTCTTTTGAATAGTCTCAACATCTGTTTCTAAATATTGTGCAATTTGTCCATAATCATTTTCACCGTTAAGCTTTCCTTTTACAAGACCAACTGAATATCCCTTTTCATCTTCTGCAAGTACTTCGCCATTTCTATCTAAAATACGTCCTCTTTTTTCAGGATTATATGTTGTTACTTTGATTTTGCAACCATCTTTATAGTCTTTCATAATAAGATTGTTATTGAATTGAATTTGTTCGTTTCTAATTCCAATTTTATTTTTATATTCAATTATTCCAGCCACAGTGTCTATGGATATTTGATATTTAACTATATCATTTTTTTCGTCTAATATTTTTACTTGTATATTATTTGCACCTATATCATCATAGATTTCTTTATATTTTTCAACAAAGTACTTCTGTGTAGGTGTATAAACCGTTTTTTGATCTAACATTTGATACATTTGTTTATAATCTTTCTTTTTTAAAAATTCAAAATATTCTGTAATAACTTGTTCATTGCTTTTTCCCTGATTAAATATAAAGAACACAGAAACTATCAGTAAAACACAAACACTAATTCCTATAATATATTTTTTCTTAATTTCCATCAATAAATCCTCCTATAATAATTAATTATATTTAATTACCGTATTTATTAAAAGAATATATACATAAGTGGTTAATTTTCGTCATAAGATATATGCTTCAAATTTAGCATAATTAAAACAATAATCACCATAACATATATATAATATTTTTGCCTTCTAAAAGAAAAACTGTTGATTTTTTCAACAGTCTTGAATCTAATTTTTCTTTAGAAATTAATTTTTTTCATTTTGCAAAGTATATTATTCTTTTCAAATATTTCTCTTATTCCTTCATATTGACTTTTTGTGATATTTTTCTTTTCAAAATAAAGAACTGCACCTGCTTTAGTCAACATCATGATAAGTGTTCCTGTATCAATTACTTCTTTTATAGTTTTATACTGTCTATAAAAGTATGTTGTGATTCTTGTATCATATCAATACCTTCATCTAAAAATACAAAATCAAAAGAACCTTCTTCTTACATAAGATGCAATACATTTATCTTAATAACCCTTTATTCATATTTTTTATCAATTTTACATATTGGATGTCTAATCACTGTTTTCCATTTTTCTGGTATCACTTTACGAGCATCCGATAAATAAATTTCATGATGTAATCTTGATTTATTAAAATCATTTCGATAGCCTTTTTCTTGAAGATATTGATTCATTATTTCTACCGTAGTTTCTTCTTCATCAAAAGAACCCTGATGCATCATTTGAACACATAGACCTTCTTCAAAAGTAAAAAATTCTACTTTTGAACAATCTATTTTCTTTTTTATAGAAGCTCTCTCTACTGCCCAATCAAAATCTTTTTTAGAAATAAAATCAGGCAATCTAATAACTGAAATCCAATGAAACTTTTCTTTATGTAAATAATCCACATTTTTCTTATCTTCTTGCCACCAAAAGCCTTCAAGTGGTGGAACAACATATTCATAAAAGCCTTTTATTTTATATTCCGTCTTATAACTCATTTTTAATGTATAAGCAACAGCATAGAGTATATGAATCGCTTGTTGATACATGCCATTTTCTTCATTAGGATTTCCTTTACCTCTTATCGCAATAAAATTAAATTGCGGAATATTAATAATTTCAGGCTTATTTTTAGGTCTATAATATTCTTTATATTCTTTTTTAAAATCAAAAGTCATTTTTCTAATCTCCTAAATAATTGGAAGTTGAATTTCTGTGAGCCATTCATCAACCGATTTTTTATTCCAAATACCATCAATATAACATTCTCTAGCAAGACCACTTACATGATAATCATTATCTTCTACACATTTCATAAGAAAACTATATGCTTCACCAATTTCATCATAGGCACCTTTATAAAAAAGACTTAATGCCTTTGTCGCTGGAAGTTTTTTAAATTTAATTCGAGCACTTTCTTTTCCGATGCTTTCTACTGCCTCATAACGGCAAATCATGATATCTGTTTCCTTATGTTCTTTATCTAAATATTCACAAAACTCATAAGATGGTTTTGTACATTTTATTTGTGGATTCAGTTCTAGACATTCTTTTTTTAGACTTGGAATAACTTTCATCATATCTGAGTATTTTTTCACTTTCACTTCACTATAATAAACAATTGTTTCAGGTATTTCTTTTACAGTTACTTGATAGCTCATTTCATCACTTTCCAAAATATGATTAATGATAGAAAGACATGCTTCAATGTCTTTTTTTTGATTTTCTAACATCTTTGCTTTAGAAATAAGTATTTTCTTTTTATCTGCCCCTCTGTAGATTTCTTTAATTTCTTCAATCGTTAGTCCTAATTGTCTATAGGACTTAATCATTGCTGCATCGGTTAATTGACTTGTCTTATAAAAACGATAACCTGTTTTCTGATCTACTTTTTGAGGAATTAAAAGCCCCTCTTTTTCATAAAAGCGCAATGCTTTGATTGTTAAATATGATAGTTTTGAAAATTCACCAATTTTTAACATTGTTACATTCCTTTCTATTTTATATGATAGATTATCCCCTAAGGGGAGAGTCAACCTTTTCTATACTTTTAATTATAAACAAAAAACATGAAGAGTACTCTACTTTAAAAAGTATTTTCTCTTCATTATTAATTCTATTCATGAATATCATTGCATATTTGCATTGCTATTTCATTTTCCATTAACGTAAAGCCATTTTTCTTATAAAACAACATATTATTTTTATCTTCTGGCATCACTTCAAGATACATAAAATCTTTATATTTTTCCTTAATATAGCCAATCATTTTACTTGCAATTTCCTTTCGTTGATAGTCAGGATGAACAAGAACATAATGGATCTGCGCTAACATTTCCGTATCATCCAACACTCTTATAAGCCCAACAAGAAAATCACCATCCCATACAGTAAGTACCGTTGAAGAATTCATAAGCGTTTAGGATAATTTCCAGAAACCCAGTTAATTGATAAAAATAATTGTTGTACTTGTTCTTGTGTAAATATTTTTTCTTCTGTATATTTTAACATACTTTCTCCTATCCATGGTGATCACATTTTTGACATTGAACCATTTCATTTTCATTATCTTCTTTATAAAAAATTCCTAACCACTTACAAATACTTTGTAGAATTGGAACAACAGATACCTCCTTTTCCGTTAAAGAATACTCGACCCTTAGTGGAATTTCATCATAAGATTTTCAACCAATAAGACCATCTTCTATTAAATCTTTTAACGTTGATGCCAGTACTGCATCTGGAATATTATACATTTCTTTGCGAATTTCACTATATCGTAATTTTTTATGAGCGAATAATACACAGATAATACGTGAACGCCATTTTCCACCAAATAAGGTAAGTCCATATTCAAGAGGACAACGTATATCATCATCTAATTTTTTCTTATATTTTGCCATCTAAAAATCACCTTCAATCTCTTTTTTTAAATTATAAATTAAAGGTATTCTTTTTTTTAGTAACTATTAAATTTCATAGTTTAAAAAATACGGAGCTATATACTCCGTATTCTCATCATTTAATTTTATTCTTTACACCATTTTTCTAAAGCATTTGAAAGTTTTTCATCAATATCTTTTCTTGTTGCTTCACATTCATTAGGATAATCTTTAGCCGCTTTAAAAATAAAACGTAAAACAAATTTAAGCCCTATCGGTAAAGCTTTACGAAGTAAAGATTCTGGTAAAACAAAATATGTTCCGTGTTCATAAACAAGCGTTGTATACTCACAACTGTGAAGATGTGTTTTTAAACGTTGATCCATACGTCGAATATATTTTCCTGTTTCCCAGAAAGAATCATCATCTGCCCCAACAAGAAATAAACTTCCTTTTATATTTTCAACTTTAATCATTTCTTCCTCTGTATGTTCTCTTGCTTTTTCAGAATCAATGAATAAACATGTGCTTCGTTCAATATCTCCAGAACCTTTTGTTTCTTCTTCAACCTTTTGCCAATAAATTGGATGTTCATACACAAATGGCATATACGCTAAAGGTTGCCCTTTCCAAGAAAGTGTTGATGCACCGGGAATTGGCCATTCTTTACAACCATCTTTATTCCCTTGTTCAAATCCTTGCCATATAAAATCACTTGGTGTAAGTGCAAAGGTCAAAGTAATATCCGAAAAAAATGAAGCAGCCACAAGTGCATCCATCCCCGTTGTACTCATTCCTACAATACCAATTTTTTTATTTCCGTTATTTTTTAACCATTGAATCGCTGTTTCTATTCTTTCTAACGGATAATTGACATGACTATAATCTTTCTTACCCGGTGACATACAAAGAACATTGACACCATTTTTATGAAGCCATTTAGCACCACATTTTGCCATATAATCATTAGGATCATCCCCAAACATTCCAATCATTGCACAATGAGATTCCTTGGGGTTTATATAATAAGTCCCATAGAAACCATCTTTTTCTGTATCAAAAAATAATTTTTCCATGATTTTCCTCCAACATATCATTAAATCTTTTGACTCACTAAAAATCCGTTTTCATCTTTTACTATTTCGTATTTCTTTGCCATTGGATTTTTACTACCAACAATACAATAATCACACTTATCACAGTTTCCACAAGTTCCTTGACGAATAAGTGTTCCATGAAGTTGGCTGATTCCCCAATAATCAGCATTACAAAATAGTGGAAGTACATGCATTAAATTATATTTCTTCGCAAACTCGGCATTAGGACATTGTAAAAAATGATACCTTGCCACGTGATTTTCTTTATCATAAGGCTTTGATACATTACAAAAAGTTGCAGGATATTGAAGATATTGTTTTCGATCTTTATGACCAACAATATGAAAAACTTTATCAATGAGCCACATATCAAAACTTCTATTTAAATTAAATATCTTTTCTAACTTTTCAAAAGGTCCCATAAATAAATGTGTCACAAACTCTTGAAGTTTTTCAACTTTTTTAGAAAAAATGAAATTATTCTTGGATCCACCCAAAATGTACACATGCATTGTAAATACCATCTTGATCACATGGTGTAGTTACATAAGTTGCTTTTTCTTTTAATTCATCAATAGCATTTCCCATCGCAATACTTGTCCATTCATCTCTAAACATACTTAAATCATTTTTTTCATCACCAAAAACAACGACATCTTTATAATCACCTTTAAAATGATCAACCATCATTTTAATACCAACTGATTTATCACCTGGTTCTACAAATAAATATTCTTTATGGAAACGACACCAAGGTAATTCTTTTAGTGTTTCTAATTTTTGTTCCTCAGGTGCAAAACAAGCTACATAGACTTTAAAGATTTGATCATAATTTCTAGGATCTAACCCCTCTACAACTTCTGTATCCATATAAACATCGTGTGTAAAGTCATAAAAGCGAGAATCTGGAGCTAATCTTCTTGTTTTATTATCTGGTGAAATAGCCCAAATAAATCCTTTTTCTTTACATTCATCTATGAGATTTAAACATTTTTGATAGTCTAATGGTTTAATGGTAATAAGTTCATTATCAATTGTAATTCCATTACCACCATCACTCACCATATTTTCAAAACCTAGACTTCTCATATGATCAACTGCCATTGCATAACTTCTTCCTGTCGCAATAGCCACAAAATGACCTTGTTCTTTTAACATGCGAATTGCTTTTTTTGTTGATTCAGGAATGTATTGTCTTCCTGGTGTTCCTACTGCTAATGTTCCATCAATGTCAAAAAAGAAAAATTTTCTGTTCATAACTAACTCCTTATAAATACTTATCTAATTCTGTTTCTACTGTTTTATTGATTTTTACCTTTGGATAATCAATTAATTTACCACGTGTAAATACTTTTTCAACATATCTTAAAGCTTTTAAATCATCTAAAGGATTTTCACTTACAACGATCATATCTGCATCCTTACCAACATCAATACTTCCTGTAATATTTTCAAGACCAGCGTATTTAGAAGCAAGTGAAGTTGCTGTATATAAAGCAAAACGATTAGAAACACCAATATATTTATGGAAATAATAAAGTTCTCGCCAAAAGTCATATTGACTCACCCATGGACATCCTACATCATTTCCTAAAACAACAGGTATATCATTTTCTAATGCTTGCTTTGCACAATCAATAATACCATTGAAAACGAGTTCACCATTGTATTTTTCTATTTCTGAAACATTGGAAATACTTGGATCAAACAACGCAAACGGAAGTGCTGGTGAAATCGTCGTACATAAAAAAGCCTTCTTTTCTTTAAATAAAGCAATCATTTCATCATCTAATTTTGCTCCATGTTCAATCGAATCAACACCATTTTCTAAAGCTACTCGTACCCCTTCAGATGATTCAACATGAGCAGCTACTTTATAACCAAGTTGATGCGCTCTATCACAAACAGCTTTTACCATTTCAGGAGGCATTTTTAATTCGCCAGGCACACCTTTTTCTTTTGCATCTAAAACCCCACCAGTAATCATAAGTTTAATCAAATCAACATTTTGACTTTTTGCTTTATCCACTAAAGCTAGAGCTTCTTCATTATTATGGGCAGCAATGGCGACTGATCCTGCCATATGACCATGAGGAACAGAAATTCCCTCATTGCTGGCAACAATTCTTGGACCAATAACTTTTCTCTTTAAAATTTCATCTCTTAATTTAGAATCATAATGAGCAATTCCTCCAACTGTACGAATTGTTGTTACCCCACTCATTAATTCGATCTTAGCGAAATTAGAAACCACTTTATACGTAATTTTTCGTGACAATGGATTAGACATCAACATTTTAACTGTCTTTTCATTATCTTTTTGTTTCTTTTGTGGTTTTCCATTTCCTGCAAGATGAACATGCATGTTGATGAGTCCTGGTAAAATATATTTTCCTTGTAAATCAATAATTTGATAAGATTTATCTAAATTACGATAAGGTTCAATAGCCACAATTTTTTCATTTTCAATAAAAATTGCTTTCCCTGTTTCTACTTCCATATCCTGATGACCATTTAAAATTTTTCCATTAATTAATGCATACTTCATAACCATTCCTTCTTTCCTATATATTCATTATAAAAGAATACATAAAAAAATCACTCCTAAGAGTGATTAATTATTAAGGTCTTAAACCAAGTCCACCTTCTAATGTAAGTGTTTCTCCTGTCATATATTTAAAATCAGGATTAGCAAGTTGTACACAGACACGCCCAATTTCTAATTCATTATTTCCAAAATGTCCCATTGGTGGTGTTTTAACATTTGCTTTGAAGGCTTCTGGATATGCTTTTTCAAATTGTTCTAATTGTGCCGTCCAAGCTAAAGGACATACCACATTGACATTGATTCCATCTTTTGCCCATTCATTAGCAGCTACACGTGTTAATCCACGGATTCCTTCTTTGGCAGCAGCATATGAACATTGTCCATAGTTTCCAAATAATCCTGCTCCTGAAGCAAAGTTGACAACTGATCCTTTTGTTTCTTTTAAATATGGATAACATGCTTTCATATAATAGAAGGCTGCATAGAGTCCTGAATACATTGCTAGATCAAATTGTTCTGTTGTATGATCAGCTAATGTTACTCCTGATGCTGATGCTTGCGCATTATTGATCAAAACATCGATTCTTCCATAAGTATCCATTGCTTGTTTAACAACATTGTTAACAACGGCTTCATTATCAGCACCAGCATTGACATCTGCTTGAACTGTTAAAACTTTGATACCATATAATCTTTCTAATTCTTCTTTAGCAGCTTCTAATTTTTTAACATTACGTCCTGTAATGACAAGATTAGCTCCTTCTTTAGCATAAGCTGTCGCAATTCCATAACCAATAGAACCACAACTTCCATCTTCTAAGACAGCACGTCCTGCTCCTGTAATAATTGCTGTTTTACCTGTTAAAAATCCCATTTATATTTCCTCCTTAAATACAATTTTTAAGTGTTAATATAATTATAGCACTACCAAAATAAAAAATCTATAGCTTGTGATATTTTTAACAAACTATAGACGGATAAAAATCATGTAAACAAGAGTTGATAAAATAATACTTAAAAAAGTATTCTTTTTCCATTTATAAGTAAAAACAACTGTTAAACACGCTAAAAGATAAGGAATAAAAAGTGTTGTTAATTGCGTTTTTAAATCTTTTAGACAATAAACAATAAGAACTGCCATAATAGTCATTGGTAAATGCTTTTCTAGTTTTTCTAACCATTTAGGAAGTTCTTTTTCTTTAAATAAAAGAAAAGGAAAAGCTCTTAATAAAAAAGTAATTAAAGCAGAAAGAATAATTGCTGAAAGTACATAACTATTCATAAGATGTTCCTCCTTGTTTAACAAGTAAAATCATTGAAGAAATAATCAATGAAGGTAACATAAAGTTTTGACTGCCAAAAACAATCAAACAAATAATAGCGATAACAATTCCTACAACAGCAGGAAAATGATCTTTATTTTTCTCTAATTGATCCATAAAAATAATAATAAACAAGGCTGTCATACAAAAATCAATTCCTGTTAAATCAAACGGAATCAAATTACCAAGTACCGCTCCTAAAACAGTTCCAATAAGCCAATAACATCTTGAAAAAAGTGCGACATAAAACATAACTTGTTCTTTATCTTGATCTTCTAGATTACAATTAACCGCATAAGTTTCATCAGTCATGGTAAAAATCATATACCATTTTTGCTTCATTTTATTAAAAACATCTATAAAAGATAAACTATAAAAAAGTTGTCGGCTATTCATTAAAAGAGCTGTAACACCAATTGTAAGTAAAGAAGTTCTCCCACTTAATAAAGTAATCAAAAGAAATTGAAAAGCACCCGTATAAATCAAAAAACTCACAAGTAATGCTACATACCAAGAAAAGCCCGCTTCGTTCATCATCACTCCATAAGCAATCGATACAAAAAGATAACTACACATAATAGGTATCGATTTTTCAAAAGCTTTTTTTATAATTTCTTTATTTTTCATAATCCTCTAAAAAGCTATGGTTAACTTTATCCTTTTTCGTTCCTAAAATACAATCTAAATTAACATTATCTAAAGCTTTAAAAATATTTTGATCAACATTTGGGTTTACTTGTTTCATTGTTTTAATGAGTTCTTTGACTTCTTTTCTTTTACTTGTTCCATCATTAATTAAAAAACATCCTTCAGTAAAACGACATGCACAATTGATAAAAGTCAAATCATTATGTTTACGCCAAGAAATAATACTTTCTTCTTTTACTAAATATAAAGGGCGAATAAGCTCTAATCCCTCAAAGTTTTCACTATGTAATTTAGGCATCATCGTTTTGATTTCAGAACCATAAAACATCGAAAGAAGTATTGTTTCAATCACATCATCAAAGTGATGTCCTAAAGCAATTTTATTACATCCTAACTCTTGTGCTTTACTATAAAGATAGCCCCTTCTCATCTTTGCACATAAATAACATGGACTTTTATCAACTGTTGAAACCACATCAAAAATATTACTTTCAAAGATTTTAATAGGTACATTCAATAAATCTGCATTATCTTCAATAAAATCACGATTATAACTGTTATATCCTGGATCCATCACAACATAATGAGCTTCAAAAGGAACACGCCCATGTCTTTGTAATTCTTGAATACACTTAGCCATTAAAAAAGAATCTTTTCCACCGCTAATACAAACCATAATTTTATCATTTTCTTGGATAAGTTGATAATTTTTAACAGCTTTTATAAATTTAGACCAAATTTCTTTACGATATGTTTTTATGATACTTCTTTCTATTTCTTTATATTTTTCCATTTCCAAAGCACTCCTTGTAACATTGATCAAAGATTTTTAGAAAATCTTGAACTTCTTTTTCTGTTGTTAAATGCGATAAACTAATTCTAAAAGAAGACATCGCTCTTTGACGATCTTGATAAAGCGCATAAACCATTTTAGAAGGTGTTTCTACAGGACAACATGAAGTTTTAGTAGAAATATAGATACCTTGTTGATCGAGCATTTGTGCAAATTTTGTAGCTTTCATTCCTTTTAAGGAAATATTAATAACATGAGGTAAAGAATATTTTGTACGATTTATTAATACTTGATCATATTGTTTTAATTGTTCAAGCATTTGATGATTGATTGATTTTACATAAATTTCTCGTTCTTGTTGTTTGGAAAGAGCAATCTTTAAAGCTTTTTCAATCGATACAATATGTGCCAGTTCAGGCGTTCCACTTCTAAAAACAGTTGTTGACTTTCCCCCATCAATTTGTGTTTTTAAACCAACTTTTTTCTTTTTAATTAACATACCAGTTCCCAACATACCATAAAACTTATGAGGTGCAATAGTAATCAAATCAACATTTTGATAATCAATAGCTACTTTACCAATTGCTTGAGAAGCATCACTATGAAAAAAACAATATTTATAATCTTTTAAAACTTCTCCAATTTCTTCAATCGGTTGTCTAATTCCAAGTTCACTATCCACACTACAAACGCTTACTAAAATCGTATCTTCTTGAATCATTGATTTCATTTTTTCAACATTGACTTGTCCATCTTCTTTTAAAGGAATCATTTCAACAATAAAACCATTTTCTTGCATTTTTGTAAGACTTGATAAAATTGAATTATGTTCTAAAGGTGAAATTAAAACATGTTTACCTCGATGTTTATATCTTTCTAAAATACCTTTGATTGCAAGGTTATTGGCTTCACTAGCTCCTGATGTATAAATGATTTCTTCAGGTAAGACATGTAATTGTTCAGCAATGTGCTTTGTTGTTTGATCAATAACTTCTTTTGCTTGTAATCCTAGTGTATGACTTGCATTAGGATTAGCAAAATATTTCATGGTTGCTTGATAATACGTATCAAGTACTTCTTTTTCTATTGGTGTATTGGCTGCATAGTCTAAATAAATCATAAGGTACCTCTCTTTTCCTACTAATATTATAGGAATTATAAAGAAGTGTCAATAATGAAAAGAACTCTAGCTGATTGCTAGAGTTTTTCATCAAGGGCTTCCCCATTTGTTTCAATAATATGTTTCATCCAATTAAATGATTTTTTCTTTGTACGTTTTAAAGTTCCATTTCCTTTATCATCCATATCAACATAAATAAATCCATAACGTTTTTTCATTTCTCCAGTTGATAAAGAAACAAGATCAATTGGTGCCCACATCGTATATCCTAAACATTCAACACCATCTTCATTAATCGCATCAGCCATAGCTGATAAATGTTTTTGTAAGTAATCAATACGATAATCATCTTCAACATATCCATTTTCATCTGCTTGATCAATAGCTCCCATACCATTTTCTACGATAAAAATTGGTTTTTGAATACGATCATAAATTTCATTCATACAATGTCTAAGCCCAAGTGGATCAACAGGCCATCCCCAAGGTGTATTTTCTAAATAAGGATTTGAAGAACCTCCAACATTAAACCATGGATCATCTTTTTTTACTGTATTTGAACGATAATAAGAAAATGAAACAAAGTCTAATTGTCCTTCTTTTAAAATTTCTTTATCTTCTTCTGTGATTTCTAATGAATCAAAGCCATGATGTTTCCACACACTTTTAGCATAAGGATGATAATAACCTCTTGCCATCGTATCAATAAAATACCAGTTTTCTCTTCTTGCTTGAAGACGTTTAAACATATCTTCTGGTTTACACGTTGCTGGATAAAGTTCACTCATTGCATACATTGTTCCAAACATGCTACCTGGCATCATTTGATGTCCTAAAATAACAGCTTTAGCACTAGCAACAAACATATGATGATCTGCTTGATATCTCACTTTTCCATCACTTTCTTTTGTTCCACATGGTCCAAATCCTCTAACAGCATTGATTTCATTAAATGTCAACCAATATTTACATCGTTTTCCATATCTTTCAAAGAGTGTTTTACAATATTTTACATAACAATCAATAACAAAACGATTTGACCATCCACCATATTTTAAAGCTAAGTGCATTGGCATTTCATCATGACAAATAGTAATAAGTGGTTCCATATGATGTTTTTCAAGTTCCGAAATAACTTCATCATAAAATTTTAATCCTTCTTCATTAGGTGTTTCTTCGTCTCCCAAAGGATAAATACGACTCCAACAAATACTAAAACGGAAAACATTAAATCCCATTTCTGCCATTAGAGCAATATCTTCTTTATAATGATGATAAAAATCAACCGCTTGATGACTTGGATAATATTCATCATCTAAAAAAACTGGCTTTGCTTCATTAGGAACAGGATCAGCATAGAAAAATGAACTTCTTGGTTTTAAAATTGTTCCATCAGGCATTTGAAATGTATGATGTCTTGGATTTTCCATTGATCCATCTGTTTCAAAGTCATGTGATAAAAGTCCTCTTCCTCCTTCATTGAATCCTCCTTCATATTGGAAATCAGCAGTTGCGCCACCCCATAAAAATCCTTCTGGTAATTGTTTCATAATAGTCTCCTTGTAACTTTTTACGTTTTATTTTGATAATTTTTACAAGCAAATCATAATCTTATTATTTTCTTTTGTCAATAGTTACATATTATTTTGACAATTTTATCATTTTTATATAAAATAAACATGAGGTGAGACTATGAACTTAATGGAAACCATCCACTTACATAAAAATGATTTTTCTAAAACAGAACGTAAAGTTTACGATTATATTGTTCAAAAACCTACAGCTATTGAAACAGCGACGATTACTAAAATTGCTGAACTATGTCAAGTTTCAACTTCTGGAATTTTAAGATTTTGTCAAGTTTTAGGTTATAAAGGTTATAAAGATTTTCGTTTTGACATGCTTCATTATTTGCATCAAGAACATGTTGAAGTAAATTCTGAAAATCTATTTGATGAATTAACATCTAAATATTTATCAGTCATTCGTCAATTCAATAACATTGATCAAAATAAGCTCAACCAACTTATTAAACAAATAAAAAACACCAAAAACATCTATATCATTGGTGTTCATTATTCATCTTTACCAGCAAAGCATTTAGTTTTAGGATTACAAGATTTAGGTATTAATACTTATTTTGCTTATGATTATATGCAAGCAAGTCATCTTTATAATACAATTCATGAAGATGACCTTTTGATTTATTTTTCTATTGAAGGTAATCAAAATAATGTTTCTCGTTTTTTTGACCTTACAAACGCCTCTAAAAATACATATATGATTACTTTAAATCCAAAGCCTAAATTATTGATTGAAAATACACTTATTCTTCCAGGATATACTTTATCAAAACAATCAATTGTTGATTTACAATCGATTGTTATAATCTTTGTAGAATTACTTTTAAATATGTTTCATAATACTTTAAAAGAGGATTAAGACTTTTTACTTAATCCTCTTCTTTTTTTAAAAAGGAAAGTATTTTTTCATTAAAAGCATCATCTTCTTTAATTTCATTTAATTGTCCTACTTCATTAGCACATTCTCCACAAATATCAATTCCAATTGTTTGACTGTTTTTAAATAAATAAGCGAGTAATATTTTAAATTCCATGAGTTGCATAGAACCTTGATCCCAATCTGTTTGAATAACATTTTGACTCAAAACATCTTTATCAATTGAAATATATAAAGGATATTGACGTAATAAATCATCAACTTTTTTCCACACTTCTCTATTTTCTAAATCATCATCTGTTAAATAGAGAACCTTATCTTGACGTTTAATCAATGAAACCTGTTTTTCATCAATACCTATTAAAATCACTTTTTTTAAATATTTATTATTTTCTAAACTATTTAAAATCCAAGATCCACAGCTTAAAATATCATCAAACATCGGTTGCATCATATCACTATGATGATCAAAAACAACTAAAATAAAATCATGTTTCATTTTTTCTATCCAAAACTCACTAACATAATGAAAATTACCAGAATCTATAAAATGTATACCTTCAGGAGATAGATTACTTATTTTAGCTTCTATTGTTCTTCTTGCTTCTTGACTACAATAACCATAAACACCTTGTAATTCATGTAAATCAAGCCATCTAATATTTTTATGTTTATAAAACTTTTCATTTTCATAAATTCCTGTAAAATCCATGACCGTCATGTTATTTTGTTTTTTAAACATCTTAAACACTTCCTTTGTTTTTATCCTAGCATAAAAAAAGTAACTTCCGTTACTCTTTTAATAAATATTTTTCAAAATATCTTCATCAAAACTTTTTTGATATAAGGCTTTCTTTTCTTTTAAATCATAAACAAGTGCGCCTGAGATACAATTTAAATAACGAACACCTGGTAAAATATCATAAAATTCTTCAAGCTCTGCAGGGTTTCTTCCTATATTTAAAATCATAATTTTATTATGCGCAACTGCTCTAGCAATTGCTTCTTGGGTTTTCTTTGAAATTTGTTTATTAGAATTTAATAATGTTCCATCCATATCAAAAGCTATTAGTTTATATTCCATACGACTTTCTCTACTACAAATGATAGTGTATCATTTTTAATCAATTAAAAAAAATCTCTTTCCATTTTAGAAAAAAGACTTGTTTTTCTACAATACATCACAATTTACATGCTCAATAAATTCAAGAAATGCTTTTGATTTTTGCGTATTCTTTAAATAAGCCATATAAAATGTTTGTTTTTCATCTATATCTTTAATTTTTATTTTTTTGATTGGCAACAAATCATAAACTGCCATATCAGGAACAATCGCTACCCCTAAATCATGACCTACAAAACCACCAACGACTTCATCTTCCTCTAATTCCATTGATATATGAGGATGTATTTTTGCCTTTTCTAAAAGATGATCGATCATTGGACGAATTCCACTATTTTTAGTAAAAGTAATAAAAGGTAGATCTTCTATTTGTTTTAAATCAATTTCATCATTTTTAGCAAGTGGATGATTAAGACTGACGATTACATAAAACTCTTGTGTTATAACAGGTTTAAAAAATATATCTTGATCATCTACATAGGAACAAAAAACAATATCTAAATCATTTTTCTTTAAATCATGAATAAGATCATAAGAAAAACCACTATGGCATTGAAAGGTCACATTTTCATTTTGAAAAGAAGAAATCAGTTGGGGAATATAGCTCATCCCTAGTCTTCTTACAAAACCAATATTTAAAGTTTCTTTTCCTTTTGAAATTTGTTTAATATTTTCTATAGAATCATTTAAACGATTAAGAATTGGCTCGATTTCTTTTAAAAAAAGTTTTCCATACTTTGTTAGAACAACATTTCTTCCCTTTTTTTCAAACAACACAACATCTAGTTCATCTTCCAATAAATGAATGGCATGCGTTAAACTCGGTTGAGTAATATGTAATTTTAAAGCTGCCTTTGTATAATGTTCTTCTTGTGCTAATGTTGTAAAATAACGTAATTGATATAAATTCATGTGTATCACCTAATATGATTATACTAGGACTTCTTTTCCTTTTCGAGTACGTTTTTTAAATAATAAGCTAATTAAAACACCAACGATAATAAAAGCTGATCCCAATACAAATGAAGTTGTCAAAACCTCATGAAAAACAACAACTCCTAAAAATGAAGAAGTTAATGTTTGAATTGGATAAAAAGCACTACAAGTATTAGCAGGCAATAATGATAAACTTTTATTCCATAAAATATTCGTAAATGCCGTACAAATAACTCCCATATAAACAAGTCCTAAAACAGCACCTAAATCTACTTGAATAAGAGGATGTGTCATTTGTACTTCTAAAAATGACACGGGGATATTACAAATTGTTGCAATCAACATTGATACTTTTGTAAGTGTTAATGCACTATATTTATTAGAAATCTTTCTTGAAATAACAGACATAAAAGCCCAACCAATAACTGCAATAAAAGAAATAAGAACTCCTAAAAACTGAATATTAGCTCCTGTACCTATAATCATATAAACCCCAGCCAACGATAATACAATACCAACAATTTTATTCATTTCTAATTTTTCATTTAAAATAATCATTGCCATCACACTAATAATCACTGGATTTAATGAATTAATAAGTGAAGCCATTGATCCACCGGCAATCTTAGTTCCTAAAAGTTGACAATCAACAGAAATAAAATAACCAATAAATCCCATAATAAAGAAATATTTATAATCACTTTTTTCTATTTTTTCTTTTTCACTTTTTAACGAGATTAAACTTAGTGCTATAAAAGCAATTAAATAGCGAAACATTGCTACTGTAAACGTAGGAATCTTTCCTAAAACAAATTGGCTGACAACATATAAACTTCCCCATAACATAAATGTTGTCAATAAATATACATAAGATTTTTTCATTTTCTTCTCTCCCTTAGTTCTACAGTATACATTTCTATTTATATAAATAAAAATAGATAAAAATTATCAATTTGATAGTTTTTATCTATAATTTATTATTTTGTATAACATGTATAACCATTTCTACCTTGATTCTTTGTTTGATACAAAGCCTGATCAGCTAAATTATACAAGCCTTTAAATGTTGTTCCATGTTCAGGATAAAAGGCAATCCCAATACTACAAGAAATTGTTCCTTTAAAATTGTCAATTTCAATATTTCTTATCTTTTGACATATTTCTTGGGCTTTATTTATCGCATTTCCATGCTCTTGAATATCTTTAACAAAAACAATAAATTCATCACCACCTGCACGCCCTACAATATCCTCTATTGTAAAAGACTCTTTTAAAATTGAGCCAAAGTTTTTTAAAACTTCATCACCAATAACATGGACATTTAAATCATTTACTGTTTTAAAATTATCAACATCGATCATAAAAAGTGCCCCTAATTGTTGAGAAGAGTCATTTTTTAAATATGTACTAATTTCATTTTGCAATGTTTCCTTATTTTTTATACCTGTTAATGCATCGATACGTGTAAATTCTAATAATCTTTTTTGATGTTTATTGTTTACTTTATAAATTGTAAATAACAAAATCACTAACGCAAAAACAAATAAAGCAAAAAGTAAATATTCAGCATAAATGATAAATGTATAAGATTCCTGTGCTACATCTACATCAATGCTATAACACATGATCCAATCATTGATTTTTAATGGATAATAAGCCATATAAGATGTTTTATTATTATGATTTAAAGTCATATAACCTTTTTCTTGTTTAATAAATTTTTGTTTTAAACTTTGAAGATCATCCGGAGATAAAACATTGTATTCAGCAAAATAACTATAAATACTTTCAGAAGCTAAAAAATCTTTATTTTTAACAGCATTATCATAAGTAATCAACTGCCCTTCTTTAGAAACAAGAAAGGCCGATCCTTTTCCATCATAAATACCTCTAAAAACAATTTTATTTAGATCCCCGATATCATAGCTACCACCTATAACTCCTACAATTTCTTTTTGTTGATCATAAATAGGTACCGCTATAATAACACGTGTCTTCCCTGCAATAACACTTTCAAGTGGAGCACTTAAGACTCTATTTCCCTTTAGTGCTTCTTGAAAATATTCACGATGACTTACATTCTTTACGGCACCATTATCATAATGACTTTCTCCATTTTTATCAATAATTCCAACATTTTCTAATTTTGTATATTCTTTAATGGAATGAATTAAATTTATATTATCTTCGCAAAATAAATCTTGCTGACTTATATGATTACCAATACCTTCAAGATATCGATATTGAATATCTATATACTGTTTTAAACTTTCAGTTTGTTTTTCTGTCTTAACAACCACTTTATTAACAGATTCATTTTCTATATCTTTTTTTATATAAAAGAAAAACGAAATAGAACAAATCATTATAAAAACAATAAAAATCATCATTGCTTTTAAATATTCTTTAAAAGAAAGTTTATAAATTGCTTTTCTTTTCATATCGTCACCAACTTCCTTTAAAATATTTTACCATATTTAAACAAAGATTTTAATAAAAAAAATTATAGCATCGCTATAATTCAATTAATTGAAAAACTTGAGGATTTCTTGAGCTACAAATAACTCAGGAAATCAACTTTTGGCTTTTTCTGTTGGTTATCAACTTTTTTAACTATTCTATTATTTTCACAAATGTTATATCATCTTCTTAAAATCAAAATAATTTACAGAAAAAAGGATAAACCTTAAAGTTTGACCACTGTGATGTTTATCCTGTCCATAAAAACATTATGATAAAAATCAAATATATTTTCCAAATTCAATACGATAAAATCATTAATAACGTTTAGTTCTTTTCTACTTGTTTTTTTAATAAATCCATTAATCTTTTTTGTTTAGCGTAGAGTTTAATTATATTATAAACACGTCGATAAACAATTCGATAATCAAAAGGTCTTTTAATGTAATCAGATGCTCCCATCACAAAACCCTTATTAATGATATTTGCTGAATCTTCACTTGAAATTAAAATAACAGGTATATCATCTAACCATTTTTCTTGTTCCATCCATTGTAAAACATCAAAGCCATCAATTTCAGGCATAATAATATCTAATAAAATCAAAGAAATTCCCGAACCATATTGTTTAATATAGTCAATACATTCTTGCCCATTTGTAGCTTCCAATAAATAAAAATCATCTTTTAATACTTCATAAAGAATTGCACGATTTAACTCAGAATCATCAACAATAAGAATTGTTTGTTTAGTATCATTTCTATCAGAATAATACTGATGATCTAATTCTGTAAATATACAATTCTTTTTTCTTTTAGCGTGGTATAATAAATGATCTGCCAAAGAAACTGCTTCTTCAATTGTCCCTGTTTGATACATTGTAATCCCTGCACTCATAGAAAATTGAACACTTTCATACCCTTTGATTGTTGCATGATGAATATTTTTTAAAATATTTTGCATAATTAAATAAAGATCTTCTTTTTCAATATTTGGCAAATAAATAATGAATTCATCTCCACCATAGCGAATAAGTTTGTCTTGATTTCTAAGTGAATTCTTAATATGTTCAACAATCATTTTAAGAACCCTATCTCCGAAATCATGACCAAATGTATCATTATAAATCTTAAAATCATCCACATCGAGCATAACAATTCCTGCAGGAGTTGTTTGATGTTTTATTTTTTCTTCATAAAAACGTCTATTATAAGCACCTGTTAATACATCTAAATAAAAATCATCGTGTTTACCCAAATACTTTAAAATAAGATTGCTATTTTCTTGTCGCGATAACTCTAGTTGTTCGTCTAAACAACAAATAATTTCCATTACATATTCTTTTTGATCTACAACATAGTATTTAGAAATGACATGATAAAGTTTATCTTTGCAATATTCTAATTTTGTACAATCTTTTTTTAAACGAAATGCTTCTATTGTACTGCTTAAAAAATTAGAGTTCATTTGATTTAAATCTGTTTTTTCAAAAAGATGTACATTTGGATATAGTTCTTGATAACAAGCCATTTTATATAAAAGTTCTTTCATTGTTATTTTACTATTTTGCATGTTTTCCCCTCGATATGGTTTTATTTTAAAAAAAGAAGCAGAAAAATTCAATGAATATATCTAAAAAAGAGAAGAATATGTGATTTTAGATAAATAACACCCTTTTTCTTTTTATTGAAAATATTATTTTAAAACAGAAATAATAACTTCCTCAACCTTTTTTACATCAATTGGTTTAGCGATATGATCATTCATTCCTTTTGAAATTGCCATTTTTCTATCTTCTTCAAAAGCATTAGCAGTTAAAGCAACAATTGGAATATGAGCCTTTCCTTCATCAGATAATTCTCTAATTGTTTCCGTTGCTTTATAGCCATCCATATGAGGCATTTGAACATCCATTAAAATCAAATCATAGTTTTTAGCAGGCATTTGTTCCATTTTAGCCACACATTGAATCCCATCTTCAATACATTCAACTATTAATCCCATAGCTTCTAAAATCATTATCGCTATTTCTGCATTCAAATCATTATCTTCAGCCAATAAAACGTGTTTCCCTTGTAAAATTTGTTGTTCATCAACTAAAGACATATCTATCTTTGTCAAAAATAAATTATTATCAGCAACCTTGTGTTGTAAAATCAGGGTAAATTTCGTTCCCTTACCTAGTTCTGTTTCAACCTCAATACTTCCATTCATTACATCTACAAGCTTTTTGACAATAGACATTCCTAGTCCAGTTCCTGCAACTTTTCCTATCTAATTGATAATCAATCAAAGAATGTATTGTCATTGTAAAAGAGATAGCTGCCTGATCAATGTCTTTTACAAATATTTTTTGATGAACTTGTAATGCATAAAAAAGATTTTTTGTTTCTAAAAGCATTTTTTCTGTTTCCTCACACATAATTTGGGCAGCCATACAATTTGTAGCACGTGTTGAATAAATGATTTTATAAAATGAAAACATTTCACTTTGTGTACTCATCTTACAATAATTATGAACCGCTAATTTTAAAACTTCTTCTAGACTTTTATCTTTGACAAGTTTTCCATAATCAAGATCCGTTATTTTTAGTTTTTCTTTTGCTTGTGTTCTTAAATAATCATACATTGCCTTTGCAATTTCATCCTTCGAACGGAAATGATTATACAATGATGGTTCCTTTATCCCTAATTGCGTCGCTATTTGTGACATTGAAACATTGTCTATTCCATTTTTAGACGCTAACATAAATGTCGCCTGAATAATTTCTTCTTTCCTCTCCATATCCATTCACTTCCTTATGTTAGTTATATTGCTACCTATCGTTAGTTTAAACAATAAAAATTTAACAATTTCCAAGCTTTAATCATTATTTCATGACATTCTTATAAAGATTTTATTTGTCACCAAAAAAAATACATATATTCACAAAAAAGTAGAGACACTTTTTCAAAAAACTTGATTTTCAAGGTTTTTGAGACGTATCTCTACTTAAACATTTGTAATATTTTATTTAACGACAATGTTTACAAGAATGTGGTGAATCATCAAAAAAACACCCATAAAATCAATGCTTTTTAAGATTAAATTTTCTCAATACCAACTCAATGCCAGCAAAAACAGTTAAATTCTATTCAATAAAGACGTATCTTCTTTGAATTTTTCAGGACTATTGTGTACATAAGAAAGTGTCATTCTAATTGTTCCATGTCCTAACAATGAGCTTACTGTATTTGGTGACATACCTGCCTCCAAACATCTTGTTGCAAAAGTATGTCTGAATATGTGTGGAGATAATCTTGGACATTCAAACTCATACCCTGATTTTAAAGTTTTATTTATTGAATAATTAAGAGTACTATTAAATCCAGATCGGCAATATGCATCACCATAAACTGTAACAAATACTAATTGATCACTTATGGCACCCTTACCTCTATATGTTTTTCCTAATTGTTTTTCTCTTTTTTTTATAACTCTATTTAATATTTCAAATGTTACATCATTAATTGGAATTATCCTTTTCTTTTTATTTTTAGTTTGCGTAAAAATATATTCACGTTCTTCATTTCTTTTGTAAGATAATTGATGACCAATTTCAATATACCTTTCTTCTAAATTTACTTCATCAAAAGATAAACCTAATAATTCACTAATTCTTAGTCCAGTATTTAACATCATCAAAACCATATCCCTGACTTGTTGAGAACTTATATGCTTTAAAAGCATTTTTTCATCTTTTCTAGACATAGATTCAGTACTTTTCCTTTTAGGCTTTTTTATGTGTACACTTTTGGCTGGATTTTTTACAATTAAATCATTTTCATAAGCCAACTCCAACATTTGTTTTAATATAGATAATAAATTTCTAGATGCACTAATTGAATTTTCTTTTGCTTCATTAACCATTAATTGAATATCGATATTTCTCAGATCACGTAAATCAATATTTCCCCTATCTTTTAATAGAATATATTTATTAAATGTCGCATTCAAATGTTCTATATATTGAGGTGTAACTTCATTCGGTATTTTATAATTTTTTATCCAAAAGTTGTACCATTCTTTTAAGGTATAAGATCCACTAGCAACACTTCTGTTTTCATAATCTTCAACTTTAGCCTTTTCAAACTTTCTTCTCAACAAACTTAAGTTTGTATCACAAAAAAAGATACGTTTTCCTGCTCTATTAGTAAAACGAGCTACATATACTCCATCTTTTCTTTGACTTATGCCTAGTCCTAATTCTTTATTCCTTAAATCTTTTCCCATAACATTTCACCTAACAATCAAAAACATTATGATTAAGTAACCACTTTTCCATGGTTGGTCTCTTGATCATTCTTCTATTTCCATTAAAAATACATAAATTGGTATGTTTATTAGTAAGTCTCCTTAATGTATTAATTCCAATACCAAAATAATTTGCTGCTTCCTTTAATGTTAGTAGTATTTTTTCATCTTTATTGTTATCCATATTAATTTCCTCCTTCGTTTAAATCATAAGAAAAAATTCAAGAAATTAGTAATGTACAAAATTGCGATATTTCAAAAAATGTTGAACGAATTATTTGAAATATTCAACTGTACAAATTATAAATATCAATCTCTGTATAACCTTTTTTAACAGAGCACTTGTTTAATAACAAACAGGTTTCAATTTGTTTTATCCTGTACGATTCCTATATTTGCGACGCTTTTAACGCTCGAATTAAGGCTAATCATGAGTATCATTATTTTCGATTTAATAATCAGGTATGTATTGATATTGCCTTTATTCAATTTTCAAGGTTCTCTCTAGGGTTATTTCAATCCCTTCACTATACTGATAAAACTCTTAAATTTCGTGCATCATTTTTACTAATTTTCTAATACTTTTTTAATGCTTCAATTTATAGTAATTTTCATACCCAAATCTTCTTGTAAAGACAGTTTTCATGTTTTAAATTATTTTGCTATAGAATTTTTCCATATATAAGTCTAACAAAAAAAAGAACAATGCTTCAGTTATACTGTCTCATTATTCTTTTTCTATTTATTTGCTAGATTTTTCTTTATTATCCTACTATATTTTTAAAACAATCTCTCAAAATTATTTATTTTCTGTTGTTTTTTGTGACGCTTCTTGAGCTGAACCCATTGATGTACCACATAATCCCATATGTGTCCAGGATGATGTTAAACCATAATCGATATAAAGTTTTTGTCCAGATATGTATGAACAAAGTTTACTCCCCAATGCAACTAAAGGATAGCCTTGATCCTTAGGTTCAGCAGCAAAACCATTCCAACTTGATAAGAAAATTTGTTCAATAGCTTTTGCACCTGCTTCAGCATTACCGTTACCAGTTGATTTATTAAAATCATCTGTCAATCCTGTTGTAGTATCACCAGGACATATTGCATTAATTCTAATGTATCTTCCAATAAATTGTTTATCCATACATTTTGCATTAACATATGATAATAAACATTGTTTTGCAAAAGTATAATCTAAAGCATTATTATCTTTCGCAATAAATAACTCTTCATGGTTTTTATACCATTCCATTGATTCATCCCATGTTTTTTGATTAATTAAATCTAAACAGTTTTGATAGTTTCTTTCCCATCCAAAACCACCAACAGATGAAATATAAGTAATACTTCCATAATCAGAAATTTTTGGTAAAAGTAATTCCGTCATATACTTTTGCCCTAAGAAATTAACTTTTGAAACTAAATATTCTCTACCAGGAAAATGAGAAATACCTTGACATGAATAAAAAGCAACAATGTCATTTGGCAATTGATCAACTAATTTTTCGATTTCTTCTTTTTCTCCTAAATTAGCTTGAAATGCTTTTTTGACAGGTAAATCAATAGGATTTAAATCAGCAGCATAAACATTAGCGCCTAATTCAATCAGCAATTCACAAGCAGCTTTTCCCATACCACTTGCCGCACCAGTAATAACTACATTCTTTCCTTCAAAACCAAATAATTCTTTAATTTCCATAATAAATTCCTCCTAAACTTATTATAGACCGAACGGTCGGTTTATTCAAGTGAATTATATCACAAGTGCTTTTTCGATGAATCTTTTTATCTTTAGAGCATAGTCAAGATCTATTTTCCCATTAATAAAAATCCGATTATAATTGCTAACAAAAGTATTTGTTATAAACATACAAATGAATATAGGATCTAAATCAACCATTCTATTATTTTTTTGTTCATTTTTTATATAGTTAATCGTATCTTCGTGTATTTCTTGTGCTAATTTTTTTGAATCATCTGATATATACTTAGAATATTCAAACTGATTAAAAAATTTTAATTCTTCAATATGATTACGTTGAAATTCTAATAATTCTATTAATTCATCATTACTTGCCCCAAACAAAAAAGGATTGTTTGTTTTTGAAAAAGCTATTTTACTTTTTACAAATACCTGATTAAAAAGATCTTCTTTATTTTCAAAATAATGAAAAATTGTGGATTTAGCTATACCTGATTTTTTTGCAACATCATTTATTGATGTACCTACATATCCATTTTCATTAAATATTTCCAATGCATTTTTTAAAATAATATCTTTTTTGTTCATACTTATCACCAAAAAAGATTATACTATATATACACTATTTCTAGCTAGTTCTTATTTTTTAATCTTTTATATTTCAATCAAAAACAACCTTATATCCAACGACTCCGCCATTTTCTTGATACGGCTCTATATAGCAACTTAAATTAATATTGCTACTACTCAAAACTTGATTCATGTAGTTGTTTGCTGCTTGACTGCAAGAAGATAAATCATAGTTGTAATCTCTTATATAAAATATCTTAGGTTCAACATTTATTGCTTTAGGTGTTTCTACTTTGTTTGATTTATTATTCTGTTCCTGATTCTTTATAACTGCTGAATCTTCTTTATTTCCAACAGCAGTATTATCTTCGTTTTGAGATACTGTTCTAATGTGAACTATTAAAGTAGATATGGCAACATTGCCTTGTTGATCTTCTAACTGATATTCAACTTCATAATCACCATCTTTATTAGAATCAACAGAATTATTTATTACAACATTATCAGCTGATAACTGATCATAATTATCCTCTACTTTTTTAATATAATCTTTTGGATTAAACTGTTCTCCATTATTAAGAGTAATTTCACTTTGTATCAATTCAATTGTTGGTTTTATATTATCAACAACACTAACTATAAGTGCTTTTTCTTTTGTTTTAATACCATTCGTAACTGAATAAACAAATTTATAATCATTTACTTTTTTCAATTTTTCATTCAATGGTATTGTCAATTGCTGAGATTTATCATAATACTTTACGTAGTCCATAAAATGAATACCTTCACCGTATTCAACAGTTACTCTATCAGTTGTTAATTCTAGAAGAACAGGTTCAATGTATTTATCAATTGTATCTTTGTTCATTAAATAAACGACACTTACAATAAAAGCAAATACCATTATAAAAATAGTTAAAGAGATTCTTTGAGTACGTTTCTTTTTTATCTCCTCTTTTGCATCTTCAAAAACACTCTGCTGATCCATTAGGCTGTATCGAATCTTCTCCATAGATTCTGCACTAATTTCAGGATCACATAAAGTATCTGGGGTTAAGCCATATTCCATTGCTTATGAGATTTCTCGCATCTGCTCCCAATTAAACTTAGGATCTTTCATTTTAGAAATATCAAGTCCTTTTTCATCAGCTAAACGGAGCTGTGTCTTTTGTCTTGAATCGTATGCATATGTTTCAAATAATTTATCTAATGTTTTTGACATCTAAACCATCTTTTCTTCAACTACACGACTGCTTGTTTTTGCAATCAGTTTCAATATCAGTTATAATAGCTGGTTTCATTTCTAAAATAGTGACATCATGATTTGTTTGTGCAATGAATTCAGCAGTTTCTCCACCTACTTCTCCACCACCACAAACAACAACTGGTTCTTGGTTGACATCTATTTTACCATAAAGAACATCTTAAGCAGTTACAACGTTTTCTGAATTGATTCCTTCAATTGGTGGCGTTAATGGTACTGAACCAGTTGCTACAACAATCGTATCTGGTCTAGCTTCTTTAATTGTATCTTCAGATACTTCTTGACCCATTTTAAATGTGACACCTAATACTTCACATTGTTTTCTATAAGCAGAAATTACAGTAGAAAGTTCTCCTTTTCCCATTGGATAAGCAGCACTTCTAAATACTCCACCAAAATGTGTATCTTTATCATAAACCGTTACATTATGACCTCTTTGAGCTGCAATACGAGCTGCCAGCAATCCACCTGGATCAGCACCAATAATCATAATATTTTTTGTATTATCAGCTTTTGATAAATCATGTTCAAATTCTCTTGTACATCTAGGATTTACTAAACAAGTGAAGTTGCCCTTCATCGCTTCTCCAAAACATCCTTGTAAACAGCATACACAATGATTGGTTTCTTCCAATTTGCCTTCTTTTGCTTTTTTAGGGAAATTTTGCAAAAAAAATACATTTTACACATATAATCGGAACAAAAAAGATGAACGTTTACAAATTTGCAAAATTACGACATAATTTATGTCTTTAGATAGATTAAATACTCATAGAATTGTATAATAGTACTAGGGAATAGGTTCATGATGAAACCAAGGAAAAAACCATGGAATAGAATACAAAGATAAAAGTTAGCGTTGAAGAATTGAATGAATTATCAATTGTTGGTGGTAATGATGGAAATCCAGAACCCAGATGTTCTATTTCTAACGTTATCATTACGACTGTTTTAGTATCATTAGTGTCTATTTCATATTTTACTACTAGTCCAGAGCAGTGCTAGTTAATTGGACGTATTCCCGCGTCTATTCGAATCGCTACTCCAAGTTCGTATAGATGAATAGAAAGGATTTATGTGTATGGTAGAAAAGTTTTATGATAATAGAAATTTTAAAATACTTAAAATAAACAAAAAAACAGAAAATATTAGTATGTTGATCATTGTGTTATGTACATTGCTACTATTGGTATTTTTTTTAAAGATTAAAAGATTTTATATTAATGATATAGGCTTGTTTTTTTCTGCATTTGGAGCCGTGCTTATTTCTGTTTTCCCTTTTAGTATTGTACATGAATATATACATTTGCTATCATATCCGAAAAAAAGTAGAAAAAAAATAATATTCAAAATGAAGAACTTACAACCGATAATATCTGTTGAAAGTGATGCGAAGATGAGTAAGTGTAGAACTCTAATAATGTTAATATCTCCGACGCTTGTCTTGGCAATTATTCCTATTTTTTTATCATTCATTATAAAAAAGTTGATTCTAATGACTTTTCTTATTTTTTTTGGCTTTTCAAGCTTAGCAATGTCGGCAAGTGATATATATTTTTTTATTGTTATATTGTTAAAAATGAGAAATAACGAACTTTTTTATCAAGAAGATAATAAGATTTATATTTTAAAAAAATGAAGTTTTTTTGACGCTCTAAATAATCGAGTGCTTTAGCGAAATTCGCTCTAAATTATTAGGGGGTGATATTGATGTGGAATCAGTATCCCCTCTAAAATATTCAGTGCTTTTTTAAGAGGAAAATTAGGATGATGTCTGGTCCTGGTTTTCCTCCTTTTATTTGTTTTCTATTTTTATTTTATTTTTTGTAGGCTCCTCTAGGATTTCCTATACGTTTTATTCTGTCTGTATGTTCATTCATTGTGTAAGTTTCATATTTGTTTTGAGAATATAGGATTCTGTTTCTTGCACGTTGAAAATTGGACATACCATCAAGTATCGATGCGAGCAATGGACGGTGAAGCAAAACTTTTAAATACAAGTTCTTTTAGTGATATTACAAGAAACTCCATTTATAACTCTTCAACCAATCCTTGAATTATAAATCCATTCCAGTCTTCTTTTATATATTGATTTCCTCTTCGTTTGACTACTTCGCCAAGCTTTTCACTTTCCTGAAGTCTTTCATTTAATTCTTTAAGATTTCGCATATAGATCAGTCTGCTTTTTATTTTACTTTCCATTTCTTCATTAAATACATTTCTTAATTCTTTTAGTTCTTTAATTCCATACTGTTTCAAATTTCCCTATGTCTGACAGTATTTTTTCTCCATATGAATGTGTTCTTGTTGGCATTGGCTTCATACTTAGTACCGTCAATGCATAATACATCTGTATCGATAGGAAGCTCATCATCCATGATTCTGTTCATTTCATAGAAAATTTCTTCAACAGACATAATGAGAGCATCATGGATGAATCTCTGAAATGCCTGATGAGAAGGCTTCTGATTCTGTGCGATGAACATATATCTGATGTCAGTTCTGCATAGTTCTGCAAGCTTTCTTGTAGATGCATAACCATTATCCGCAAAAGCAAGCAGAAGCAGTCTGAGCATCATGAGACCATCATACCCGTGAGAATTTCTATGAGTGAAGGCAACAAACTTGTTTATATCTATCCTTTCCGTAACTTTAATCACAGTTCTTGAAATATCATCAGCAGTTACATCTTTTTCAAAAGAAATATTAAAATCTAGTAGCGCATATGTCTGATATGCCGTATAATCTTGTTGGTATGTTTTCATGGTAGAATTAATGTACCATAAAAGGCGGACTTCGGTCCGCCTTTTACTGTTTATGAAACTATAATGAGTTATTTACCCGTTACAGCCTCAATACAATAAATAAGAAGATAATAAAAATCGTATTGCAAGAAAGTTACTAGATATGGAATTTTATTCAAGTAGTATTACTTGAATAAAATTCATTTTTAAAAATTATTATATTATCTTCTTTTTTTGTGCATAAAACAGTATCAAAAAATAATGAATAATCAGATGCTCCACAAGTAAATAATATCGTTAAAAGACTACCTATAATTCTTGATATAAATGGTGAAATAAATACGATACCACAATACCAAAGAAATAATGGTATTAATGCTAATATGATATTTGGAAATAGAAGCATTAATAAAAATCTATTTCTTTTTAATGGGCAATTCGAATATATTTGAAAAGAAAATAAAAATAGTGAATTTCTATTAATTTCATACCATAACTCTTTTTTTGCTTTTTTTGGAAACCAAATTGCATGCAATATTTCGTGTACTAAAAATATAGGAATCAAAAATATAATACCTATTATAATGCATAATATTAGTTCTATTATAGAATGGTTTTTAATTGGGTGGGTAAAAAAATTATAAAATGTCTCTATAAATTATAGTTGCTATTAGAATAAAAGAAAAAAATTTCCCATTGATCCAAAAAGAATTATTTGTTATTTTTTTTGAATTTTTGGGTAAAACGTCATTTTTGAATTCTTGATTTTTTTTATTACCCATAAAAGATATATGCCACATAGAAGTCTCCCTTCTATTTATAAAAAATCAAATCACATGTTTTATTGTTTATTACATGTCTAACTTATCATGGCCAACTGCAAGCTTCACCAACTGAGAATGTACTTGTAATTGAAATCGTAATAACTGTAAGAGTAATTAAGCTAGTCTTTATTGAATATGGGGAAACATTTCCACCATTATCATCCCCACCAACTACAGATAATTCTTTTAGTTCTTCTAAATCAATTTTCCTAGCAGTTTCTTTAGTGTTATTCAGATAAGATATCATTTAAATGTAATATCATAAAAACTATATTACTTTTTTCAATTAATTAAATGCTATTTCCTTACCTATATAATACTACTATTAATTTGTCATAACAATACTTTTCTGTTGATTTAATCAATATAATTTATGATTTGTGATAAGATAATTAAAAAATAAATTATATAAATATAATAACATTTTTTATAAAATATGTTTAATCAAATGAGTACTATCATGCATTTTTTCATACATTTTTAATTTAAATATACCAATTACATATTATGAAAGATAAGGCATACTATTAAGATTAAATAATCAAAAAATCATTAAAATTTTACTTAAATAAGACAGTATATCCAACAATTCCACCATTTTCCTGATACGGTTCTATATAACCATTTATATTAATATTGCTACTATTCAATACTTGATTCATATAATTGCTTGCCGCTTGATTACAGGCTGATAAATCATAGTTGTAATCTTTTATATAAAATATCTTCGGTTCAACATTTATTGTCTTAGGTGTTTCTACTTTGTTTGATTTATCCCTCTGTTCCTGATTCTTTTTAACCGTTGAATCTTCTTTATTTCTAACAGCAGTATTATCTTCGGTTTGAGGTACTGTTCTAATGTGAACTATTAAAGTAGATATGGCAACATTGCCGTGTTGATCTTTTAATTGATATTCGACTTCATAATCACCATCTTTATTTGTATCAACAGTATTTTTAATTACAACATTATCAGCTGATAACTGATCATAATTATCCTCTACTTTTTTAATATAATCTTTTGGTGTAAACTGTTCCCCACTATCAAGAGTAATTTCACTTTGTGTCAATTCAATTATTGGTTTTGCTGTATCAACAACGCTAACTATCAATGTTTTTTCTTTTGTTTTAACACCATTCGTAACAGAATAAACAAATTTATAATCCTTTATCTTATTTAGCTTTTGATTCAAAGGTATTGTTAATTGCTGAGATTTATCATAATACTTTACATAATCCATGAAATGAATATCTTCGCCATATTCAACAGTTACTCTATCTGTTGTTAATTCTAACGGTACTGGTTCAATGTACTTATCAACTGTGTCTTTGTTCATTAAATAAACAATACATGTAATAGAAGAACATACTATTGTGAAAATGATTAAAGAAATTCTTTTAGTACGTTTCTTTTTAACTTCTTCTTTTGCATCTTCAAAAACACTTTGCTGATCCATCAGACTATATCGAATCTTCTCCATAGATTCAGCATTGATTTCAGGATCACATAAAGTATCAGGATTCAGTCCATATTCCATTGCTAATGAAATTTCTCGCATCTGTTCCCAGTTGAATCTTGGATCTTTCATTTTAGAAATATCAAGTCCTTTTTCATCAGCCAAACGAAGCTGTGTCTTCTGTCTTGCATCATAGGCATATGTTTCAAATAATTCATCTAATTTTTTTGACATCTAAACCATCTTTTCTTCAACTACTCGATTACTCGTTTTTGCAATCAATTTTAGGTATTCCATATCATCCAAATGTAAAATATAGTCAAGAACATCTTCCTCATCAACTTTTGTTTTTGCAATCAGTTCCTGCTGCAATACCTTATCTTCTGATTTTAATATCTCATAAAGTTCATTTACTTTTTTCATTATTTCAGCGTTATCATTTGACTTTTTAACAAGTTCAATATTGCTTAGCTTTATCAAATTATTATCAAAATATTCAATTGCATTTGTATGATCAAACAAACAGGCAATAAATGTAGAATTTCTAATAAAAGATACATTGCTAAACTTTGATCCAGCAAAGGATACATGTATAAAATTTCCTTTAAGAGAAACTTTTTCAAAGATATAGTCATCAAACGATGTTTTGTCAACATCATCAAAATGAAGATCATTGTTTAAAAAAGTACACTCTTTAAAGTCTGTTGTAGCATTCAATTTTACATTATCACTTACAGAACAATCTACAAAATGGCATTTATAAAAAAGCTTATTATTTAAAAAATCTTGTGACAATTCCTGACTGCTATAGATTTCATTTTTTATAATTTGTCTTTCATTTTCTTCTTTCATTTCCTGATCATCTTCCTTTTTTTCTTCCAACACGGCAACATTGCCATGTTGAACTTCAAGCATTTCTTCTTGAATTAAAATATCTTCAAATCTGTTTTGTTTTTCTACCAGCTCATTTAAATTAACTTTGCTACCAATTACTGAGACACCCTGCATATTATTTTCCATAAAATCAACTGTCTCAATTCCTTTACAGTTAATAAAATAACTGTTTGCCAGTATTGAATTTACAATTATTGAATTATTAAACCTGCAGTTATAAAAGACTACATTTTTAAAATTACATTTGGAAATTTTAACATTGTCAAATATACAGTTATGAAAGACTATTCTTTCTTTAATATCTAAACTCGACAGACTTGTTGCTTCAATCTTACAGTTTCTTAAAAACAGTTCTTTCTTTTTTCAAAGCATTGTATATTTGATGAGTTTATTTTCAAAACATGTATTCTGATAAATATATTTTTCATTAATTTTTTCTAGATCCTTTCCAACCTTTCTTACAATGATTGGACTAATGACACCCTCTTCTTTAATACTGTTCACCAAATTTGCCATGTCTTCATCTTCCTTTACCTTATAAGGATGATATCGAAACGGTCTTAATTTTGACCTTGTTAATGTTTTAATACTTTTATCGTTATCCATAATTACCTCCTTTTTTTACATAAAGAAAACTGCTTAAAAAGCCAAGCAGTCAGAGGCGTTTTTTATATAGGTTGCAAACCTACAAAATGGATTCACAACAATGTTGCACAAATGTCGTAATACCAATTGGTACAAAATGACCCTTTTACTGTACCAATTTTGTACCAATCGTCCCTAAAAATAGAAATATGTGCAAATAAAAAAGTAGAGACACTTTTTTCAAAAAGCTTGATTTTACAAGGCTTTTGAGACGTATCTCTACTTAAACATTTGTAATATTTTATTTAACGACAATGTTTACAATTTTATTTTTAACCACAATTACTTTAACGATATTTTTACCGTCAGTATGTGCTTTAACGTTTTCTTGTTGGAATGCTAATTCTTTAACAGCTTCATCATCTGCATCTTTAGCAACTTCAATTTTAGCTCTTAATTTACCATTAACTTGGATACCCATTTGAACAGTATCACTAACTAACATTTTTTCATCATATGTTGGCCATGGTTCATAAGCAATTGAATCATTGTGTCCTAATTGTTGCCACATTTCTTCACAGATATGAGGTGCAATACATGAAAGCATTTTAATAAAGTTTTCAGCATATTCTTTATAAACATGTTCAGCTTTATAACATTCATTAATGAAAATCATCATTTGTGAAATAGCTGTATTGAAACCTAATTTTTCAAAATCATCAGTAACTTTTTTAACTGTTTGATGATATACACGATCTAAACTATGATCATTTTCATCAGATAATTTACCAGTTTCAATCATTAAACGATAAACACGGTCTAACCATTTACGAGAACCATCTAATCCATTTGTTGACCAAGGAAGTGATGCTTCAAGTGGTCCCATGAACATTTCGTATAAACGAAGTGAATCTGCACCATGACTAGCAACGATATCATCAGGGTTAACAACGTTACCTCTTGATTTAGACATTTTTTCGTTGTTATCTCCTAAAATCATACCTTGGTGTACTAAACGTTGCCATGGTTCTTTACATTTAACAACACCACAATCATAAAGAACTTTATGCCAGAAACGAGAATATAATAAGTGTAATACCGCATGTTCTGCTCCACCTACATATAAATCAACTGGTAACCATTTATCTAATAATTTTGGATCACAAATTTGTTCACTATTATGTGGATCAATATAACGAATATAATACCAACATGATCCAGCCCATTGAGGCATTGTATTTGTTTCACGACGCCCTTTTTGTCCATCGATTTCTACTTCTAACCAATCTTCACAGTTAGCAAGTGGTGATTCACCACTATCATGAGGTTGGAAATTTTTAGTTGCTGGTAATTCTAGTGGAAGTTCTTCTACAGGAACTGTACGCATTGTACCATCTTCCATATGAACGATAGGAATTGGTTCACCCCAATAACGTTGTCTTGAAAATAACCAATCTCTTAATTTATAAGATACTTTCTTTTGTCCACAATGATGTTCTTGTAACCAATCTACCATTTTATCAATAGCTTCTTGTTTTCCAAGGCCATTTAACCATTCAGAATTGATATGAACACCATCTTCTGTATAAGCTTCTTCTTCGATATTTCCACCTTCTAATACTGGAATGATTTCAATACCAAATTTTTTAGCAAATTCATAGTCACGATCATCATGTGCTGGAACAGCCATGATAGCTCCTGTACCATAACTTGCAAGCACATAATCAGAAATCCAAATTGGAATTTTTTTACCATTTACAGGATTGATAGCATAAGCTCCAGTAAAGACACCTGTTTTATCTTTATTAAGTTCTGTTCTTTCTAAGTCAGATTTACTTGCACAGCTTTCTTTATAAGCTTCAACATCTGCTTTTTGCGCATCTGTTGTAATTTCTTCAACATATGGATGTTCTGGTGCCATAACACAGTATGTTGCTCCAAATAATGTATCACAACGTGTTGTAAAAACAGTAAACACTTTATTTGTTCCATCAATTTTAAAATCAACATTTGCACCAATAGATTTTCCAATCCAATTACGTTGCATTTGTTTTGTTGCTTCTGGCCAATCTAAGTCATCTAAATCAGCTAGTAATCTTTCAGCATATTCAGTAATTTTTAAAACCCATTGACGCATTGGTTTACGGATAACAGGATATCCACCACGTTCACTTTTACCATCAATAACTTCTTCATTAGCAAGAACAGCTTTTAATTCTGGACACCAGTTAACTGGAATTTCATCAATATATGCTAATCCTTGATCATATAATTTTGTAAAGATCCATTGTGTCCATTTATAATACTCTGGATCACTTGTTGCAATTTCACGATCCCAATCATAAGAAAATCCTAATGATTTAATTTGTTTTCTAAAAACATCAATATTCTTTTTAGTAAATTCAGCAGGATGATGACCTGTTTGAATCGCAAATTGTTCAGCAGGTAATCCAAATGAATCAAATCCCATTGGATGTAATACATTATATCCTTGCATTCTTTTCATTCTTGATACGATATCTGTTGCAGTATATCCTTCAGGATGTCCTACATGTAAACCATTTCCAGATGGATATGGGAACATATCCATACAATAATATTTAGGTTTTGAATCATCATAACAATCTGTTTTAAATGTTTTGTTTTCGTCCCAATATTTTTGCCATTTTGGCTCTATTTTTGTGTGATCGAACGGCATAATTTTTCCTCCTTAAATATAAAAAAGCGTCCTTATCTAAGGACGCCAATTTTAACGCGATACCACCTTAGTTCTAGAATAAAATTCTAGCACCTCAAAACTTTAACGCAGTTCTACGATATTTTTTACTTTATTCAAAAATACATCTCCTAGGCGAGTTCACAAATACTATAATCAGTTTTCACCAACCACTGACTCTCTAAATATAGGGGATTTGCTAGTACTCCTATTCATTGATTTTGCTTTTCTATTATACCACATCACATACTTTATGCAATAAAAAACTTCCTAACTCTTTAAAGCTTCTATAATTTCTATCTGTTTTACTTTTTTAATTGGGATCAAACAACATAATAATGTTAAAATAAGTACTCCTATAAAAACACCTAAAAGCACATTATTTTGTATAACAAAAAATTCATCCATCAAATCTGAAATACTTTTTTGAATCAACTGATTAGCAAAAATAAATAACTCTTTTAAAACAATCATTGCTTCTATAAATGCTGTGCAGGAAATACCTAGACCTTGACACAAAACAAGAGTTATCATCTGCCATAATGAAGCCCCCAATGTTTGTAAAATAGCAAAATATTTTTTTCTTTTAATGACCATCAAATATAAAACAACACCTAATAAAAAGCAGGCTGTTACAACTGATAAAGAACTAAAACAATAAAGGATCCATTCAATTTGTTGAAATTTTTCATCGATGCTTGAAGATAATGAACTATTTGCAAGTTTAAATTGATATAAAGGATATTTATTTTTTAAATCTTTTAAAATATTTTTATCTTTTACTTGCAAAAAAGCAGTTTGCCCTACTTCTATTTGATAAAGTTCTTTTAACATTTGACTCATTGCATATTCATTAAAATAAACGGTCTCCATTAAAGTCTTTTTATTTTCAATCCCTACAATTTTAACTTTATAAAAACAAATTCTATTTTGATATTCAAAAAACAAATATACATCTTTATTTATTAAATTCTTCTGATGCGATAAATATAAAAGTTGTTCATAAGTAGATTTAGATAAAATGATTTCTTGAGCATTTTTTATCTTTCTTCCTTGAATTTTCTTTTGTGGTTGCTGAATATAATCAGAAATATAAAGTGTTTTTTTCGTTTGATATTTTTCAGAAAAAGAGATTCCTAAAAAATCCACCTGATCATTTTGTAAAAAACGGTATTGAATTGCTGGATGTTGAATTTGTTTCAAATCATCCATCTTGATCATTTGATTATTTTTCTTTTTTAACATAATGGTTGTTGAAGGAATAATTTGTTCTAATTGCCGATGAATTTGTTTTTGTGTTGATTGAGTCAATGAGAGGGTCAATAAAATACTTAAAAGTGCTAAAAATAAAACTTGTACAACAATAAAAGAACTCTTCCACGTCATTTTCAATTCTTTCAATATAAATTGTAAAAAAGATCTTTTACTTGTTTTTTCTTCTTGTTTTTTTCTTTGAGTTATTGGATTTTGATGAATTAATTTTAATTGATAATCTTCTATTTTATAGAGATAATCATGGTATTTTTTAGCAAGTATTTCATCATGACTAATAACAATCACTAATTTTTCTTTAGACAGTTGTTTTAATATTTTAAAAATTTCTTCACTATTTTTTGCATCTAAAGCACCTGTTGGTTCATCACATAAAATAATGGGATGCTTAGCAATAAATCCTCGATAAATAGCAACTCGTTGTTTTTGACCTCCAGATAAAATTGCTGTTTTATAACGTTGTAAGTCTTTTATTTTTAAACGTTCTAAATAATATTCTTTTTTAGAAATCATTATTCTTTTAAAATACGAAATGAGATTTACATTTTCTTTAACATTCATTTCTTCTATTAAATAAAACTGTTGAAAAACAAAACCAATGTATTTTCTAATATAATGTGGTATTTGTCGAATATCTTGTCCATCAATTTCAATCACACCTTGATACTCATTATCCAAACCTCCTAAAATATTTAAAAGTGTCGATTTACCACTACCGCTTTTACCAACAATGACATACATCCCTGTTTCTTGAAATGTCATAGACATCTCCTTGAATAAAGGTCGATCAAAAGACTTCGTTACATTCTTAATTTCTAACATCCTATTCCTCCCTTAAACACTCATACATTTTTATTTTTTTCATCTTTAAAACTATAAATAGACTTAACAAAATTCCTTGCACGATATATCCCAAAAGATAAAAGAGATATAACGTAAATGGCCATTGAAACTCTCTTGGTAAAACAAACAAATGACTTATGCCCCAGATCTTTTTAGAAATATCAAAAAATGAAATAATTTTTAAAACTCCACTAGAAACCAAACAAGAAACTATTCCAATTGAAATCATCATTAAGCTTATTTTTTTTAAAATAAAAAATGCTAAATGATTATTTTGATAACCATTAGCAAGCATGATGGCAAATATTTTTTGATTTTCATAAAACATCGATAAAACCATATATCCCATTAAAACGATTGCAATCATAAAACTTAAAAAAATAAAAACAAGACTAACCTTTTTAAAAAGATCAATAACTTTAAAATAACTTTCATATTCTTCATAAATAGGTGCTATACCTTGATATTGAACTGATAAATGCGTTAAATAATCTTTCATATATTTATGATTTTTAACATAGACAATACACGTTGAAACATCAATGCATTGAAGGGCTATTTCATTGGATAATGAATGATAATAAAGAACAGGTTCTTGATAATCATCTTGAATTACTCCTTTGATTTTTAATGTATATTGATGATGATTAAGTTTATAAATAAGTTTATTTTGTTTTATTTTGGTAATTAAAGCATGATTGACATAAACTTCATTTTGCTTTGTTTTTTTGTTAATTGAAAAAGATTGAAAGTTTTTAAGACCTTCAATCTTTCCTATATCTAAATGATATTGATATTTTCCTTTCAGTTTTGTTATTTCTTTTTCTTTAAAAGGTTCTTGATTTTTCTTTTGAATCATAACTAAATTATTATTTATTGCTTGATTATATTGTTTTTGATAATAACCATTAAATCCTTCTAAACCAGTAATAATGAGCGTCATTGCTAGTACCATATAAATTTGTGAAACAAACATCATCACCCATTTCTTTTTATCTTTTAAAATCATTTGGATCATTTCTTTAAACAATAATCCACATTTTGTTTTTCTTATTTCATAACGTGAATATAATTGATGGTTCCAATCATAATGATGTTTTAAACATTCAAAATTCAAATGATAAGGTGTATATTTTGAAATTTTTTGATCATGAGAAACAATAAGAATAAGGCGTCTTTGACTCGCTTTTTTTAAAAAACGATAAACTTTTTGACGATTTATTTCATCTAAAGCTCCTGTCGGTTCATCACATAAAATAATAGGACTTGAACATAATAAAGCACGAATAAGGGCCACGCGTTGTTTTTGCCCACCCGATAAATTCTTTACCTTTTGATTTACTAGTTCATTTAATTCAAAGATTTCTAATAATTCTTGTAACTGTTTTTCTACAACCTTTATTCCTTTTAAGTGACAATAAAATAAACAGTTATCTTTAACACTCAAATAATCAATTAACTGATAATTTTGATAAACAAAACTAATAACAAGTTGTCGATAATCTTTAATATCTTCTATTTTTACTTGATTAAAAAGAATCTTTCCCTCATAGTCTTGATCCAATCCTGCTATTAATTGTAAAAGTGTTGATTTTCCACATCCACTTTCTCCTGTAATAGCAATCAAACCATAATCAGGAAAATGAATATTCAAATTTTCAAAAATAACTCTTTCTCCTTCAATTGTTTTAAATTTTTTTGTGACATTCTTTAACTCTAATCCCATTTTCTTACTCCTTATGTTATAATTGCTTCGGTGATAAAATGAATCAATTTAAATACTCTTTAGATAACAAACGTTATCATACTTATAACTATTATTTAAAAAACAAATACCATCAAAAAGTCGCTAAAGTTGCACTAAATGCTGATTTTACCTGTCCTAATCGTGATGGAACAAAAGGCTATGGTGGTTGTATTTTCTGTAGTTCATCAGGATCTGGAGATTATGCTGGAAATGTTCATGATCATTTAGAAAAACAATTTCAAACAATCTCTCAAGTTATGAAAAGAAAATGGCCTGAATGTGCTTATATTGCTTATTTTCAAGCCAATACAAATACCTATGGTCCATTAGATAAAATAAAAAAAATGATTGCCCCTTTTTTAAACAAAGAAGATGTTAAGGGAATTGCCCTTGCTACAAGACCTGATTGTTTAAATGAAGAAATCGTTCAATATTTAAGTACCATCAATAAACAAAAAGATGTCTATATTGAACTAGGTTTACAAACAATCCATGAACAAACAAGTAAACTTATTAATCGTGGCCATACTTTTCAAGAATTCTTGGATGGTTTAGCATTATGTAGAAAATATAACCTTGAAGTATGTGTCCATATCATCAATGGTCTTCCTTTTGAAACAAAAGAAATGATGATTGAAACAGCTAAAACCTTAGGTCAATTAGATATTCAAGCACTTAAAATACATATGTTATTCGTTGTCAAAAACACAAAACTTCAACAAATGTATGAAAATCATGAATTTAACATGCTCTCTCGTCAAGAATATATTGATATCGTAGTAGAACAACTTCGTTACATTAAACCTGAAATCGTTATCGAAAGATTGACTGGTGATGGTAAAATCGATGATTTAATTGCTCCTTTATGGTCCATTAAAAAGGTAACTATTTTAAATGATATTGATAAAAAAATGAAAGAACTTGATGTTTATCAAGGTGATCTATATAAAAAATAGCCCAGTTTTTCTGGACTATTTTTTTACACTATTATTATACATCATTTCTTGAGCTATTTTGTCTCAAATTTGTTTCAAATTTGTCTCAAAAAACACTAACCTATTATAGTTGGTTAGTGTTTTTACATCATACCTATTCAGTTTCGATAAGCCCGTAATCTCCATCATTACGACGGTATACAATACTAATAGCATCTGTTTCAGTATCACGATATACGAAGAATGAATGTCCAATTAATTCCATTTGCATAATTGCTTCTTCCATATCCATTGGTTTTGGAGTAATTGTTTTTGTTTTTACTAATACGTCTTCTTCTTCCTCTTCTAAAGGTTCAATTGATGCTAAATTGAATGCAAGTTTATTATCTTTAGATTTTCTGTTTAATCTAGTTTTATACTTTCTAATTTGACCTTCTAATTTGTCGATAACTAAGTCAATTGCATTGTATAAATCTTGATCCACAACTTCTGCTCTTAAAAGTACATATTCAGTAGGAATTGTCACTTCAATTTTTTGTCCGTAAGGATAAGTTCTTACAAGTACTTTGGCTTCAACATTTTCACTTACAATGAAGTATTTGTCTAATTTTGATAATTTTTCACTGACTTTTTCTTCAATTGCTTCAGTAATTTCAATGTTCTTTCCTCTTAATGTAATTTTCATAATTAATTCCTCCTTTTTGATAACTATATTATACTATAAACTTTTCTAAATTCCTACTTTAATATGCTTTTTTATCCTGCTTAAAAAATACACATAATAAAAAAAGCTCAATTCATGAGCCTTTTTCTACATATATTTTTTTAAATTTTCTACCTTATCTAATTGTTCCCAAGGTAAATTTGCTTCAGGTCTACCAAAGTGTCCATAAGAAGCTGTCTTTTTATAAATTGGTGTTCTTAAATTTAAGGTATGAATAATTCCTGCTGGTGTTAAATCAAATTCTTGTTTAATTGCTTCAAGAATCACATCATGAGGTACTTTTTCAGTTCCTTTTGTATCAATATAAATAGATGTTGGTTCTTTTACACCAATTGCATAAGATAATTGGATTTCAAGTTCATCACACATATTGGCCGCAACGACGTTTTTAGCAATATAACGTGCCATATAAGCAGCAGAACGGTCTACTTTTGTTGGATCTTTTCCAGAGAAAGCTCCTCCTCCATGACGTGCATATCCACCATATGTATCAACAATGATCTTTCTTCCAGTAAGACCTGTATCTCCATGAGGACCACCAATAACAAAACGTCCTGTAGGATTGATTAAAACACGATAATCTGTATTCATATCATATTTTTTAACAACGGCATCCATAATGTTTTCTTTAACGAATTTTTTAAATTCTGCTTCATCAAAATCATCATCATGTTGAATGGACATTAAAATAGTATCAATTACTGGTTTTTCATCTGTATAATCAATTGTCACTTGTGCTTTCATATCAGGTCTAGCCCATTTAAAGGTTCCATCATGTCTTAAAGTTGAAGCGTAACGAACTAAATGATGAGCAATTGAAATAGCAAGGGGCATATACCCTTCTGTTTCTTTTGTCGCATAACCAAACATAATACCTTGATCTCCTGCTCCACCAACTTCTTCATTTGTTCCAAGAGCAATATCACTTGATTGACTATCCATGACAACTTCAATCTTACATGTTTTATAATCCATTCCTTTAGCTTCATCATCATAGCCGATTTCTTTTAAAACATTTCTTGCCACAGCTTCATAATCTACTTTCGCATTTGTAGTAATTTCTCCACCAATGACAACTAAGTTTGTTGTCGCAAAACATTCACAAGCAACACGTGAGTTAGGATCTTGTTTAAAACATTCATCTAAGATGGCATCACTGATTTGATCACATACTTTATCAGGATGTCCTTCTGATACAGATTCTGACGTAAATAAAATTCTTTCTTTCATTTTCTTCCTCCTTAAATAACAAATAAAAAAGCTTCCTAAAGAGAAAGCCGTTAGGAAGCTTTCTCTTATTGTTCAAGAATAAACTTGCTCAGTAAAGGCACCTTCTAACATATAGGGTTGCCACCACTTCATCGATCTTCATCTCATGGTTCTTAATAAGAGTCCTTTTTATTTTATTGATATTCTTCTTTTTTTAATGATGTCATTTTCTCTATGAGATCATCTTCCAAACCAAGATCTTTCAAAATATGAGCAATTTTGATTTGTTGTTGTTTTCTTTCATTCACTTTCATCACCTAAAATAAGTTTGTGAAATCGAATAAAATTTATGATATCTCCAATGACTAAAACATAATATTACAAACTCTCTATAAATGCAAGAAATTTATACTATAATGCACTAGAAATATTTTGTACTTCTAAAACACCAGGAACTTCTTCCATTAAGATTTGTTCAACACCATCTTTTAAAGTGTCATCAATCATGGTACATCCAGCACATGCTCCAAGCATTCTTACATAAACAATACCATCTTTAAAATCTACGTATTCAATATCTCCACCATCTCTTTGTAAATAAGGTCTTAATTTATGAATGACATTTTTTATTTGTTCTTCAATATTTTCCATTTTTGCAAACTCCTTTTTTACTTATTAAGTATATCATATAAATCCTACCATATTTTATATTTTTTCCTTATTAAATACAACACATATGCTTAAATTGTGCTATAATAGTGCCGCAAGGAGTGAAATCAAATGACAAAACTCATCAAACGAGGGGATATCATTGATGTTAAAATAACCGGTATTCAACCTTATGGTGCTTTTGCTCTTTTACCTGATAATTCAACAGGATTGATTCATATCTCAGAAATATCAGATAAATTCGTTAAAAGTATTGCCAGTTATGTGCATATTAATGATATTGTGAAAGTAAAAGTCATTGATTTTGATCATTCTAGCAATCACGCCAAATTAAGCTTGAAAGCTGTTGACAATCGTTTTCGAAGAAAAGACAAGAAACTCGTCTATAAAAATCCACGAAAACCAATTGTAGAAACACCTAAAGGTTTTTTACCTTTAGCTCAAGCAATGGAAGAATGGTTAAAACAAGGTGTAATGGAGGAAAACTAAATGATCACATTAGATTTATCAAAAGCAAAATTAGCTGAAGATTTAGGATCATACAAAGAAAAAGTAGCAGAAATTCATGATATGATTCGAAACAAAACAGGTGCTGGTAACGATTTCCTTGGTTGGGTTGAATTACCAGAAAACTATGACAAAGAAGAAGTTCAATTAATGAAAGAAACTGCTGCTAAATTAAGAGAAAAAGTAGACGTATTATTAGTATGCGGTATCGGGGGATCTTATTTAGGAGCACGTGCTGCTATTGAAGCAATCAATGGTTTATATTCAGATGATAAAGTTGAAATCATCTATGTAGGAAATACTTTCTCTTCAAATTATATTCATCAAGTTGCTAAATATATTGAAGACAAAGATTTCGCTATCAATGTTATTTCTAAATCAGGAACAACAACTGAAACATCTATTTCTTTCAGAATCTTCAAAGAAATGTGTGAAAAGAAATATGGTAAAGAAGGAGCTCGTGAAAGAATCGTAGCTACTACTGATAGAGAAAAAGGTGCTCTTAAAAAATTAGCTACTGATGAAGGTTATGTAACATTCGTTGTACCTGATGATATCGGTGGACGTTATTCAGTATTAACTGCTGTAGGTTTATTCCCTATCGCTATGGCTGGTATCGACATTGATGAAATGTTAAAAGGTGCTAAAGATGCAATGGTTAAATATAACGATGCAAACATCGAAACAAATGATGCTTATCGTTATGGTGTAGCAAGACAATTATTAAATAAAGCTGGATATTCAGCAGAAATGTTTGTAACTTATGAATTACAATTAAATAACGTTGCTGAATGGTGGAAACAATTATATGGGGAATCAGAAGGTAAAGAAAATAAAGGTATCTTACCTCATAGCGCTGTATTCTCTACAGATTTACATTCATTAGGACAATTCATCCAAGAAGGTTCTAAAGTTTTATATGAAACAATCTTCGAAGTTAAAAATCCACAAAATGATATGATTATCCCAAGTGATCCAGATGATTTAGATGGTTTAAATTACTTAGCTGGAAAATCAGTTGATTATGTTAACAAAAGAGCTTGTGAAGGTACAATCGATGCTCATGTTAATACTGGTAATGTACCAAACATCATTATTTCATTAGATAAAATGGATGCTTATGGATTTGGTTACATGGTTTATTTCTTCGAAATGTCATGTGCAATGTCAGTTTACTTCTTAGGAGTAAACCCATTCAACCAACCTGGTGTTGAAGTTTATAAGAAAAATATGTTCAAATTATTAGGTAAACCTGGTTATTAAAATCAAAGAAAGTAGATTTGTTCTACTTTCTTTTTTTTTACATATTTTATAATGGTGATATGATGAAAAAAGGAAAATATATTTTAATTATGCTTTCACTTTTTATATGTGCTTATCTTTTTTCAAATCGTATGACCCCTAGAATTGAAAATATTGCCAGTAAAGAAATAAATCAATTTATTCAGATACTTATCAATCATACTTCATTTACTCAAAAAATAGATACACATAAACTCTATAAAAAAGAAAATAATTCCATCAGTTTTCAAATGAATTATATCAATGATATTGCCTCTAATTACATCCATAATCTTGAAGAAACTCTTTTAAAACTTGAAGAAGGCTCTTACCAAGAAAACAATCATTCTCCATACAATAAAAAACTCTTAAAAATCAATCAACAAAAAGGTATTGTTGCACGTATAACTATCGGTTCTCTTACCAATAATATTTTCTTACAAGATCGAGGTCCATCTTTTTCCATTAAATATAAAACACTCTCTTTAACTTCTTCAAATATTGATAAAAAAATTAAAAATTATGGGATCAATCATCTTGCTATCTCTATTGATTTAAATGTTACAATTGTTTTACAAATTCTTGTTCCCTTATATCATGAACATTTTAAAGAAAATTATACGATTCCTCTTGTTTATGAAGTCATTGAAGGTGAGGTTCCCTCATGGTATCAAAATTAAGTATTTTAAAAACATATTATCGTCTTCCTTTAGAAGATCAATTTTCATTTACTTATGAAGATGAACATTATTATTTAACAAATAAACCTTTTCCTTTATATTATCAAAAATACATTTCTTTACTTCAAATCAATCCCTTTAAAATCATTAATAATATTTACCAACAAAAAAACTCTCAAGGATACATCCTTTATCAAGTACAAAGCATTCCTCTAGATATCCAAAAAATCATTTCCCTATCACTCATCTCTCAAGAAACAAAAACAATAAAAGAAATAAAAAAAGAATGGATTCAATATTATGAATCTATTCTTATCTATACACCTTTAAATTCCCTAGAATATCAGATCATCTATTATTCTCTATTTACTCTTTGTCAGCTTTCTATCGAACTTTTAAATCATTATTTCTTGTCCACAACAGCCATTAACCTCTCCTATCAACATAAAAATATTCATTCATATGAAGATGTTTATCTTATAGAGAATATAAACCTCAATTTATACATTCATGATATTTTCTATTTATATCTAAACAATACAATCACAATCAATCAATTAGAACAGATAATCAATGAATATAATCTCACTTCAAAAGATCTACAAATTCTTTTATGTTATGCGCTTTTTCCTCAAATGTGTCTTGTACATTTCCAAGAAGATTCTTTAACCAAAAAAAGGAGAAGATTAATAAAATATAATAAAAAATTGTATTATCTCATTCTTCTCCTTCAAAAATATATTCAAATCCCACCTCTTAAATGGATAAAAAAGGGACAAAATAAATTTTGTCCACATGGTAATAATCTTTGAAGATTATTACCTTTTTTTAAAATGTTAGTTGGTGATTTTATGATTGATGATACTAACTATGCTGACTGCCTTGCTTTATACAATTTTAATCATGTCGATAAGATCAAAGGCAAGAAATCTTTTTCCTATATCTTTAATGACAATATCAACTATATCTGCTCTCTTTATAATAGAGGTAAGATCAGAAACATTACCTATGATACCATCCAGAAAACTATTCTTTGTGGTTTCATCTATCTTGGTTATGATCTTTTTGTCTGACCTCATTGCGGTAACGAATCTATCGTTCCTCACAAATGTCACTTTAAGCTCTGTACTTCTTGTGGTACCAAAGAGGCTAAATTGCGTGCTGCACATATTTCCTCTATCGCCCTCGATGCCAAGCATCGTCATATCGTCTTTACCATTCCAAAACATCTAAGAGGTTATTTTATTAAAGACAGATCCCTTTTGAATCTTCTTTTTATCGCTGCCAGAAACGCCCTTGCCTGTGTTTTTAATGAGGCAAAGTACAGAAAAATCAAAAAGAAAAAGATCTATCTTAAAAAATCCAAATGCCCCTACTCCTATAAAAACGACAGAAACAAGATCGTATTCGGTTCTGTTTTGACTTTACATACTTTTGGCAGAGATTTGAAATGGAATCCTCATATCCACCGCCTTGTTTGTGAAGAAGCTTTTGATACCAAAAAAAATAAAATGAAGAACTATTCTTTTATTTCCTATGAAAAACTCAGAAAGACTTGGATGTATAAGGTCCTTGATCTTCTTTCAAAACAAGAACTTGAGAATTTTAATTATCTCAAACAACGTTTCTATAAAGAACTTGTAAACGGCTTTTATGTCTACGCCAAAAAGAAAGAAAAAGACAATGGTGACAATAATGTTGATGATTGCGTCAACTACATTACCAGATACACTTCCAGACCTCCCATGGCTGAAAACCGCATCATCAAATATGAAGATGACAAAAAGATGATCAGATGGTGGTACAACCGTCATGAGGATGAAAAATATATCGAAGTATATGAAAATGCTGAAAACTTTATAAACAATCTTATCCTTCACTGTCCTGATGAAAACTTTAAAATGATCAGATACTATGACTTCTATTCAAACAGGAATAAAAAGTTGCTTGAAAAAGTATATGAACTTTATGAAATAAAAAAGAAAAAGCATATCAGAAATCTGAAAGAAAGAAAAAAGATTTAAAAAACAAACTTGATCAACTAAAATTTTATGTTCATGTGGCAATCTTATGAAATGTGAATATACATAGGTACCCCTAATGACAGACTCTACAGTGAAAAATGCATCAATGATTGCAGAAGATACACTTATCGAAATGAAGTGTACTGCTTGTGGTCATATTGACAATGTTCCTGACTGGATCATTGGTGAATTTGCGGAAGAATATAGAATGTCCGGTAAACATGGTGAAGTTGAAATAGAATGTCCTGTATGCAATGGTCCTAGGAGAAGAATCAAATAACCACTGTATGATTGCAGGATAAAAAAATTTATACCAAATCACACAAATATGTCATGGTATTTTAGTATGAATTTTTATATGCTATCTTTCTTGACGCATTCAAATTCTTAATAGATAAAAAACACACTTACATAGTAAGTGTGTTAGCTCCTTCATGGAGCGGGTGATGGGGATAGTTCCAAATACAGAATTTACTGTTAGTTTCTCTAAATATCCCAGTATCAAAGCTAAAAAAACAATAAATTATACTAAAATCACTTCTTTAATAGAGGTGATTTTTTGCTTTATCAAAAACTAAATATTACATCCCAGCGCATGGCTTCCGCAGGTGATGTAAGTAAAAAAACATTAAAGCAAAGCTTTAATGTCTATTTAGAGGACAAGGAGGAGTTAGCCGTGATCACATCATCTGAATACGTTGCCTACGATACATTCACCGATAGAAAATCAATCTTTGAGTGGCTGAAATCAAATGAAACAATCTATAGCAATCAAGATGATTATGTAACTGTAATCAATCATCTATGCGATTACAAAGAGAAACATAGTTATTCCTATGGTCAAAAGGAAGATAAAAAATGCTATTCAAACATCTATGGGCATTTCTTGGAAATCATGATTCCTGATCTCAAAGATGATGAAAAACATACATTCATTAAGAATTATATGTCTTCTTTACATCCGTGTTATAAACTTAAAAGTTTTCTCTATTGTTATAAGTTTACCAAACAAGGTAAAGGCAACTATATTCAAGTTCTTTGCTTTACTAGAAAATATTTCAAACGTAAGCAGGAAAAGAAATTGAAATACAACAGAGATTTCTATTGGAATCCAAACACAAAAAAGATTTCTAAAAAGGATGATATTGATGCAGTACTACTTCATAAAAAAGGTGATGTAAAAAAAGACAATGATGGAAATGCGTTGAAAGAAACATTCTATGTTTCCCCTGTTGAGGAAAAGGTATTCAAATATCGTACAATTAAAAATTTAAGAAATCGCCTAGTTAAGATAATTGAATACGTAAAGCTTTTAAAAGATCGTGATTATTGGAAGCATCAAATTAAATATTTTTCTAGAATCACCATAAAAAAATCAAGTTTTAAAAATAAAGAAAAATTAACTGCTAAAAATCAAATGATTGCAAGAATAAATGCAAGTGTCATAAACATGCAAGAAGCTTTGTATAAATCAAAATACTGGTATGACGTGGAAAGATCCTTTCACAAACTCATACATCACATTGATAGAACTCTCTACCAAACAAACTGGCATGATCCTGTTACTGGTAATTCAGTTTATCTAGGAACTAATCAATCTGTAGCAAGTATTAAAGACAATCTCACTTTATTTGAAAACTTTATCAATCAACTTCTAAATTCATGGTGGAATGATGAAATCTATTTAGGATTTGAAAGAAATTACTAATAAAACATTAGATGGAAGGAGAATAAAAAATGTTAGATGTCATATTAAGCAACGATACATTCAAGTTAATGGATAAAACATTAAACTATGTAGCTGATTCTATATCCTATCGCTTTCCACATCATTTAGAAGAGACTTCAGATGATGTAAGAATTGAGTTAGATAATGTTCCAACACTTCCAATTTCTATCAAGACCACATCAATTTTAAAAGCTGAAAACTCAATAATTGGTAAAAATGGAGAATCATCCTATCTCAACAAAAAATTAGATCAGCAAAAAAGTGAAATCACTTATATTTCTATAATTTTGAATGAAATCAATGATTTGAAGTACATGCACAAGTATATCATCATCTACTACTATTTTGAAGCAAAAACAATAAATTCAATTATTACTAAATTAAACATATCAAAATCATTGTTCTACAAATATAAAAAAGAAGCATTGATGATTTTAGCATTATGTTTACCTGAAGTATGTGTATTTAAAGGAGGTGAAAAAAATGAACTATGAAGAAGAACAAGGTTATTACAACGTCATGATCTGTAACAAAAAAACAAAAGTCAACTTTACTATTCATTGTGTTGATGAATATGACCGTGTAAGAACAATCAAACAAGTTGAACTTTATAAGTGCTTCGGTCGTGACTGGTATGTCTTTACTGATGAAGAAGAGGAAAAAATCATCAAAAATTTAAAAAAAGAGAAAAAAGAAATGAAAGCAAATGGAAAACTCGAAGAATGGGAGGAAGGAAGAACATGGAAATATTAATCAAAGAACCACTTAAATCTATTACAAAAGTATCTGTTGAAAATCTTGAACTTAGTACCCTGCTTCATTTAATTGACTGCGATACTATCGAAGTAATTAATACACCAGTATTTAAAGAAGAAAATATCATTCTTCTTGTAGATGAAGACGGAAAATTAAAAGATAAAAAATTTAACTTTGAAATTTATCACGGTGGCATTGCAAAGACAACTTTTGTAGGAAATGTTATTTTTGCTGGAATAGATAAAAACGGAAAATGGGTCAAATTAAGCGAAAAACAAATTGATTTTATTTACGAAAAATTTTCTAAAGAATATTAAGAAAAAGATTAAAAAATTAAAAGAAAGATAGAGGAAAAGAAAAATGTTTAAATTAATTGCTGTAACAAACTTAAAAGGCGGAGTTGGAAAGACAACAACTTCTACATCAATCGCTAAAGGTTTAGCTGATAAAGGACATAGAGTATTGATTATTGATGCTGACCAACAAGCAAACGCTACTGATCTAGTAGTAAATATCGGAAATAATATCGAAGAGGAATTTCTAGATAAAATGCTTGTTGACTACGAAGAACTATTTAAAGACAAATCAAGTGATGAAAAGATGCTTACATTCATGCAATCACTATATTCTTCTTTATATAAAGACTATGGTATCAAAAATACATTAGCTGATGTCTATAAAGATGGAGATAAAAATATTGAAAACTATATCATGAAAACTGATGTCAAAAATCTTGACATTATCCCTTCTTCACTTGATTTAGGAAGAACTAAAATTGAATTAATTATTGAATCATTTACAGGTGGAACAATAAGTAAGTTAAAACAAGCTCTTGAACCAGTTCAAGAAAAATATGATTACGTTATTGTTGATTGTCCTCCTGACCAAAATATGATTATTTCAAGTGTTATCTATGCCAGTGATCTCGTATTGATTCCTTTAAAAAGTGACAAAGGTTCATTAAAAGGTTTCTTACATACTTACAACTATATGATGGATATTCAAAAGAAAAATAATTTAAATCTTAATTTTAAATTTATGTTCTCAATTTTCGATAACAACAAGGTCAACAAAAAACTATACAAAGTATTCAAAGCATTTGCTGGTGATTATTTATTAAACGGATATGTTCGCTATAGAGGTAAACCAGCAAGTGAAGCCTCAATGAATAACCAATATTTAATAGATAGTAAATTAAATATTGGCTACGATTCTAAAAAGGTCGTTGATGAAATCGAACAAATTATTTAGAAATTAGAAAGGAGTTAAAATCATGGATTTGATAGATAATGAAGCAACATTAAATAGAGTAGAAAATCTATTAAATTGCATACAGGTAGCATTTACAAGTTCAGAACTTTATCAAATTAAAAAGATAAATGCTTTTGAAATTGATGAAGAAACTGACCTTGCCCTTCTCGTTTCTATTTCACGAAAAGGAAAAAATAAAAATATAAATGAATTTGATACTCTCGTCTATCAATTCCTAGATTTTGCTTCAAAAAGATTCAGTGCAGTTGAAAAACAGTTTATCTATCTACACTATTTTCTAGGTGTAGGAGTTAATGAACTAAAAGAAGGATTTTATGATTTCACTTACAACTGTACCTACTGTATGAAAAACGCATTCGTAATAGATAAGAAAATAAAAAACAAATTGATGTATGTTTTCACTAATGTCGTTGAATACAAGCATCTTTAAAAAAAGGAGAAATATAAAATGTTAGATTTTACTGGAAATTTAAATAGTTTTGAATCAAGCAATATTGATTTTGCTGACGATCTAAAAAATAAACATAAAGTAGAAATGATAGATATAAACAAATTGAAGCTAAACCCTTTAAATCCACAATTCGATACTGAAGAAGAAATTCAAGAACTCGCTGACAAGATTTACCACAACCCTAAAGGAATAATTGATACTTTAGCTTGTTATCGTGATGATGATGGAGATTATATTCTCTTATCAGGTCATAAGAGATTAAAAGCTTTAAGATACAATGTTGAAAACGCTGATCAATTAGATGACACAGGACATATTCAAAAAAATGTCAACTGTATCGTTGTTCCTAAACCAGTAGATGAAATCGAAGAACAACAACTCATTATGGATTATAACGGTTATCGTAAGTTTGAAACTGAATACCAAAAGAAAGCATTGTTTTTACAAGGTTATCAACTGTTTGCACTAAAAAAGCTTAAAGGCGATTTCAACGGTCGAGTTAGAGAAGAAATTGCTAAAACAACGGGTCTTGGGAAAATGAAAGTCGGAGATTTAAAAAAAGAATTAGAAGATGAAATATTCAAATATGCCTGTGAAGTTCTTAATCTAACAAATCAAGGGAAAAAAGTCGACAAATACGAATACATTTCATCTAAAACCCACCTACCAAAAGAAACTATTCAAGTTGCTTTTGATTCTCTCAAAAAACAACTAAAGGATGGAGAAAGAAAAGAATACGCAAAAGATAAGAAAAAAACTCTTCTTACTGAAGAACAAATTACGTTTAAAAAAGAACTTGATAAAAGAAAAAAATTTGCTAGTAGAAAATTAGGATGCCCTGTTGATACAACCTATAAAGACAATAGTTTTACAATCAAAATCACTTCTACTGCTGAAAATTACGAAAGGATCATAGAAGCATTAGGATTAAATGGAGAAACAGATGAATAAAATAAAAAACTTTTTAGAGAGAAATAAAAATAAGTTTATTGGTTTCATTATCTTTATTTTAGGGGTTGGATTAATCGTTTATGAAATCATCCATAGTGGAATAATACAAAACTGGTGGAACTCACTATCTGTTGAGGTTCAGGCAACAATTATTATTGTTGCCATCCTCACAATAGTACTGCTTGTTGTAGGTATTGCATCATTCTTATATATTAAGTTCTTAAGACATTTGGGAAGACTTGCAGGAGAAAAAGTAAACAAAAAAATAAATAACAAATCTTATTCAAATAAAGGAGACATAAGAAAATGAATAAGTCTTATGCTTATACCTATATATTAAATAACATTCTAGAATACAAACAAATGATCATAGCTAATTCATTATGGATTTATAGTTTTGTAAAATTTGAAAAAATAGATGAATTTAAAGGAATGGTCGAACTCGCACATCATTTTGAATTAATCTCTGACAAAGAAAAAGAAGAACTAACAAACTTGATACTTAATGATGCACTACTAGTTGATAAGTATTTCAAAAAAAATTAAAACCATATGTAAAGGAGCAATCATAAAAATGAAAAATATATATTTCTTTTCAAAAAAAGCTGATAGAGATTCTAAAGAAAAAAGCTGTAAAAAGAACGGTCTGCACTATCAATTATCTATAAATAAAAAGAATCCTATAACACAGTTTGATCAATACGGAAATGAATATGAATGTCCGTATGAAATAACTGTATTTCTAGACTGATTACACGGAGAAGATTTATATGAAGATCAAAGAAAAATCTTTAGAAAACTTAAATGAAGCATTGGATTTGCTAAAAAAAGAATTAAATGATGAAACTAACGGTATTACAAAAAGAGAAAGAAGAAGATTAGATACCGTTACATCAAAGTTAATTATCTTAATTGAAACAATCTATTACAAGCGAGGAAAATAACATGTCATCAATACACAGTGTTGCACAAATACAACATAGAAAACAAGAAAAAATTGAAATCATTGAACGAAAGTTCAAAGAAATACTTGAAAAGGATTATGGAAATCAATTTACTTATAAGAATACAGAAGCACGTAATCATGAACTTGCAAATCTTATGTCACAAATGGAAAATTGGTTTGATATTCCTTTTCTACTAGAAGATGCCAAAAAAGAAACTAGTCCTAAAGTTCTAAATCTTTATCAAGAAATTTCTAATGCTCGTGACTTTAGTATCTATTAGAAAAGGAGCACTATTTATGAGTAATTCTATTATACAAAGTTTAATTTAAAGAAGGAGTAAATATATGAGTGAAAAAGAAATAATCGAACTTGTTGCTTCTATTGAAGCAGTGAAAGATTTTACAAAAGATTTTGATGTCATTTTTAATTTTATCAATGAAGATGATTCAAAAGATAAAAAAATTGATGCACTTGAAAATGTAATCAATTCAGCAATGAATTATGTTAAACAATTTGTTTCGCTAGATGAAAATGAAATAGTGGAATATACCCCTATTTATGATGTTTTACAGAATTGCTGGATCTTACCTATTAATAAACTTAATGGCGAATTCTATGCCTATATTTTTAAAAGTGATAACGGTTCAACTTATGTAGATAGAGTTCCATTTGAAGCTGGAAGATTTTATTCAAAAGAATTGAGCCAAGTTGGCTCTTTTGAAAAGGAAGTGAACTAAATGGACGAATTCATTTTTACACAATTTTCCTGTGCGAAATATGGTGTTTTAGATCTACTAATTGAATATACAAAAAAAATAGCTGTTCGTATTAATGGTGGATATATTTATAACATCACCATAGTAAACAGTGCAAATGGAAACAAGGCACATATGGTTATTGTACAAAAAATAATATTACCTTATGAATATAGGAGCTTATCAAATAAAAAAATTGAAGAAATTGTTAAATTACAATTACAACATTCAAAAGAACTATGTGACGAATTAGCAATAACAAAAACAAGTTCTTTTGAAAAAGAAGATAAACATACAGGAAAAGAGGAAAATAAAATTATGGAAAAAAATTCAATAGATAAATGTGTTAATATTGCAAGAAATTTAAACAATATGAATGATGAAGAGATTCTTCTTGTATATGATATGCTTCTTGATCAACAAAGAACCGCTTTAGAAACAAGTCTTTTCTATCAAATATATGAAAACAAACATAAAGAATTAAAAAAATTAGAAGCAAGAAAAATCATAGACAGTTATATTAGCGATTATTATGATCAACATCATCATGAATCAATCTATAAATATCTTATGACAAGAATTAATGAAGAAAATATGGAGTAATATCATGAAAGAAATATCAGATACTTTTCTAGCCTGTTTAGGAATAGCGAATACGTTCATTTTGCTTTGTATATTAATAATTATTGCCAAAAATACTAAACAAATTATGATTGATTCCTCATACCCTATTGTTTTAGTCCTTTTATCAAATGTGGCATCAAGTATTTGTAAAAGTTCAATAGCTTCGATTTATGGTTTAGTAAGTACTATTATTGTTTATCTTATTGAATTAGTAATACTTATCTACTCTATAATACAACTAAATAAATATTTAAAAATTGCTAAAAAATTAAAAGAAAGAAAACTAATTGAGGAACATAACAATGATCAGGGACACAGTAATTAAAGAATTGAGGTGATACTATGGAATTGAATGACGTTGTTAGAAAAATAAAAAAATTGTTAGCTATTGCTGAAGATCCTTCAGCTTCTGATCAAGAAATTCAGTTAGCAGCGTATCGTGCTGAAAAGCTAATGTTTAAATATAAGCTTGAAAGAAAAGATATTATTGAAAAAGACAATTCTTCTAAAAATGTCGAACAATATTGTTTTGAGGAAAAATATACAGCTTATTTAATTTGGACGTTAAATCATATAGCAAAATATTGTCAAACTAAAGCTTTTTTTATCGGAAAATTAAATTCAAAAGCGAATTTAGGAATTATAGGCTTTAAGGATGATATTATACTGTGTAAAGAAATTGCATTACCAATACTTGATTATATGGAAGATACTTTATTAGATTTAAAAGAATGTTATATAGGTGAAGTGGATTTTAGAATATTTAAACGAAATTGGTGTAAAGGTTTTGCTTTAGGAATTAAAACTCAATTAGATAAAGGATTTATAGAATTAAAAGAAGAGGAAAAGTTTGAGGTTTCAATTATTGATCTACACCCTGTTGTTAAAGAATATGTAGAAAAAAACGTTAAAGCTAATACATCTCATTTTAAAAGAGATAACAATGAGGGCTATGAGTTAGGTGTTGCTATGGGTAGCAAATATAAATTTAGCGATAAAAGAGGAATCAAATAAAATGTCAACTTATTATAAAGATATTCAAATTGTAAAACATGCGCTTCAGTTTTATATAACAAGACCTAATGCAAATGAAAAAGATTTAGAAAAAGAAAAGAAGCTTCTAAAAAAAGTTGAAAATGAAGTAAGTAACTTCAAAAAATCAAACCATATCAAATAAAGGAGAAACGTTATGAAAAACAAAAAAACACTTAAATTATTAATTTTATTAATTTTATCAATTATTCTTTTTTATGTAATAAATATATACGCAATGAATTATAACAGTGATTCTTATGTCAATGATTTATTAATACATACTTTATCACGTTATATGATGCCTGTTCCAATACTATTTATATTATATATGATTTTAGAACCAGTGATAAAAGAACTATTAAAGAAATATTTACCTCTTATTTTTATGTTTCTAACTTCAATAGGTATTTTCTATTTAGTAATAAGATTTTTTTAAAGGAGATTAGCAATGTAATTAAAAAGGAGTTTTTAAATGAATAAAACAATTTTATCCTATATATTTATAGCTCTATCAATTATATTCCTATTTTGGAGCATATTTAAAACGGAAGAAACAAGAAAAAATAACCATAAAGACATAAAAATTATTATTCTTCATTTTATAGATTTAGCTTTAATAATAATTAACATGGTTGTAATAGGAAATGTTCTATTAAGCAAACAAAACACCACTTCTCCCGTGATGCCAATTTATATGATCCATATGGCTGGTTCTAGTATAAAAAATTTTGGTTTAATGATAGTAATAGCAATCCCATTACTTATTATCTGCTTTCCTTTATGGAAAAAAATATCTAAAAAGCTTAAATCAAGTAGCTTATCAATAATCAATATATTTGAAATGATTTTATTATCTTATGTAATCTATAAAATTTTAACCAAATTTATAACATTTTAGAAAAAGAATTGCAGAAACTTATAGCAAAGAGAAATGAATTGATTTTAATGAACATGAATTTGCTAAACTGTGCGGATATGAAGAAGCAAAGGATTAGAGAAAATATAAATAAAGAAAAGAGGAAGATATGATGTGCGAACTATTTTTTTCAATCTATAAAGCTTATCTATTTATTTCATTTATTGCTATAATTCCCATTTTTGTTTTAAGCATATATTTGATATACAAAGCAATAACAATAAAAACGGATGTGACAATTACATATTCTACGTTAGTTAAAATTAATAGAGCACTAATAATTAATATTTTTATAATGTTCATTTTGTCATCATTAGTGCCTGTTTTCCTAGTTCACTTAAACTAATTTAATTAAATAATAAAGAACAATTGGCGAAAGATAAACAGGAAAATAACTAAAAAACTGATACATTTTTTCAGGTATGTAAGTACTTGATTTTAAATCTAGAAATGCTTTTTTTAACGAATAATCAAACCATGTGAATTGAAAGAGCACCAATATTAAAAAAGCTATAAGATATATCAAGTATGATAAGGTATCATTAATATTAATTACTGTTAAATCGTTAATAATCACTAAAGAAGATATATCAGATATACATTTGATTACATAATATTTCATTGCAATAATATTATTAATTACACTTGCCTTTCTATTATAGAAAACCAAAAAAGTAAATAAGGAATAAACGAACATTGAAAAACTTATGTAAAAAAGACATATTTTTGTAATATTCAAGATTTGACCAATTGTCATTCTATTTAAACTTGAGACAAATGACATTAAATCAGTGTAATCATATACTGATAAATACATATATATGAAACTTATACATATTGTAGCTAAATAAATAAAATAAACCATATTTATGAGCCAACGTTTATTTCTATATGTATTATCTTCATTAGAAATACATTTTGTTTTGGAATATTGCGCATCTTGGTAGTTATAAAAGTATTCAGGATTGATTTGTAATATTTTAATATCTACTATACTCTTATCATCTTTGTTAGGATGCATAGATTTATAAGTTAATATAGCTATAAATACATTTATAAAAAAACCAGCTACAGGAATAAACTTATTAATAAAAAAATCCATGGATATACCACCTTTCATAAAAATATGAAAGTATTATATAGTGGGCATATGACCATTGTCAAATATTTTTTAAAGGAGAAATTTTATGAATATAAATATTTTGAAAACACTAATGGAAAAAGAAAATATTTCTATGTATAGATTAAGTAAACTATCTGGTATAGAAAACAAAAGCATTTGGAATATCGTTAATAGTAAACGAAAAGATCCCCAAATCTCAACTGTTGTAAAGATAGCAACAGCACTTGATCTTAATGAACAGGAATTTGCTGAATTATGTGGTTACAAAGTCAATATACAATCATGTATACCACTTGAAATTAAAGATGAAAATGAAATTCATTACGGTGGTAATCCCTTACTTGGAGAATGGATTACAGGAATTTGTCCTAGATGTAAACAAGATGTCCAATTAGGAATGAATTATTGTTCAAATTGCGGTCAAAAGCTTTTATGGCATGAGGAATAATGAAAATGAATCCAAATCAACAAATAACACTATTACTAATTATTGATTTTATCTTTGCTTTAGTATCTATAGTTACGATCAAGAGAAAACCATTATGGACAAATTTTCTAATAAAAAGAATTTTAACATTATTATTCTGTAATATTGTATTCTTTTTGACACTCTATTTACTTCATTAACATATATAAAAATTTAACTAAGAAATAAAGAAAGAAGGAAAATAAAAATGACTATCTTAACTAATGAAGATGTGTTTACTCCAACATATTTATCTTTAAAGAAAGTTACAAATTACCTTACATATATAATTATTGCTGGAGCAATTTTATATGTAGTCATACGTACTGCTTATTCTATATATAAATTAAATAAAACAAATTCTTTAAAATTGACTGCCATTAAAGCTCTACAAATATTTGGTTGTCTATTGGGAACATGCTTATTTACCATGACATATATTTATTTAATAATCAATTATTTTAATCCTGATGAAATTCCCAGAAATTCTTTAGGAATAATATTTAATGGTTACGCACTTGTTCCCTTTGATCTAGAAGGTATATTGTATATTGGATTAATAATCCCGCCTATTCTTATAGCAACATATGCCGATAATCGAATTAAAAAAATTTTAAATGAAGGTGTGCCATCAAATGAATAAAATTAATCATTTTATAGAAGAACATACAGTATTCAGTTCAATATTATTATATTTTGTAGGATATTTATTTGTAGGGAGTTTAATTATATCTTTTACTCCTTCAAAATACCAAATTTACACACGATTAATCATATCTCTGTTTCTTTTCTTTTTTATGATCAGGATTTCAAGAAAAGAATTTGATAATATAATTGAACAAATCAACGAAGTATTGGGTACAGGAGCATTAATAACAGCAGTGACAACATTTATTATTTTTGTAATCAATATTGCTTTAACATTCCTATCAGTAATTATTTTTAAACAAACAACTGTAAATAATAACATTATTAGTATTTTATTTGCTCAACACCCTTATATCATGGGCTTAATCACGATATTATTATTGCCATTTGTTGAAGAACTACTATTTAAATCACAAATATTTAAAAATACCAAATTTCTTAAAGAACATAAAGCGATTAAAACAATCATAGTTGCCTTATTATTTGCCAGTTTTCATTGTATTACTGAAATTACAGCACTAAATTACAAAGTTATATTTTCATTGATCAACTATTTTATATTTTATGTAATCACAAATACAATATATATAAAAAGTAATTATAATATAATGAAACCTATAGCAATCCATATGTTATTAAATACATTATCATTAATAATTACAATATAATCATATAAACAAAAAGAGCCAAGTTGGCTCTTTTTTTATTTTTAAATGCCATGGGTATAACAAATGAATGCTTTATTGTATATTGCTAATAAAAGAAAGGAGTGTTTTTATGAAAACTTAAAAAAATTATATGAAACCTGTCCAAGACTTCACAGAAAAATACATGAAATATATTATAAGTAAGAAGTTTGGAAAATAAAAACTAAATATTAAGCTAATTAATGAAAAAGAAAGGAAGGATATTAATGCTTAAATTTGCAAAAAACTTTATCATTAGTCTAATAGTATCATTATTTGTTGTGTATTCTCAGGATTATCCTGTTCAACCTGCACAGCAAAGTATACCAGCATATATTGTTCACTTAATAATATTATATTTACTTGCTGATATGTATAAAGATTATTTAAAAAAAGGATACTTTAACACGTCGATATTAATGATATTTTTTTGTGTGTCTGTTTCAACGATTTTTTCAATTATACTAATTCCCCTTATTACTGGTATGACTTACAGCAATGGTTATAATATGTTAAACTTCATCAAAACTATTGAACAAAGTTTAACAATCTTGAATATTGCCATGTACTGTTATGACAATTATTTTATAGAATTGAAATAAAAAATTGAATAATTATGATATACTATTGGTGCAGTCATTGGACTAGCAAAGTGTATTAAGAGAAAGGAAGTACTTCAATTCTTCCTTTTTCACTATTTTGAATATAAACAATATTCTCAAAATTAATAAAAATAATATTTTCTACTATCAACTTGTATGAATGAATTCTTAAATTTATTTTTAAATCTTTTATTTTAAATTAAATATGCTATACTATATGTGTAGTCGTTGGACTAGCATTAATAGACTAAATGAAAAAGGAAGAATTGCCGTTCTTCCTTTTTCGCTATTTTGGATACTAGCATCAATAGACTTAAGCAGTTAAAACTACTTTAATATAAAAGCGGTAATAACTAGAATTAAATAAAGAATAACTAAATATTCCATTTAATCCTCTCTTAAAGTCACATCAATGCTAGTCTCCTAGTATGATGTTTTAACATGCTAGATCCTCCATAGGCACTTAAGTGCTTTAAAATTATATCATAATATAAACCATATTTCGACAAATTATAACAATAATAATATATTTCATAAAATCTGAAATATTTTTCTAAACTACGTGGAAAAAAAGTTGAGATTTTATTTATTACCGTATGCTATACTAATAATAGTTAAAAGAACAGCAATCTTTTAACTATGTTAAATCAATTTAGCAGTTGATTTAAACATTTATCTTTTCAAGGGTTCTATAATCATAGAAACCCTCCCAATTTTTCTCAAAAGAGCCAAGTTGGCTCTTTTTTATTTTGGAAAAAAAGTTGAGAAATAATTTTTCAGTTAGTGCTATTATACAGATGGTTGGATTTCTCCATAGTCCAACTTGATTTTTTCATATTCCATTTTTATTAGTTAAGATTAAAAATCAAGTCTTGTAATCATCATTCTTAACTGATAAAAACTTCCTTTTTTAAAATCCAAGATTGAGCTGTCATCAAGCTCTTTTTTGGTATAAAGAAGAAAATTATAGAAAATATTCAAAATATTCAGCGATATTCAGCAAATATTCACTTTTCGTGGAAAAAAAGTAGAGAAAACAGTTATTTATATATAGTAAAATATCTATAGTTGAAAGTTATGTAAATGACCTTTCAACTTTGTGGACTCTTAAATGATATTTTCAAGTTCGTTTATAATCAAATCAATCTCATTTATTGAGTCCTCTCCCAAATAAATAAAAGAGCCAACTTGGCTCTTTTATTTTATCTAGAAATAAAGAAAGGATACTTACTATGAAAGAGACCATTCAATTAGTTCAGGATAATGAGCATGTTATTAATGAAAAAGCTTTTAGAAAAGAGAATGTAGAAAAACTTTTATCAAATCTTCGTTGTATAGATGTAGCAACAAATATTTTAAATCTTAATATGGAACGTGCTAGAAGCAATCAAAGATATTTGAAAGCAAAAGAACATAGTTCAATGGTATTTGATTTAAAATCAAACAAAGTGTTTTGGAATGCAAGAACAGGAAGTCAACCTCTCAATGTGGTTGACTTTTATTGTGAGTACAATCAATTATCTAAAGCTGAAGGACTTGCTAAACTTTTAGATTTTTATTACACAAAATATGATGGAATTGATAAGGATATTTATTTATATGATGAAGAGCTTGAAGAAACATATCGACAAAAAGAATTTGTTCTACCTATTGCCAATGAAAATAATCAAACAGTAATTGATTATTTAACACATAAAAGATGTTTAGATAAAGATTTGGTTGAGGATCTAATAAATAAGCATTTGTTATTTGAAGATACTTTCCATAACGCTGTATTTATATCATACGATTTAGAAAACAAAGAAAAGCCTGTTTTTGGTTGTCGAAGAGGAACTGGAGAAACTAAATTTCAATTAGATGTCTATGGTTCAAATAAGCAAAATGGATTCTTTTACAAATGTCCTATCCCTACAGATACATTGGTTGTTACTGAAGCAGTAATTGATGGATTGAGTTATGCTACTTTAACCAAAGATAATCCTAACGCTCATATCCTTGCATCATCAGGTTGTGGTTGTGCCCTATCAACTTTGAAATACAATCTTAAAAATAATGAAGAACTTAAAGATATTAAAAAAATAAGACTAATGCTTGATTTAGATGATGCTGGAAAAACAGCTTCCAATAAAATAATTGAAGCATATAAAAATAAATCTCTTTTTAAAATATCAGAAAATGAAAGTATTGAAGAAAAAGCATTTGATATTAAAAGTGTAAAATTCAACCTTAAAGGACATGAACAGTTAAAAATAAATGATCTTAACCAGCTTTTGCAAGTAAAACATTATTATGAAGAAAATGCTAGAAAAAGAGAAATCATGAAAGAACACCCTGAACGTTATACTGTTTTAAAAGTACACGATAGTTATGATTCAAAAATTGAACCAGTAGAAAATGAACAAAATGAAGAAATCAATGAACATGATGCACAAACTTTGTAAAAGAGCCAACTTGGCTCTTTTATTACATTAATTAGAAAGGAACATTTAAATGGAATATAAAGAAACACAAAACAGTATTTTATTCAAAAATGAATATGAAGAAGAATTTTTAAAACTAACTAAAGAATTTGGTGTTGACGCTGTAAGTAAAGCTTACTCTAATGATGAATTTTCTATATATTTCTTCTCATGTATTGAAGATCAGGATAAAATAAATAGTCTCATGAATTCATTAAAGAAAAAAACAAAATGTGATATTATTGAAAATTTTGATTTAGATAACAATGAACTTACTACTAGAACTAAAACTAATAGTGGATATAGAAAAACAACTAAATCATTAAAAGATCTAATTCAAAAAAGGATAAGCAAAGAAGAATTTTCTAAAATAAACGATAAATTAGACTATGAGCTTCTAAACAAAAATAGTATTCAAGAAAAGATAAAAGTACTTTCACATGAGTTAAAAGAAGATAATGTTAAATGTTATATTGATAATAAAACAGTAAATTTAGGTATTGGTTTCAGTAATCTCAAAAGGCTATGGCTTTCAATAGATATTGATGATCCTCATGATTCAATGACACATATTATCAAAAATCTTCAAAATAGAATACATGATGAAATCCAATCTTTAAACATCAACGAATGGGCAAAGGAAAGATATGAAAAAATAAATTCTGTACATCCTTTAGAATATTTTATGGATGATGCTACAAATCTTAAAGAAAGTTTAGAATCATTGAACGTTACATTGCAAGATTCTATGGAACTGTACTATTCCTATGTAAAAGACATGATTATTTATCGTGCAATGGAAAAATCTTTTTCGTGTAATTGGATATGTGATAAAAAAGATATTCAAGAACAATATCACCTTGATAACAATGAATTCAATCATGTTATTTCTCTTCTTGAAGCAAGTGATATGCTTACCTATTGCGAATATGATGAAGATACAAAACAAATTGATTTTAATTTAAGGACAATTTATAACATTGGCTATATTGATGAATATAGCCAGTTTGGTGATTATCATGATCTAAAAAATAATTATTTTCAAAATATATTTAATGAAAACAAAGATATGGAAGTCAAAGAATCTCATGAAAATTTTCCAAAAGTAGTAACTTGTAATGGAAAAGATACCCTAGCAGCGGATCGTGATTTTACTTGCTACAATGAAAAACATCTTGAATTTGCAAAAGAAGTATTTAAAGCGGATTATTTTGATGCTCTTTATCAAGATAATATCATTGAACATGAAATTACAGAGGAAATTGAACAAGACAATCAAATAGAACTTTAAAAAGAGCCATTTTGGCTCTTTTGTTTTTATATAAATAGAAAGAAGGATAAAAAATGGATACTTATTATACTATCAATAGAACATACGATGAATATGAAAATGAACCATATACAGTAACAATGAAAAAAGGTGACGATAATAAAACATATAGTGAAAAATTCAGAACAGAATTCGAAGCTTATTCGTATATCAATGATTCAAGGTTTTATGAAGTATTTCAAGCGTTAGACGGATTAGGATGGGCATATTCAGCAAATGGTGTGGATATTTTTACTGAATTTACTTCACCTTTAGGCGAAACCATCATAAATGATTTCACGGACATAACTTTTGATTATACAAAAATTGAATCTGTTCAAAAATTAAAATCTCAAATGAAACGAACTTATGATAAGTTTAATGCATATGAATTTGCTCTATCAAATTTACCAGATTTTAATTTAACTGCTAATGATCTAAAAGATTTTGTAGAGGATGGTAAAGCGATTAAAGATATATACTTAAGTGCTTATAAAGAACTAGATAAAATCGTTGATTGTTTACAAAATGATAAACAATATATCTTTAAACCTCATAAACAACAATCAAGCAGACGACTTAATTTAAACAATAAAATTGCTAATTGGCTAGTTGAACATCAAAGTGTATTAGATGACTTATCCTCATATTGTGACATTGAAACAGAAGAATTAATATCTAGCTTAAATACTAAGCAAAGTCCAAATATTATTTTTAATAATGGTACTCCTTTTAAAGTGATAATGCGTGATAATGAAAATCACGTTGCGCTTTTAAAAAATGAAGTGTCTAACTATTACAATGTTGCTTGTGATATAAATGATGAAACAGGTGAATGGTCAAATTCTCTTGTTTACAGTCAACGATTGGAAGTGGCAAAACAAGTCTATGCAAATAAGACCGCAGAGAAAATGGATTATGAAAAGTATAAAACGATACACTATTTGGAAGAAAATCATCCTTATCTTATGTATGACAACATTCAACAGATTGTTGATCATGCAAAAGTAATATATAGGAGCGTTGATGATGAAGCTGGTAAAAGGACTACATTAGAAGATTTAAGCGAATATATCGCTGGACTGTATGAAAATGAAGAATATCAATCTAATGGCATTGATTACCTTGAATGCCCAGTCTACTCTATGTCAGACAATGATATATTAGATAAATTCTACGATAATGATTACAATATCGAAGATGTAATTGAAGAAGATGAAGAACTAGAACTATAAAGAGCCAACTTGGCTCTTTTTAGTTATTTCAATAAAAGGAGATAAAAAAATGGGTGAAAATAGTAAAATTGAACAAATAAAAAAGATGTACCCTGAAGGAACAAAAATCAAGTTAAATTATATGAAAGATAATTACAATCCTGTTCCAAGAGGAACACAGGGTATTGTTGATCACGTGGATGATGCTGGGCAAATTCATGTTAAATGGGAAAATGGAAGTTCTCTTGCACTTCTATATGATGAAGATGATTTTGAAATTATCAATGAAAAGACAATTGAAAAAGCCTTTGAAAGAAAAATTAAATATATTGACAATTTTGATAAATCAGCTGAAAAGGAATCTACCATTGCTGAATTAAAAAAAGAAATCAAAGTAAAATGGTTTTATCACGCTGAAGCAAATGCTGGAAAGAAAGAAGAAGAAAGCTATGAACAATTTATCAACTGGACTAGAGATGTTATTAAAATACATGATATGTCAGATGATGAATTTGTAGATAAAATCTTATATGGTAATTCAAATTTTGCATCTATTGAAGATATAGGAATTGAAATCGTAAGTGACAATGCCAATAATTTTAGATATGAAATCATGCATAACCTACTTATAAATGCGGTTAATATGTCTACAGCCGATAATGATATGTGTTTGCTATCTATGACAATAGAAAAAACCAAAGACCTTATAGAACTCTCTAATGAAGAATTTATTAATAAGTTCTACAAGTTAAATCATGATGGTCTACTTACTGTCGATAATTATGTCAATGCTATAATGAAAGATGCTAAAGAAGATGCCCATTACAATAAACATACTGTAATACAGTCTTATGAATCTCCTATGATTATTGAGTATTGGAATGATTACAGTTCAACTAATGAAGATTTACCAGTCAATGATTTTAGATTAAAGATCGTAGATGAATATTTGCAATTTGCAGACAATAATAATAATTACATGAGTATTGATGACCCAGAATCCATTGAATCACTTAAAACATGGCTGAATTTAGCAATCGAAGTATTAAAAATGCCAGAAGAACAATTTTTATATGAGGTCGAAAACAACCAATACGAAAATGACAATATCAGTTTTATAAGCTTTATAGAAAAAAACAATCAAAAAATGAAAGTAACTGAGATCAATGGCAATGCCTATGTAACAAGTTTTCAACTCTATGATGCAACTGATGAAAAAACCGAACAGCAACACAATAAAGAAATTGAAAACTTTGAAATGTATATCAACGAACATTTAAAAAACTATAAATGTTATGTTCTACCAGAATACACCGACTTAGGACATAAAAATAAGATGATTGATGGTTATACTGATAAGCTTCATGATGTCTTTAATAATATTTATAATTCAGCCGACATCCATTCAGGTGTTGATCTATTCTTTAACGAAGAACAAGAACTTGTAGTTAAATGCTATGGAAGTATGTATAAATATGTTCCTGACGATGTTACTTTAGAAATGATTACTGAATATAAAATCATACCAGTAAATGGTAATAATGAAAAAATAAATCTGTTTGAAGAAATATTTGATAATCAACAAGAACAGGAATTAGAAGATGAATTAGAATTTTATATAGATTTAGGATAAAAGAGCCAAGTTGGCTCATTTCATTTTCATCTATAAAGGAGACTACAAAATGAAACTGTTAACAAAAGAACTTGAAAAAAAATTTGAAAAATATCCATTATACAGTCAAGATGGAAAAGGACTTGATGCTGAAGTAATTGCAAAGTTTTATAATCCATACGGACATGGTACATGGCTTATTACTGAAGGAGACAAACAGGAAGATGGAGATTATTTAATGTTTGGATATGTACAATTAAGTAATCCACATGATGCCGAATTTGGCTATGTTACATTAAAACAGCTAGAAAGCATTGAAATAAAAGCAAAACTGAATGGTATTCCTTTTACGATAGGTTCTATCGAAAGAGATATACATTTACCAGAACATTGTAATTTAAAACAGGCTATGGAATTAAGTGATATTGAAGTACCTCAGTTTTTAATAGATATGCAAGAAGAAACTGATGAAGTCTATGAAAATGAAGAAATAGAAATCTAAAAAGAGCCATGTTGGCTCTTTTTTGACAAAGAAAGGAGCTACCTATATGATAAACATTCTACTTAATAATGATTACCCACTAAAAGGAAATCTAAATTATTTTGAAGCCTATATGTTTGCAACTACTGAAAGACATTACAATAAACATTACATAATGAAAGGTAATATTCATTTATTTGATGGCACTAAAGATGAAGAAAAAATCTTTTCAATGGTTGAATTAGATAATAGAAAGAAAGCATTGAAAGAGTTCAATGATTCTAATAAAGAAGATTTTGAAGATAACTTTTCACCTGAACATTATTCAGTAGTTCTCATTGATTTTGAAGATGAAGATAATAATTACAATATTGATGAAGTTGATGAAATATATAAACTCATTTTAAGTGAATACAGTAAATTTCTTAAAGAGAATAAAAGAAAAGGTGCATTAGTACCCCACTTTTTCCAACATGATAGAATACCTCATTTGCATCTTATTTACCAAAAACAAGAGAGCAATGAATTTGTAAACCATCTATATAAAGTTTTTGGAGTTGAAGAATAATGAACACTATTCAAATGAATTTATTCGACTACTTTTATGAAGATGAATCATTTACAATTAAAGAAGCAACCGAAGTTATTAATACAGTCAAAGATATGAAAGTCAATGATGAATCTGTCAGAGCTAGAATCTATGAAGGTGTTGAACGAGGAATATTTTCTAAAATAAGTAGAGGTGTATATCAAGTAACTTCCCAAATTAAAGGAAAAGCAACAAGATGTCTTTTAATAAATGGTGATGGTAGAGATTTAAGCAGTATTCCTGATAAAAGCATTGATGCATTGTTACGGATCACCCCTATTCACTAGTTAAATCATTGAAAGGAGGAAATAGAAACTTTGCAAAATATGAGCTTTTTAGATATGAACAACATGATTTTACTGAAAAAAAACGTGTATTAAAAGAGGGAGCTTTCCTTGTTGAATTTCTTCCAGAAGAAAATGAAGATAACATGGAATATCTCTACAGTATCAAAAAAATGGCAAAAGATGCTGGATTTAGATATTACTCTAAGGTTTCATGGTCAAAAGGAACTTTTGTAAGCAATACTGGTAGAAAATCAAGCAACTGTGAAGATGTCATGATTTTCTCAAATGGCAAACCTAGAGAGTTGAGATTAAATCAAAAAAGAAATCTTCAAATTGCAAGAGAAAACAATTTAGATGTAAAAGGTAAAAGTTCTTATGAAGTTAGAGATATATTAGAAAAACATGGGTTAGAAATTCACTATATGTCTGGAACATCTAAAATGCTTCCTACCGCATTTGACTATCAACCAGCAAAAGCAAAAGAAAAAATACACTCTGCCGAAAAACCAGTTGAACTTTTAGAAGATATTATTCATTGCATTTCAAAGCCTTATGAATTGCTTTTAGACCAATTTGGCGGTTCAGGGAATTTTGCTATTGCTTCTCTCAATACAAATCGTAATGTAATTGTTATAGAAAAAGATGAAGAAACCTATGATAAGATGAAAGAAAACATTTTAAATAATAGTAATGATACAGTTCAAGAAGATAAAGAAAATACTATTGAAATAGAATTATAATAAAGAGCCAACATGGCTCTTTTAACTTTAATCAATAAAAAAGAAAAGAGGAAATAATTATGTACGTATGTTTTAAACAAGATTTAAAAAGAAATGTAAGCTATGTCGGAAATACTGACACAATGGCCATCGGTTATATTGAGGAAATCATTAATATCTCTGATACAGTTGATGAAGAACTTGTAAAGGAACTTGATGAAGATATGACTGTAAAATTAATGAAAGAAGGTCTATGTGATGTCGAAGAATAGTAAGAAAAAATGGACACCTACTCCAGAACAACTTGAAAAGTATAAGAAACAGGTTGAAGAAACTAAAGAACTGTCAAAAACAGCCATAAGAGATATTTTTGATAATTATAGAACCGACCAAGACAAGATGATAGAATACTTTCTATTTTCATCACGATTCTATAACTATTCACCTAGAAATACCGCAATGATTTTTCAACAAAACCCTCATGCTACATTTGTCCAATCAAGTGCATCATGGATCAAAATGGGTGCCTATCCGAAAAAAGGAACACACGGAGCAAGTATTCTTGTTCCACAGACAAAAAAGTTTATTATCGCTGATAAAGATACTGTTATAAAGTATCAAAAGCTTACTGATAATTATAGAGACACTATTTTGAGTACTAACGCAAAATATGTTGCTGTTGCCCTATCCGAAGCATGTGATGAAATTAAAGAAAAAGCTAAGGCTGGTGAGTATGATATAAAAGAAAAACTTGTATTTGGAAAAGGAACTGTCTTTGATATATCGCAAACGACCTATCCAAAAGAAAAATATCCAGAAATTTTCTCTGTTGGCATAGCGGATGAAAAAGCAAACTTTATGTGCAAAGCAATAGCAAATTACATTAATGAAAAAACCCCCTATTCTATAGAAGAGGTAGAATTGGATTCAATATCGTTAGGTGGATTCTTTTCACCTTCATCAAATGCAATTTGTATCAATACCATTTGTGAAGATACTAGAAAAATCTATGTTATGCTGCATGAACTAGGACACGCATTTTATCATAATCTAGAAGCTCAAAAAAGTGAGAAAGAAGATGGACAAAATACAAATATCCTCTTTACAACGGAGAGAAAAGAAATTGAAGCGGATATATTTGCTACAATGTCATTAGGAATGTATGGCTTTGAGTTAGATGACCAATTAAAGTCACATCTAAAAGGTAATTATAACTCATATATCAAACAACTTGAAAACGCTGGTAAATCTCATGAAGATATATCATTGGATATTGAAAAACTTTCAACTAATGTCATGTCAAAATTTAACAGTCATGCTAAAGAAATGAATCAATACATTGAAGAATATACTCTACAACAAGAACAAGAAACTTCTTTAGAAGAAGATGAAATTGTTGAAGAAACAGATGAAATTGAAATGAGTTTTTAAAAGAGCCAACTTGGCTCTTTTAAATCTATCAGGAAAGGAAAAAATAAAATGAATGAATTGTTAAATAAAAAAATAAATAAGTTAATATCTACCTTGAAAGGATCTAATATCAATGAAAATGTTGCTCTTGCACGTATCAAAGAGCTTTTCCCCAGCGAAGAATTCAAACATGAATTCATAGAAAACTCTACAGATTTTTATATTGAAGATAAAGAAACGATTCGTCTTTCTTCTAATAATGAAACTAAAATTGTTATTAGTTATCCTGAAGGTGACCGCTTGGGAAACAGCCTAGCGAATTCTGATACTGATATATGGATTGAATACCTAGATAATGACCGTATAGAAAAGATACCTTTGTTTGAATATAAACAAGTTGATGAACAAGGACTCAATATGATCAATGAAAAAATGGAAGATCTATTAAAAGAAAATAAACCAACCAAAAAGTATGTGTTATATTATATAAAAGATTATTTAGACAAATATCCTCCTAAATTACCAAACGATTTACTTGAAAGAACAGATGATACAATTTTGCTAGATAAAGATGTAAAAACAGCAGTAATAAATGCCATGAAAGAAATTGCCGAATATGATGCTGGTGAAGCCTATGACCAATATATGTATGGATCAAACGGTGGTATGGATGTTGAAAATTGGGAAATACAAACCTGTGAACAATTTAGGTTGACACATTTACCTGAAAATGTTGGAAGACTATATAAAAATGAAATTAAGGATACCTATTTACTGTACCCTGAAGCAGAAAAAAATTTACGTGAACTATTTGCTGAATATTCAGTTGAATTAGATAATGCAGATATGCTAAAAAATAACAAGGAACTTATCGCTTCTTATTTCAACGACATGTATAAGATAACAAAATCCCAAGAAATATTCATATCTAAATACAATGACTATTTTCAAAATTCACATGTTCAAAATGAAAAAATTGATTACAAACTATTAAATTTTGATAGAGAAGATTTTAGAGAATATTTAAAAAGCTATTGTATTTTAAAGCCTGTAAATCTAGAGGATATTGATACAGATATAGCACATTATAAATTTTTATTAAACCATAATAAGGATGTAATGAAATTATCAGAAAATAATATCTCTCCAAAAGATTTAGCATACAAAAGTAATGATGAAATAAACAACACACTTAATGAACTTGATGAACAAATAAATGTTAATAAAACTAAACTTAAAGATTTTCTAAATCAAGAAACACATTTCTTCCAATTTATAAAAAAGCATAAACTAGAAAATGAAAAACTAGATGTCATGAATGAAATAGCTCATAAAAAAAACATCAGAACTTATTTAAATTCACTGTTAGAAAATGAAGATGCTAAATTAAAAATCAATAGTTTAAAATCATTAAAAGAACTCGGTGAAATATATAACGAGCGGGTATCTCAATTAGATATGGCATATGATGAAATTGATAAAAACAACATTATTCAAACTCTCTCTTTCTTTGAAGACCTGCCTTTTAAATTGATGAAAAACCCCTCTAGTATTCAATTAATTTTAGATAATAAATTAGATGAAATTAAAGAAATAAATAAACGTTATCATGAAATTCATAGAGATATTGCTCGTTGTGAAGAAATTAAAAAACAAGCTATGCATGAAGTATTTGAAAAAGTTATAAATGAAGAAGAAAATAATCAATATGAAGAACAAGAAGATGAATATGAACTAGAAATATAACAAAGAGCCAACTTGGCTCTTTCTAAATTATAAGAAGGAAAAGCTATGAAAATAAATTATACAACTGCATCAACTAGCACTTTTAAACCTTTGTATGTTGCTAAAATATCATATAGCTCAAATGAAAAAGAATTATCGGTCAATCTTATGAATAAATTGATACAAAAAAATTTTGTAATCGTTGATTTAAATGATTGTCTTGTAGGATATATAGAAAATTACAATGAATATTTAGAATTGGCTATCAATATATGCGAAATAGCAAGAGCTGATAAAGAAAATAATCAATTAGGTTCCCCTATTTTTACACCAATAAGAAGAAATACATCAAAATTTATTCTTGAAAAAAATTTACAGGATCTAGTAGATTTTATTAAAAATAATAGTACAAATAAAAAAGTAAATGACTATATTTTTAATAATTTTATTTTGAATGGACATTATGATGTTGATTATAATAAAAGCAGTATTAAAATATGGCTTTCTTCTAGAAATTCCAATACGCTTAACTTTATTTACAAAAACGATTCAGATATATCAAAGGACTATTGTAAATTAGATATTGAACTTTCTCCTAGCTTACGAAGAAATATCTATCCGCATGAATTAAATTTATATACCAATGGAAAAGTAGGAAATAATCATATTTTAAATTATAAAGATATAATCAGCGCACCTCACGAAATCAATGAATATGACCTAACTTATTCTTTTGAAAATGATACATCATTATCTCTTAAAGATTTATATAACTGTTCAATTCAACTATTTGAAAATAAAAAGTTTCTAAATAAATTAACAAACAAATGCCTTGAATTAGCAAAACAAAGAAGCAATGATGCCTATACCAATTTGAAACTAGAAAGACTTGGATATGCAATAGAACACTCTGTTAGTGAATGGGAATGCAATCACGCAGAGCAGTATAAATATATTATTTATAAAGAACTTCCAAACAATATACGTTTTAAATATTTAAAATATTTTCAATCACAATTAGACAACATTCTTGACTGGAATAAAGAAATTGAATTTTCACCTAATACTTACAATAAAAAGATGTAGAAAAATCAAGAAATCAAATTTTAAAAGAGCCAGCTTGGCTCTTTTTGTGAAAACTAAATATTTTGACTTTATAGAAAGAAAGGATGATATGTATGAACTATAAAGGAAGCAAAGAAATATGTCTTGCATTAAAAAAGAATATTTATAAACTCAATAATCATCAACGGATGCAAATACTTTTATCTGTTATATCAGAAATTCCTGATTCACTCTCTTTAATTGGGCAAATGGGATTAATTGATCCTGACAGAGTTAGAGTACTTCTGGCAAAAGGAGCAACTGGATATACGATCTGTCAAGCATTGCTTAATATGATAGAAGTAAAAGCCCCCGACAGTGACGAACTTTCATTAAAAGTTTACGGATATGTCAAACCTATTACTCCTGCGGAACTCAACAATTTCATAGATCTTGCTGTTGAAAGAATTCAGCAACAAGAACTTGAAGGGTATGATTTAGAAGAACATCATCAAGAATACGAATTATCTCTTGATGAAATTGAAACATCAATGGGGTTATAATCATGAATAATTTAGTTAATACTATTGAAATCTATTCAGATTTAATGACTTCTAATAATCATGAAAAGGAAAATTTAAAAGAATATCTTATTGAAAATATAAAAGATAAATCATTCAGGAATGAATTCGTAAATGAAATCAATGATTTTATTTCTTCACCCTACTTTTCTTTTCTTGAATCAAGTTATAAATCTACAATAAACGAATTGATAAAAAATATTAATGAACAATTCAAAGAAAAACATATATTAAATAAGAATTTAAAAGGTAAAGTATATGAAAGTGCAATTACACTTGAACAGTATGCTACTTTACTAGATAAATTGCATGTTAAAGATATGGATAATATCTTTATATATGATATTAAAGAAAAAAATAATTTCATTAATGAAGGGAAAGTCGGTATTTTATTGAATTCAAATAATGAATTCAATATTATTGATATACCAGTTTCTATCAATGATCCTTTGCAAATGAAAATCGTTGAAGAACAAATAGCATCAATTATTACGCAAGAAAACATCAAAGAAAATCAACATGAAAATGAACAGCTTGAACAAGAAAACGATGATTTAGAAATTTAATAATTATTATGATACAATATCTATAAGGAGGTTATGCTTATGAAAAAATATAAATATCATGTATGTATAAAACAACCCTTTGAACATTGTGATCGTATTTTCCCAAACCAACAAAAATATGTATCAGAAATATTAAATTCATTAAAAAAGGATGAAAATATAAAAAAGATAATTATTTTTGGATCAAGTTTAAAACCTACTTGTCACATTGACAGTGACATCGATATTTATCTTGAACTTGATGAAAACAAGAGAGTCAACTTTCCTTTTATTACAAAGGCATATGATTACTGGAACAATTTTACAGTAGATGCTAATTTAAGAAATGAAATAAAGAAAACAGGAGTAACCATATATGAGCGATAGAACATACCTAGATATTGCAAAAGAAAACTTAATACTAGCAAAAAATATCTATGAATCGTTTGATGATGAAATCATGCTCAATTATGCAGGTTATCATTTACAGCAATCAGTTGAACTAACATTAAAATACATTCTTTTTATGAATGGTATAGATTTTCCAAAAGTCCAAAGCATTAATCAGTTAATAAATGTATTTGAAAAAAATGATATGTTAGATTTGATACCTGAATATATTGATGATAACAGTGATATGATTACCAACTGGGAATCACAAACAAGATATATATTAGATTATCAAATAGCTAGACGTAAAATAGTAAAAGCATTTCCTGAAATAGAAAACTTAATATCTAATGTCGAAGAAATGTATAAAGAATATGTTAATGAATTTGAAGAAGATGAACAAGAAAATAATTTAGAAATTTAAAAAGGGCTACTTTAGCCCTTTTTAATTAAAAATAGCATTATCGAAATCTAGCAAAAGAGCCAACTTGGCTCTTTCTATATAGCATATAAATTTAATAATTTATCTATCGTGGAAAAAAAGTAGAGGATTTGTCGATTTACATATGCTATACTACAAATGTAGAAGTTTTAAAAAGAATTTCTGCTTTTTATATTCAAATTTAATACAAATAATCATTGAAAAGAGCCAATATGGCTCTTTTCAATTTCCAAAGAAAAGGAGTATATTCATGAATAAATTAGAAAAAAAACTGATAGATCAATTAATAGAACAAAGTGAAAGCAACTACCCAATGCAAAACGCTGTTTCTGACTGCTATAAAGAATTTTTAAACAATAATCAAGTAAATGAACTTTCAACATTTATAGAATTTTATGAAAATATATTTGAAATTTCTAAAGAACAGGTACATGAATTATTTTCTAAAGAAAATATATCTATTAATATAAATGAAGCTATACGTGTTGTAACTGCTAAAAATCTATTTGAATGCTTATCTGCAAATGATGAAAGCTTTTTAGATTATCTGAAAGATAAAGAAAATCAAGTGTTAAATCAAGAACAAACACAAGATGACATTATCGAAATCTAGCAGAAGAGCCAACTTGGCTCATTCATCAAAGTAGAAAAAATGTTTAGAAATTGTCACAACTGTTATAATATAATAGTTATATAACAAAGATAAAGGAGAATTTATTAATGACAAAAAATGAATTAGTAGAAGCTATTGCTTCAAAAACTGAACTGACTAAAACTGATGTAGACAAAGTAATCACAAGCTTTGCTGACGTAATTACTGATGCACTTGTTAAAGGAGACAAAGTCTCTCTAAAGGGATTTGGTAATTTTGAAGTAAGAGACAGAAGCGCTCGTACTGGTAGAAATCCTCATACTGGTGAAACAATTGAAATCAAAGCAAGTAAATCCCCTGCTTTTAAAGCAAGTTCAGCATTAAAAAAAGCTGTAAATGAATAGGAGGAAAGGTCATGAAAACAAAAGAAGAAAGAGAACAAATTGTTGAAACAGCTTCTTCACTTTGCTCTTTAGATGGATACTCAAAGGACAAAGATTTGTTTCAACCATATATCGAAGGAACTAAATCATTAGATGATTTACTTCAAGAAGAATTAAAATCATAATCATTTTCAAAAGAGCCAACTTGGCTCTTTTGTTTTACTTACTAAATTGGAGGCAAAAAAGATGAATGAAAAACACGACAAATTGGATTTAAGCGATCCATTTTTTTCTTATGATAATCAATTAAAAAGATTTAATGATTTAAAGTATAAACATACTAATACTTTAAAAAATAAATTGAATATAAAATCAGAATCAAAATTAGCAATTAAAGAAGAAAACATTGTAAAGATAAAAACTGCTATGCTTATTGAGCAAAAAGAAAATGTTCTTGATCAAATAAAACTTGAAACTGAAGATGACAAAATCAATTTTCTAAAAGGAATCAATAAATTTATTTATGAAGATCTATATGATTTTGCTGGAAAGTTTAGAACAGTCGACTTCGCTGGAACAACCAAAGATGATTTTCAGCATTATATCGAACCAATAGCTTTAGAAAATTTTGACCTTGCATTTAATGAAGTGTTTCAAGGATTTGATAAAAATTATTACGAAAGATGTTCGTTAGATCAAAAAGTTGCCCTTTTCTCTTTTAATATGAGTAAGCTATTTGATATTCAACCCTTCTATAAAGGAAATGCCATTACAACAATACTATTCTCCCAACAATTTGCTGAAAGAGAATTAGGATTAGACATAGACCTAAATAAATTATTGTCAAATGATTTAAATGAATTGTTTGCTTTGGCACATGATATTGATTTAAAACCATTGATGGATGCAATGAATGAATGTGTAAGTGAACCTCATAAATATGATAAACTTTTTGAAGAAGAACATACAAATGAAGAAGTAGAAGAAATTAATGACGAACAATCTTTATAACATGTTTGTCTATGTACGTATTTTTTTAAAAGAGCCAACTTGGCTCTTTTATTGTAAAAAATAAGAATTACATCATCATATTTGATAATATTAAAAAAAGTTTATTTTTTTTAATTTTTAAAAACCCTTATTTTATGCTAGTTTCAGAAGATTGCTAAAATCATTCGTGGAAAAAAAGTAGAGAAAACCGTTTTTGGGGTATGCTATAATTGCTATAGTTGGAAGAAATAGATAAATCCAACATACAGTTGATCAAAAGAAACCATCTAATTCAATCAACTTAAAAAGTATATTCTTTCAGAAATCCACCTGTAGAATATATTTCAAATTCAAAAGAGCCAACTTGGCTCTTTTTAATTCTATTTAAAATATAGATGTTAAATATGAATCAAAAAAATTTTAAAATATATAAAAATTAAAAATCCTTATTCTATGCGACTTTCAAAAGAGTTCAAATTTTAATCGTGGAAAAAAAGTAGAGAAAACCGATTTTTAGGTATGCTAAAATATGTATACTAGGAGTTCCTAGAAAGGAATACTAGTAAACGTTTGGTTCATTAATAGTTTCTCTATAAAAAGGTGTGTTATCAAAACACCTTTTTATATAAATATATGATTTGACTTATGCCACCATTAGGAATAACATATAAGTAGATAAGGAACAAGTTGTTCATATAAATTAAAATGTGTTCCTAATGTGAGGTAAAGAAAATGAGCGTATTTATAAATAACAAAATTCAACTTATTAAGAAATTTTATACTGGTTCTTTGAAAAAACAATTGGATAAATATGATGTTTCAAGATCCAGCTTCTATCACGGTTTTGTAGAAAAAGAAAAACTACAGCCTATGTATGAAGAAGTAAGAGATAAAATTATGGTAATGCTTGATGTCATCATTGAAATAGAAGCAGTTGATTTTATTAAAAGTAAAAGTCCAGAGGAACGTAAAGAAATACTTGGAGCTGATGCTATTGTTGGAAAAGATCCAACCCCTATCATAACATCAAGCAAAGAATTCAAAAAAACGGATGGATATGTATTATTGAAGAAAGTAAGAGCTTTAGAAAAAATATTAGAGGAGATGGTAGAAGATGAATGATGAAGAAGATCCAATAGCAATATTTTTAAAAATAGAAATTAAATATTTGTTTGCCAAAATTATATTTTTAATTGCTATTATTTTAGTTATAGCAATTATCTCTGCATTTATTATATGTATTACAGGAATAAAATTATAAAGTTAATAATTTAAATAAAGAGCCAACTTGGCTCAATCATAAAATGGGAGTGTTGAATATGGAAGAAAAGAAACAAAATGTTATTGAAAAATATTTAAATACAAAATCAAAAAAAATCGCTGCTGGTTGTGTGGCTGGTGTTTTACTGATTGGAGGAGTTTATTATGTTACTAGAGATACTTCTCCTGATTTATCTTTGAAAAAAGAAGTTGTAACTGTTGAATACGGTCAAACATATAATCCTGTATTTGATCAATTAGTCAAGACAAAAGGACTAGATAAAGACGATGTTAAGTATCTTAAAAACAATGTTAAAATTAAAAATGGTATCAAAAATGAAAATCAGAAAGATTATCCAGCTGTTGGAAAATATAAAGTAACAGTTAAATATAAGGATGAAACAAAAACTGTCAAAGTCACTGTTAAAGATACAACCGCTCCAGAGCTAAATGTTCCTGATAATACGGAAGTCGTTAAAGGAACTGACCTATCTACTTTTGATTTCAAATCATTAATGAGTGCAACTGATCTAGCACAGTTAAATGAAATCCAAATAGATTATAGTTCTGTTGATGTCAATACTGCTGGTGAATATACAGCAAAAGCTTCTGTTGAAGATGTCAATAAAAATAAAACTGAAAAAGAATTTAAAGTGACAGTTGTTCAACCATCAACAGATGAAAATACTGAAACTACTACAGAAGTACAAACTGATCCAACAACTGGTCAAAAGAAAACAGTTGTTGTAAGTAAACCTAAAAATAACACAACAACTTCTAATAGAAATAGTTCCAGCAATAGTTCAAAGAGCAATACATCTAATTCAACAAATAATAGCAATAGTGGTTCACATGGAAGTTCAGGAAGTTCTTCCAGTAAACCATCCAGCAGTGGAAATACCGGTGGAAGTTCATCAGGATCTTCGGGTGGTAATTCAAGTACACCATCTCAACCTTCAAAAGTTTTGAAAACAAAATATTGGGCAAAATGTGATTGTGGATGGTATTGTGATACATACAAATCTTCTAAAGAGGCAAGTGATGGTTTGAATAAACATTTAGATGAAAATTTATACAATGACAAATGTCCGGGTCATGGAAGATACGGAGCTAGTGAGTATTGGGAATAGAATAAAATTATAAAAGACAATCAGAAGATTGTCTTTTTCTATACAGAAAGGAAATAATGAAATGAAAAACTATATATTCAAATGGGTGTTTCACCCATAGACAATCTACGGATTGTCTTTTTTTATTGTCAAAGGTCGTTTGATGCGTCAAACATAAAGCCTTTTTCACAGAAGTAATTTAATGCTCAAACTTGCATTAAGAAAATATACGTATATTTTAAATATAATTATAGGAGATAGAGAATATGAACAAATGGTTTAATAAATTTAATAAACTAACAAAAGTGTTCATCGTGATTGGAATGATATTCTCCATGTGTTTTTCTGCAGGAAACACTACTTCAGTAGAAGCTTGGGATAATACAATTCCTCATGAATTTACACGAATTAAAGAAATCAAATATCCTTGGTGGTGGTCTAAAAAAATTGGCTCTACTAAACAATGGTCAACAGTGATGACTAAATACAATGGTAAATATGCCTATTGTTTAGAAGCCAGTAAAAAATCCCCTTCAGCAGGAAATTATCCAGCTGAAGTCATTGAAAATAACGAAGCAGTTAGAAAGTTACTTTATTATGGATTTGGAGGACCTGGTTACAATCAAGCAGTAAGAGACATGTATACTATTGAATTGAACTCATGTGTTCCTGATGATTTTGGAGATAAGCATGGTAATTTCGATGACGGTGCTTATTTATTTACACATATCTGGTTATCTTATGCCTATAGTGGAGATCTAATGGGATTAAACCTAAACGATTTCAATAAAAAATGGCCTAATGCCGACGGAGTAAGCGGATATGGTGACAATATCTTATGGGGTTATAACTGGATCATGTCTCAGCCTGATATTGGTTATGCTAAATGGAATCCATCAACTGGAAATGGAAAAATTACAAATTTAAAAGCAACATATGATCCAGCTAATAGAATCCAATATACAAATACAGTTACACTTGAAGGAAGTAACGCACAAGCAAACTTAACATTGCAAGATGAAGTAACATTGCATAATGTTACTACGGGTGAAACACAAACAGGTGGAACTTATACTTTGAATGCAGGACAAAGCTTTTATTTGACTGCACCTAATAAAAACATCAGTGATTACCAAAGTGGAAATGTCGCTGGAGCAGGATGTGAAAATTTTACTGCTTTAGCAATCAAAGATGGCGGTTCAGGAACACAAACCGAAGGTTCATGGGAAATGGATCCTGATAGCGCAAGATTAGTTTATACTGTAGACTGGCTAGATTTTGGAGATGTTGAAATCCAAAAACTAGGTATTGGTCAAGATAATCACCAAAGTGGATTGATTGAAGGTTTGAATGGCGCTGAATTTACTTTGAAACTTCAAAGTGAAGTCAATGAAAAAGGTTGGGATAATGCAAGTACTTATGATATTATTACAACAGCCAATAATTCAAACGGTAAAAAAGGATATGCAACTACAACTAACTTACCATACGGCAAATACATTATCAGAGAAACAAAAACTCCTGATGGATACGTTACATGCCCTGATTTGATTTATGAAATCAGTAAAGAAACTGACAATATCACATTGAACAATGACATTACTACTGCCTATGTCAAATTAGTCAAAAAAGATGCTAAAACTGGTAAGACAGTATCTTTAAACAGTGCATCATTCAAAATCAAAAATAAAGAAACTGATGAATATGTAACTCAAAAAGTCGGAAAAACTAAATATTCTGTATTTACAACTAACAGTAAAAATCAAGTAGTCGTTAAAGATGAATACTCATCTTCAGATGATGAAGAAGGAAGTGTGACAACTCCTTTAAAATTATCTAAAGGTGAATATGAAATTACTGAAATCAAAACTCCAAAAGGATTCTTGGATTTAGATGCTCCTGTAGAATTCAGCATTTTAAATGAAGTTGATCTTACTAAAGATGATGATGGAGATAATGTAGTAGAAATCGTTATCAACAACGAACAACCTACAGGTTCAATCAAATTAATCAAAAAAGATTATGATACAAAAAAGACATTGAAAGATGTAGGATTCAAATTAACAGCTAATCAAGATGTAATTGATGATGCTGATGGTTCAATTATTTATCACGAAAATGAAGTCATCGGTGAATATACAACTGATGAAAATGGAGAAATCAATATTGCTGATTTACCAATCAATGCTGAAGGTAAAACTGTTTATACAATAGTTGAAACAAAACCATTAGATGGATATGCTACTGATGATACACCAATCAAATTTGAATTCAGCCAAAAAAATACAACTACTAAAGTATATACAGTAGATAAATCAATGACGAATGAAAAAGTTGAAATTCATACAACAGCAACTTCTGATGACAACCATGAAGCACAAGAGCAAGAAACAATCACAATTAAAGATAAGGTTTCTTACAAAGGATTAGTCAAAGGAAAAGAATATACTGTAAAAGGTGTATTGATGGATAAAGAAACTAATCAACCTTTATTAGTCGATGGAAAAGAAGTTACTGCTGAAACTACATTTACCGCTGAAGATAGAACTGGGTCTGTTGATGTAGAATTTACATTCAATGGTACAGGTCTTTCTAAAAAGAAAATCGTTGTTTTTGAAGATATGTATGAAAAAAACAGATTGTTAGCTAGTCATAGCGACATTGAAGATGAAGATCAAACTGTCAATATTATTGATATTCATACTTCAGCTAATGTAGAAAACAATAAAGAAATTACAGTTGATAACAATAAAGAAACTAAAATCAAATTAACTGATACCGTTTCTTATGAAGGATTGACTGTAGGTAAGGAATATTCTTTAACTGGTGTTCTTCATACCAAAGATGGAAAAGTATTTAAAGTAGATGACAAAGAAGTTACTGCTACTCAAAAATTCATTCCTGAAACTGAAGATGGTACTGTAGATGTTACTTTTGAATTTGACGTTAAAGATTTCACAGGTGGTTCTTTAGTCGTATTTGAAAAATTATTCAATGAAGATGGTAATGAAATTGCTAAACATGAAGATAAGGATGATGAAGATCAAACTGTCAATATCAAACGTACTGACAATGTAGAAATTTCAAAACAAGATATTACTACTAAAAAAGAATTGGAAGGTGCTAAATTAACTGTTAAAGATTCTGATGGTAATGTCGTAGATAGTTGGATTTCAGGTAAAGAACCTCATATGATTGAAAACTTGACTATTGGAAAAACATATACATTAATCGAAGAAATCGCACCTAAAAACTACAAAACTGCTGAAAGTATCAATTTCACTATTGATAACAATGGAACAGTCGTTCAAAAAGTCGTTATGTATGATGAATTATTACCAGTTGCTAAAAAAGTAAAAACTGGTGATGATACTCGTATTAACTACTATGTTGTGGTTGCTGTATTATCCTTAATTGCATTTTCTATACTATTTATTAGAAAAAAAAGCCATGAATAAAAAATAAAGTGACGTAAAGTCTAACCTATTCTTAAAGGCAAAAAATAATTTACATGCATGAGGTGGCTATTTGCCACCTCTTAATATTTATAGAGAAAAGAATAAACTTTTCTTTATAAATATTAAGAATGCAATTAATTTAGGAGATTGAAATGAAATATATAAAAATAACTATAATCATATTATTTATTCTGATTTTTACAACGGGATGTACTGACTTGATCAAAGATCCCTACTCTAAAGAAGATAGAATGAAGTTTCAAGAAAATATCACAATCAACTATGGAAAAAAGGATGTTGATACAACTAAATTCGTAACAGGCTATGACAGTTATAGTATCTCTGACATCAACAGACATAAAAATTCAAAAACAATTACAATAGATAATTATACAATTAAATGCCCTATTTTTTCTGCAAATAAAATGGGAAAACAAAAACTAGTCTATAAAGTTGATAATTACAGTTATCCATTGTATGTTACTGTTAAAGATAAAGAGAAGCCAATAATCGAATATCAAAAAAATATAGATTATACGATAGATGATAAGATCAGTATAAAAAAATTATTTATAATCAATGACAATCTAACAAAGAAAGAAAATCTAAAAATTAAATATAAAGGAAAAATCAAGAACAAAGTAGGAAAATATAAAATTATTTGTACTGTTGAAGATGAAGCTGGTAATAAAAATAAGGCTACATCAACCGTACATATTTATGATAAGCCTACTCTATCTATATCTAATAAATCAGTATCTTTAAAAGTAAATCAGGAAGTTCAAATAAACGCTTCTACTACTGGTAAAGAAAATAAATGTACTTATTCATCCGAAAACGAAGGAATCGCAACAGTAAATGAAAATGGTCTTGTAAAAGCAATTGGTAATGGTCAAACTATCATACATGTAAAAGCAAATGGATTAGAGGAAAAAGTAACAGTTAGTATTGAAAACAATCAGCCTACATCCCCTACTACTTCAAATGAAAATAATTCTAATACTAATAATAATAAAAATAATGATAATTCTAATTCATCTAACCCATCAAATAACAAGTCAAATTCAGGAACTTCGACTAATCCTAGTCAATATAACAAATATTTTAGTGGTAATTCCATTGATTCATATAATTCAGCATACAGCTATGCTGAAAGTATGATGAACAGTGGTAAAGTTCATGGTTATTCAGTTAGTCCTGATGGTAATGGATTTAATGTTACATTTAACTAAAGAGCCAAGCTGGCTCTTTTTAATAAAATAGAAAAGAGGATAGAGAATGAGCATCATTGATCAATCAAAAAAATATTGGATAAGTTACATAAGGAGATATGACAGTCAAAAATTTATTGATAAAACATTTGAAGAAATCGAATTTCTTAACGATAAAATAAGTCAATATCATATTGAAGAAAGAGAATATTTAGATAGAATTAAATATTTAGAAAAAAAGTTAGATATAAAAAAAACAAAGGTATATATGGTGAAAATCCTAAAGTCATGACATTATTTATAAAAGTAATTACTTTAGAAGGTAAAACCATTCAAAAAATATTCCTATACTTCATTATTCCATTAAAACAAATGAATATAAAGAATCAAAGCTTATATTCATTACAGCTAATGAGTATGAAACCGCTGTTTTTGAAAGAAGATATTATAATCATATCTATTACAAAATAGAAGGTGTCCATGAGGAAATACTAGAACTATAAGACAATCAAATGATTGTCTTTTTTTATACCTGAAAGGAGGTGAAAAAAATGCACGTCAAGGTAATGAACATAATTCTTGGAGCAATATTTTTTATTCTATTATCAGTAGCAGAGTTAATCTATTGGTACAATAAAGGAGATAAAGAATTTATTGATGTCTTAAAAAGGATTGGTATTTACGCATTAGTTGCTGTGTTTATCGCACTATTTACAACACTTTAGTCATTGAGCCATGTTGGCTCTTTTTTATTTAAACGAAAGGAGGAAATTTTATGCCTATTTTATTTGCAAATGGATTTGCACCTATTTATAACCTAATCAGAACATTCTTTGCTGATGGATATACATTTTTTCAATCATGTGCAACAATCGCATTCCCTTCAATCATTGCTTATTATAAAATTAGAGAATCATTTGCCGAAGTACAACAAGACCAAATGTACTCACAAAAAACAAAAGGTGTATTGGTTGCTTTAGCAATTATTTTCTTGGCTAAACCAATCGTAGAAGTAATCGGTAACTACTTTAATAAATAGATCAGGTAGAACCCTAGCGGTTTTATCTAATTTTTTGAAAGGAGGAAAATAATGGATAATCTTGCTATTATTTTGGGAGTTGATGAAAAAACTATTCGTGAAGAATTAGGTGAAATTAAAATCAGTAAAATGGTTTTTTCAAAGGTAAGAGAATTATTTGATGATGATTATGACAAATTCAAAAAATTCTATAAATACTGTAAAGGAAATATTCCAGCAATGATCTATCAATTCAACGAGGTATATAAAAGCTTTGAAATAAACATAGTCAATAATGATATTCCATTTATGAATGAAGAAGATGAAAAAGAAATCATGAAAATGATTAAAGAATATCATTCAAACGTCAACGATTCACTCACTTCAATTAAAAAAATGCTTATCGAATTAAACAGTAAAAATGTTGAAGTTGATACAAAAGAAATTGTTGACGCTTATGAACGTGAAACAGTCTTACTGCAATCTATTTTCAAAGATATTGTTGATAAGTTGGATTCAATAGAGAATGAAACAAATTCCAATAAAACAGATACCGACAATATAAATAACTCTCATAATAACCAATATAAAAATTATATGATTAACATGTTTAAGTTTATTAAAAACAATCCTAAAAAATCAATTATTTTTCTTGCAGTCATATTGATTACATTTATTTTAGGAGGTGTATTGATCTAATGTATTATGCAATTTTAGATTTTGCTTCTGATGGTATTTCTAATACTTTTAGATACATAATGTGGCAAATGATTAAACCTCTTATAAATGTACTGAACGTTTTGTTAAATGCATTACTTAATGGAATTCTGCCCTTCTCCATTCTATCTAATGAATGGGTCAATGCTGGATATAAAGCATGTATTATTTTAATGATTTCAATTCTCCCTGCAAAAATTGCTTGGGAGCTTTTTTATGCAATCATGATGGATGCTGACAATGTCGACCCTAGTAAGAAAATATTTGGTGCTATCATGTGTTTCTTTATCGCTATTTCAATGCAATATGTTATTCCAATGGTCAATAACATTAGCGTAAATTCGTCTAATGCCCTTATGCAAATGGAATATACAGGAAGTAGCGAAAGCAATAAAAAAACAATGTCAAACCAGCAAATTAATCTTTCAAAAAATCTAGTTGTCTCTGTTCTATGCTCTTTTGGTGGAATGGAAAAAAAAAATACCGTTTTTTCATATGTCACAAATGGTAAAAATGAAAAAATGGATATAGGAGCTGAAAGATTCTATGACTATATTACAAATTCAACAGATGCATTAAACGGTTATGATGGAGAGCCATCTAATAAAAGCGGTCGTTCAAGTTCCTCATTTTTTTCTAGAGGGAAATATGACAGATGGTCTTTTTACTATCGTTGGGATACCAGCGGTTCTTACCATTTTGGAGGAACTGAAGGTTCAGATGATTTTGACTTGTTAGGTAAATGGGATACAGATGATGATTTTCCTGAAGCTAAAGATCAAGGCGGAAGTGAAGCTTATGGTACTCATTCTGTACCATCTAGTAAATCACAAGCAAAAAAAGCCTATGATTATATGGTCGAACATTCAGGAGATTATATTTGGGATTTCAGTTATATCGGTACGCTTGTAGGATTAGTTATATTTGTCATTTTATTGGGCTATGTTTCGATTGAAATTGCAATGAGAATAATCATGATTGGATTTTGGTATATTATAAGTCCTTTATGCTGTTTATCATTAACAAATCAACAGAATCCACAAGCTTTCAACGTTTGGAAGAATGCTATCATGGGAGCATTTCTTGTAAACTTTGCACAGCTTTTTTTATTACAGTTTTTCATGAATATTTCATCATCTATTCTCAACAACAAAGCAACAGGTGTCGCTAATACGATTGCATCACTAATTTTGTATTTCGCATCCTTTTCAGTCGTGATCTCTGCCCCACCTTTCGTCCAATCAATGATTGGTGGTTATGGTGCTGGATTCTTGGAATCTATGAACCAAATGAAAGGAATTTGGAATTCAATCGGTGGCGGAGCAGTAATGGCTGCTGGTAAAAAAGTAATGGGTAGACATAATGATATGACAGGACATTTGACTGGTGGTGTTCGTGGTAAACTCTTTGGTAATAAAAATATGCAGGGTCAAACTGTCGGCGGAGCTAAAGGTGCATTTAGAAGCACTAAACAAGGAATTAAAAATGCTGGAAAAGATATTGCACGTGTTGCTCTAGGTAAAAAAGATACAAACCCTTATGCAAAAGATAAAGATGGAAATACAGTTGCAAATCCAAACTACGGTAATCGTCATGGCGGTATCGTAGGTGCGTTTATGGGAGATAAAAGCAACGCTGAAGATGGTAGAGTTGGACGTGTTCCCGTAAGAGATAGAATGACTAAAAAGATTGGTGATACTGTTGAAAGAGGTGCTAGAAATTTCAGGTATGCTCCTAACAGGAGACAAAGTCAACCAAATTCCACACAGTCAAACTCTATGAAAAATCTGTTCAGTAATACTTATTCAAATAAAAACAAAAAGGGAGGAAAAAAGTAAATGATTGCTCCTAATAGTTTAAAAATCATTATAAATAAAGGAAAGAGAAAAGAAAAATTTGTCTTCTTTCTATCAATAGATCAAGTATTTATAATTGCAATAATTTTTATAGCAACTTTTTATATATCAAAAAAGCTAATTGGTGAATTCTATGCTCTGATGATTGGCTTTGGTTCAATGGCTTTCTATGCTGTCCTTTGTTTTGAGTTACCTGATCATTTGAGTATGATGGAACACATCAAACTATTTTTCAATTTTCTAACAAATCAACCTAAGAATTATCTTTATTACAAAGAAATCAATATAGAAAAGGAGGAAGAAGAAATAGAATATGAGTATATTCAAGAAGAAAGAATCCAACCAATCAAAAAAGAAAAAAGAAAAAAATCAAAATAAACAGCAAAACAAGAAACCTTCTCCTAGAGATACAAAGAAAGTCTCACATATTAAGGATGCTATCCCTGCTAAATGGAGTGAAGAATATCAATGCTTTGTTGATAATAATGATAATTTCATCTTGATGGCAAAGGTTACAGGAACGAATATTTGGGGAATGAATCAAAAAGACCAGTTCGCCTATCTGAATGCCTATGCAACCATCTTTCAACAAAATATCCATGCTGGGATGATTTATTCTTATGAAGTCCCTGCTGATGTCGAAGGATATGTACATGATTGTGAAGTATTGAAGAATACCTTAAATGTAACAAAGAGTGTTGTTGACCGAAAAAGATATGAGATATTGAATGATGCCGAAAATCGTTTGAAAGAAGTATCTATTACAAGAGAATTAGTAGACAGAAACTTTATGATCATTTTAAAACATAAAAATCTAGACGTTCTAAAGGATCAAATCAATACTGTATGTAGTATTTTAAATACCTATCAACAAACGAAACCAGCAACCCCACAGGAAATGTTGAATACGGTTTATAATTACTATAATCCTACTGAAAGTGAGTTTGTTGGTACTTCTTATTTTGATTTAGATTATGGAAAAATGGATTTGATTTATCCTGATAAGCTTGGAATACTTCAAAGAGGATTGTCATCTACAATGACAATCAATGATAATGTCTATACTCGCACTAAATGGGTATATACATTTATGTCTGAACCAACTATGGCATTGCTTGGATATTGTGCAACATTCAGATATTGTGATTTTTCATTGCACTTTGAAATGGCACCTCATGATATAATCAAAAAAGATATTGATAAAACAATCAATAACTTAAATAAAAACCTAAATAAAGAAAAGAATGCTTCTCAACAAGCGGTAATTGAAAAAGAATTGGATAATAACTATCAAATGACCAGAGAAGTTAGTGCTGAAGGTAGCACACCTATTTATTTCCTAGTATCAATACGTATTACTGCCGATTCTCTAGAATTATTAAAAGAAAGATGTAAAGATGTTGATAATCTTGCAACACAACTAAATATTAAATTTAGAGAAGGAATGCATAGACCTATGGAGATGTTCAATTTATCCTCTCCATTATGTTTAAATCAAGTACCTGAATATAACCAGTTAACGACAGTAGATACTCTTGGTTATATGTACCCTTTCACACATGAAGCATTATATGATTCAACAGTAAGACGTGATAAAAATAAAAATATAATATACCGTTATCCCCCTATTTGTATTGGAACGACCAAAGACACAAATGGGGTTCTATTTTATGATAATTTCACTAAAAAAGATGATCGTGCAAACTATAATGAAGCTGTATTTGGTTCAAGTGGATTTGGGAAAACCACCTATCTAATGCACCTTATAACACATAGATATGGAATTGGATATCAACAATATTCTATTGACGTTGAAGGTTCAGAATTGAAGAAATTGACATATGCGCTCGGCGGTGAAAACGTTGATTGTTCAGATGGCGATAAAGGACGCATCAATCCCTTACATGTCCGTATCACTGTTCCAGAAAGTGAAAAAGAAGATGAAAAGATTCCATTGAGTGAAATCAAACCATTATCACCTCACATACGTTTCTTGCGTGTTTTCTTTGATGCATATAAAGGTAGAAACGGAAAAAAGGATATACGTATTCTACATGACAACTTAATAGAAGAAGCTTTAGAAAGAACATATAAACGTATCATGAATATTGACTATCAAACATCGGCAGAAGATATTGTTGAAAATTTTTCAAATGATGATTACCCAATTCTATCAGATTTATATGAGGAGCTTAAAACAATGAAAAATGAAAGCGAAGATGCAAATGATACAACTCGAAAAGAAAAACTTAGTGAGTGTATTGCCTTTATTCGACCTCTTGCAGTAGGTGCAGATGCAATTTTATTTAATGGACATACAAATATCAACTTAAACAATCCATTGATCAACTTTGATATTTCAGGATTGCAAGACAACACAGGCTCTAGAATTCTTTTAACTCAATATTTCAACATCCTTTCATTTATTTGGACTCAAGTTATCAGTGATAGTAGAGATATTAGAAAACAAATTTATGCTGATGAATATGGTATTATTATGGATCCTGACTTAAAAGAAGTAATGAAATATTTTAGTTCTATAAGCCGTAGAATCAGAAAACGTATAGGCGGTCTTACAGTTGCTACTCAACAAATTAGTGACGTATTGAAAGATGAAGTTAAATCTGAAGGTGAGGTAATCATCAATCAAAGTGGCTATCAATTTTTCTTTAACCTTGCTGGTGAAACGGAATATTTCAAAGGTACAAAAATTCTTCCTGAATCTGCACAAGAGTTTATTCAGTTTGCTAATATCGGTGAATGCTATGCAAAGTTTGGATCTCAAACTGCCATGACTACACAAATTATAATTCCACCTAATGAGCTTAGGTTCTTTGAAAGTATTAAAAAATAAAATTGAGCCAAATTGGCTCTTTTTTATTTTTGAATTATGAAAAAAAATTCAAAAAAAATAATTATCAGTTCTTGTTGTTCATCATTATTATTTTTTATTATTCTTATCAGTTCTTTCATGTTAATGGGAGCATCTGAAGAAGAACAGCAAGATGATTCCTCTAAAACTGTTGATACTACAGATACTATGGAAAGCTTTGTAACAATAGCTGTCAATGAAAGTATCAGTGTTGCAGGTAGAAAAGGTGGAGATAAATACCGTCAATGGTATACAGGTAAAGCTGATGGTGCAAATTGGTGTGCAACTTTTGTTTCTTGGTGTGCTGATCAAGCAGGAATATTAAATACTGCAATTCCTAAATTTCAATCATGTGATGCTGGTGTCAAATGGTTCAAAGATAAAAACCAGTTTGACTATGTCTCACGTTATGGAGGTGGCGGTTTACCAGCACGAGGGAAAATAATTTTCTTCTGCAAAGGAAATAAAAATGATTCAACTCATGTAGGTATCGTTACAAAAGTTGAAGGAAATAAAGTCTATACAGTTGAAGGAAATACTTCTAATACAGTGAAAGAAAGAAGCTATGATACAAACAACAGTAGAATTCTTGGATATGCTTCTCCTAACTACCCTTCTACTGGTTCAACAAATCAAACTTTACAGGGTGCTTTATCTGAAGCGTTCAAATTCTTTGCTAAATTTGAATCAGGACAAAATTATGGACAAGGATTTTCAAGTGGTGATGGCTACCACGCAATGGGATATTATCAGTTTGATAATCGTTATGATCTACAAACATTCTTGAGTTATTGTTATGGAAAAGACAATGCAAAATACGCAATGTTTGCTCCTTATTTGAATATGAATAAAAAAGATTTAGCAAATAACAAAGGACTGGATAATGCTTGGAAACAGGCTTATAAAAACGATCCTAATGACTTTGCAATCAAACAAGATGAATTTGAATATAACACTTATTATGTTCCAGTCGAAAACAATTTGAAGAAAAAAGGAATTGATATTTCAGGAAAAAATGATGCTGTAAAAGGCATGGCTTGTTCTCTTTCTAACTGGGCTGGAAGTGGAACTGCTCCAAAAATAATTGCTGATTCAGGTGCGAAAACTTCAATGGATGATCGTACTTTTGTATCAAAGGTTTATGATTATCTCTATTCTCTAGATATGAATGGATATAAAAAATACGGAAAGACAGGAAAGAAATATTATAATGGTTGGCATAATCGTTGGAAAAACGAGAAAGCAGAATGCCTTAAATATTTATAAAAGAAAGGAAATTTAAATGGATTATGGACGATAAAATTACAAAAAAGACAGTTATCTATATCACTATTCTTATTCTATTAATTGGTGGATATTTAACTTATCTAATACTGCAAAATACTGTTTTCAATGAAAATATTAAAGAATTAAATTACTACTATGAAATTGAAAATGAAGATTCTATTTCTGATATTTTAAATAAAAATCAGACAATAGCTTTTAAAAATGATATTCAAAAATATCTAGAAGAATTAGAATATAAAGATAAAGAAATTAACAATATACAAATAAAAAAGCCAAAAAAAGAAAACAAAAAATTGTTTACATGCTATGTGCTTTTGGATGATGATTGGCAATCTTTATATAAGACAAAATTCAATATTCAAAATAAAAAATGTAAATTTATATGGAATGGAGACATTAATAATCAAGATTACAAACCAAACAAAAAAGGAAAAACGTATCTGTATATTGTAGATAAGGATGCATATAAAAATAAAAAAATAAATGATGATACCGAAAATCAAATGCCTGATGAAGATGAAGAACCTGAAGGAGAAGATGTTTCTTCTTACTAGTTTCCATATGAACAACGAACAATTATTTTGGTACATCCGTATTGAAAAAATGTTAGATGCGTATGATATGATTTCAAATAATCATCTATTAAACAGGCAAGATATTTTATCGTCATTAGAAAATAAAGACAATGATTTTTATATTCAAACCTATTTTTATGTTAGTAATGAATATAAAAAAGCACTGTCTAAAATCACTCCTGCCCTTTCCTTTCCTATAAAAAAATAAGGAGATTTTATTTATGGCAACAGTAAAAATAAATGAAAAATTAGTGAGCATTATCAAAGATAAAAGGAAAAAAAAGAAGCTTACACAAAAAGATATGGCTGAATATCTACAAATATCCTTTTCAAATTATCAAAGACTCGAAGCAAATAAATATGAAACTTATGACCAAAATCTACTGAAACAAATAGCAGTCAAACTTGAAATTGATGATGAAATATTTAGTGATACATTAAAAGTATCACCTACTACTAAAATGGCTTTACGTATAAAAAATGAGACTTTAAAACAAATTAAAATGATAGAAATTGAACATGAATTTGATTCATTTTCTCAAACAGCTAATTATATTTTTGAACAGTATTTTCTTAATCACGACCTGTCAAAAGTGAAATATGATATAGAAAATATGTTTCAAGAAGTTGTTTTGAAAACATGGGCAACAACAGTAAAAGACCTTGAAAAAGAAAATATCAGCAATAAAAAATTCCTAGATTTTATTTTAGAAACTTATGAAATTGATGAAGAACAAGCAAAAAAAGATTTCAATTCTATCGAATCGAAAAGAAAAAATATAGCTAAATGGTAATACAAAAACAATTGTTTTTTAATTATTATTTTATGATTTTTAATTATTTTAATAACAAAAAACATGAAATAATTAAATTAAAAAAATCAAATTTTTAAATAAAAAAGTAATAAAAAATTCAAAAAAGGAGTTGAAAAAAATGTTAGAAAATTACAGAACCGTGCTGTATTCTGATGAACCGTTATATCAAAAATTATTCAAAAGATTTACATTTAGAGATAACGAGAATGATGAAATTGTTCATTTTTTTGATAGAAACACAAATGAAGTTATTCATATTGTTTCAAATAAATATATTAATTTTTCAATAAATCCAGTAACAGGTTATAGAAATTTAACACATGTAATTATTCAAAAATCATTCTATAAAAGTAAAGATCTACTCATGATTTTAAGAAAATTAAAAGTGTTCAGACCTGAAATATTTGTTCTAGTTTATCTTGATAGTTCATTTGAATATTTTGAAAAACTTTGTTCAATTATAGCAAAAGAAGAACTTGCAACTATCGCATTTGATGAAGATGACATCTTCACTTGGTATGAACTTACGAGCAATAATGAGTTGCCAATTCAAGATGATTATGTTCTAAAAAAATACAATAAAAGACAAAACAAATTCTTTGATCAATATTAAACGCTGTCGGACAATTTTTGAATATTTTGAAAATTCAAAATAAACGTCAACCATGCGGGTTTGGACGGATAAAACCGTCCTAAAAGTACTCAAAATACTGAATATTGTCGGACAATGGTTAAATCCTTCAGGAATCGTCAACCATGCGCTTTTCAAATGAAATTTCAAAAAATAGTGAATATTTTCTTGAATATTTTTGTTTTACAGTTAAATTTGAGCAAAAGTTGTCGGACAAAAAGTGAATATTTTACAGGAATCGTCAACCGTGCGGTTTTTGGCTGAATATTTTAAAAAATAAAGCACAAAAAAGCTTTGAATATTCACTTTTGGAGGACACTTCTAAAAAAATCAAAATAAACGTCAACCGTGCGGTTTTCAAAAGAAAAAAGCATAGTTTTTCTTGAATATTTTTTGAATATTTATTCCTAAAATATTCAACTGTCTCCAAAAATGAATATTTGAATAAACGTCAACCATGCGGTTGTTCGCACTGCGAACAAGCCCCAAACGGAGTGTCTGTCGGACACTCCTTATCCTGCTACTTAATTTTCGGTCAAAATATTCAGTTAATTAGGACAAGAAAATTAAGTAGGAAGCAAATTTTTTAGATTTAGATGAAGAGCCAACTTGGCTCTTTTTTCATTAACAAAATTATAAAAAGGAGGTAATAAGTTTTGAACAAAAAAGAAGATAAAAAGCATCACCAAGAGTTGATGATCATTGTTATTGGTATATCGATAATCGTACCGATTTTTTCAGTAATGTTTGTATATATGTTCTTCAGTTTATTATTACAGGAAAGTTCTTTTGTAACTGTTTTTTCAGATAATTTGGATATTATCATGATCGTTACATTTGCTTTATATGTTCTTTCATTTACATTTATTACAAAAGCATTTCTTTTTTCAAAGCCAAAGAAAACAGATACATTAGGGAAACAAAGCTGGAAGACTATTGATGAACAAAAAGAATTTGAAGATTTTAGAATTGCAAAAATAGATATGAATGAAAAAATTGAAACAGCAGGTATGCCTGTCAATAAGATCAGTGACAATGAACTTATTTATGATGTCGGTGCTACTCACAGTTTAAATTATGGTTCAACTCGTTCAGGAAAAACGAGAAAACTTTTAAGTGTATTTGTCATGTTAGTTATAAAAGCTCGTGAGTCTGCAATCTTTCATGATAACAAAGGAGAACTGTATCGTCGCTTTCATACTTTGTTTGAAAAATATGGTTACACTGTTAATGTTATTGATTTTAGATTTATGAAAAAATCTCAAAGATGGAATCCGCTTAAATTGATTGTTGATTGTTTTAAAGATAATGATGACCCTCGTATAGATGATGCAGACCAGTTTACTGATGACTTCGTTAACCAAGTTGTAGTAGACAATGGTAAAAGTGAGAGAATTTGGATAGATGGTCAAAAGGCTTTAATTAAATCAATCATACTTGCAGTCGCACAAGCAAACATTAAAGACAATCGTAAAAATCTTTTTTCAGTTTATCAGGTTCTTTCCGTATTAGGAAAGGAAGTTACTTTTAAAGGAGAAAAAAATCCACGTATGCTTTTAAGTGCCTATATTAATTCACTGGATGAAATAAATCCATCACGTGTTGCCTTCACCCCTATTGCTAACTCTCCTGATAAGACACGTGGAAGTTTTATGACTTCAACATTATCGACACTTGCAATTTTTAGTGGACAAAATTTAGCAAAATTATTAAGTGATTCCGATATGACATTTAGTGATTATGCAAATGGTAAACATGTTTTATTTATTATTAACCCTGATGAAAATTCTAAATATAATCCTATCATTTCTGTTTTAGTTGACCAAGCTTATCAAGAACTTGTTAGATGTGCTACAGCTACAAAAGATATGCATTTAAATAAACGTTGTCACATTTTTTTAGATGAATTTGGAAACATGGCACCTATCAATCAAATTGAAACAAAAATTACAGTTGCCCTATCTCGTTGGATTTTCTTACATCTTTTTCTTCAAGCTGATGAACAGTTAGATGAAAAATATGGTGATAAAATAGCATTAATTATTCGTGGTAACTGTAACTTAAAAACTTTTATTTCAAGTGCAAGTATGGATACCTGCGAAAACTTTAGTAAAGAAATAGGATATGAAACTATTTGGGTCGCAAGTCAAAGTGGAAACTTTAATAACAATGCTACTCAAAATGGTGGAGGAGTTTCATACAGTCAGCAACAAGTTCCTTTGATTGCTCCTGATGTTTTACGTTATCAAAATGTTACAGATGGAAGAGGAATTATTGTTACACGTACTTATCTTGGACCTATGCAAAACTATCTTCCTGATATGACTGAATACAAATGGATTAAAGACTTGCATGAGGAAGATTCAAGAATAGATAATATAAATAGAAAAATTCATTATGCTGTACCTCGCTATATTATTTATACAAGAGCTGATTATGACCTATCACAAATTCCTAATGTAAAAAACAATATCAAACCTAAAACTACTGAATTAGTTGAAGAAGATATGTACTGGTACTGGTCACAACGTGATGATCTTGCTTCTGCTGTAAAAAGACATATCAATGCTTACGTTAAATCTTTAGGCTATTTTCCTGAAAGAAGAGAATTACTAAATTATATGAATTCTGAACAGTTCTTTGAATTTATCAATCAAATTGATGTACCACACATCAATGCCCAAAAAGAAAATTCAGCAAGTCATATTAAAGATATTCAAAAAGAAATGTCAAAGACATCTAAAAGTGTTCCTAAAATGTCCTTATTAGATAAAATCAATGAATTAAACAGTAATGATCTAAGGAAAGCATTTGAAAGTATCAACACGATCAGAGGTAATAAATAATATGGAAATATTCTGCAATATTCAATATAAACAAACTCAATATTCTAAATCGAATGACAGCAAGCAAAAAATTAATACTGGTGCTATGTGCGATTACTACGATCGTGATGAAGCGTGTGATAAAACTATTGATACTGAAGATGCTGTAAACTATTACAAATATAGAATTGGATCTAATGGTGGTTGGGGTAAGAATGGTGATTTCAAAGCGGACGAAGATAAAAAACTCTTTGAAAAATATAAACCTGAAACGATCTATAGACTGGTTATTTCATTTGATGAAACTTTTGCTAGAGAAAATAAAATTCTAGATAAAAAAGCAATGAAAAATCTAATGAATAAGAGCATGAACAAAAATATCAAGGAATTGGGATTGAATCCTGATAATGTCGAATGGGGTTGCTACTACCATACGAATACAGCACACCCCCACATCCATGCTTTTATCTTTGAAAAAAATCCAACAAGAACAGATTACCATATTAAAAAAAATACTTTTAAACCTATCAAGTCAAACATTATTAGAACAATGAATATCAACTCTGAACTTTATCTTAAAAGAGACAATGTTAAAAAAGAAATCATTGATACGTTAAAAGATATGGGATTGGATGCTGGTAAATATTCAAATTCTAACAATTCAAAAAAATTATTTGCAAATGATAAAGAAATCAACAGAATGTTCAAGAAATTAGAAAAAAACATTCCTAAAACTGGAAGTATGAAATATAATTCTGCAAATATCATGCCCTACCGTCAAGAAATTGATAAACTTGTAGATAAGTTATTAGAGAAAGATGACATTAATAAGCTTTATAAAAAATACAGGGAAATGTTAGAAAAAGAAAAAGAAATGTTTGATAATCGTTACTTTTCTAAAGAAGAATCTAAAGAACAAAATAAATCCATTGAAAACAAAGAAAAGGAATTACATGATCGCATTGCTAATATGATCCTTCAAAATATCAAATGTTATCGTGAAGATGTTGATGAATACGAGCAGGAACAAGAAGATGAATTATATATTGATAATACTTCCGAAACAGTTTCTGAACATGCCAAGGTATCAATGAAAAACAGGAGTAGATGTCTTGAAGGTGGTGTACTAGATGAACTTGCTAAAGAACTTGCACAAGCACATTATGATCTAAAAGAACAAGAACAAATGCTCAATAACATGATTGAAAAAGCAAGAGCACAAAGTAAAAATCTCGAATTTGTACACGGAGGATAATTATGAAATCAATAAAAAAAGAATTAGAATTTATCATAGACAAGACCTATGAAAATTTAAACAAAGAAAATAATTATAAGAACTTTAAAATAGAATTTTCAAAAAAAGAATCAACAAAAAATGAAAAATATAAAGATAATGTGCTTACTGTTTTTAATCTCTATCGTCAAGAGGTTGCAATAGCAAATTCATGTATTATCGCCCTTGCCCACCACATTGATTTTTGTGATCGTGGGGAAACTAAAAATGATAAGACTTTTCTTCAGGTATATTCAAAATTACTTTATAAAGCTCTTATCTTCCAATTATTGGATTATGTTCAATTAATCAACTGCGAGGACTATGAAAACCAAAAGTTAATAAAAACAGCTTTAGAAGTGTGCTGGAAAAAGAATGTTGTTTTACAAATATATAAAACTACTATTTTAGAGGTATTTAATTCTTACAACATCAAAGCTTATCTTAAAGAAAATGGATTTAGATATAATTCCAGCTATCAATCATGGGATAAAGAATATGAAATTGATAAGGTAGATGAAATAACAGAGAAACTATTTTCTCTTGATCAAACAGTTAAATTGGACTTTAGAACACCTCATCATCTTGTTTTGGTGTTTGATGGCTATATAGTTGTTGAGGGAAATACGTTTAAAGCAAAAGAAATACTTAAAGAATATCATTTTGGATTCTCTAATGGTAAATGGAGAAAGAAAATAAAAGCAAATAGATATTTATATGAAAAAGAAATCATTTCCGCTGTTTTACCAAAAGGATTGGGTATTAAAATTGGTATTGAATACGAATAATAAATACTAATTATATATGTTATAATAAGTATGAAAGTTGGTGACAACATGGAGATTTATAAAGGATATTATTCTAATAAAAAATATCAATTTATTTACAATATTGAAGACATTAAAAAAATTGTAAAACCCATTTTTGACGAATATGAGGTCAACCGTGTATTATTATTTGGCTCTTATGCTAGAAATGAAGCCTCATTAATAAGTGATATAGACTTCTGTATTATTGATCCAAGAATTAAAAGTTTAAAATTATTTACACTTAAAGGAGATTTACAAAAAGCATTATCTAAAGATATTGATATTTTTCAGCTATCTTCTATTAAAATTGATTCACCAATATACAAAAATATTTTTAATGAAGGAATAACAATATATGATTCTAAATATAATCATTAATCTTTTATTCATTCAGGTAAAGGAGATGAATTGATATGGCTATTAAAAAAGTAATAATTATTACCGATAATGATGATTTTGAGCTATTTAAAAGTAATCTTTGTCAGTCTATTAAATTATTAGATCCTTTAGAAGCTATAGAAGAAATTACAAATTCTCATACAATAGAAAAATTCTTTAAAGGAAAAAAATATTGTAAATCATTTTATTTAGTAGCAATGGTCAATTATCTCTCAAATAAATATGGTTTAAATATGAATATCCATACTTATGATAAATATAAAATGAAAAACATTATTTATCCTAGAGGAATTGAAATGATGTCTAGATTATTGAAAAATAATGATATAAAAGAAAAGGCATTAAAGAATGCTGAAAAAGAATTTCTACAATTTAATATTTGTGAGGGAGACATAGAAAATGTCTACTGATACAAATATCATCAATGAAAAAACATCAAATCAATATTTAAATTTATTTATATTTTATAAGTTACTATGACGAAAAAACTAATTAGAATAGTATTAAATAAAGTATTGAATTAAATTTGAAATATGATACTATACTAAATGTAGGTGGTAGTTCCACCAAAAGATTCCTCACTTTTAAAAAGAGGTAAAAGTTGGGTGACCTCATACCGTAGTTGAGGACTATACAAAGTTGGGTGACCTCATACCATAGTTGAGGACTATACAAAGTTGGGTGACCTCATACCGTAGTTGAGGACTATAAAAGTTTGGATAGTCATAATATATGACTGTCCTTTTTTAATAAAATAGGATGTGATTTAATGAAAAAAGAAAACTTGTCAAAATCAATTCTAATTAGAATTGATGAAGAATATATAAGCTATTTAAGAAAATATGATAGTAAAGTTCAAATCAACTCTAGTGTTTTACATAAAGACAATAAACCTTTTGTGGGTGTTCTTTTTGAAATCAACAATTTAAAATATTTTGTACCTATCTCTAGTAATAAAAAGGATAAATTATCTAGAATGTTTAATAAATATGTTGAAACAGGTAAAAAGCCTATAGATATGTTTTTTATTGAGGAAACATATAATGATGAAAGAAAGCTTCTCTCTGTTTTAAATCTAAATAATATGATTCCTGTATGTGACAGAGCAATAATCAATTATAATATTAGTCAAGACAAAGATTATTTTCTTTTAAGAAAAGAAATAGCATTTTGTAACCTACATAAGAAAAAAATAATATCTGACAGCAAAAGAATTTATAATGCTGTTATAACTCATTCTTGGCAATCACTTGAAAACAGATGCTGTAATTTCAAGTTGCTAGAAGAAAAATGTATTTATTATCAAAGTCAAAATATTTAATGTAATAGAAGAGCCAAGTTGGCTCTTTTTACATTATTGGAAAATAAAGTGAGAAATAATTTATCTACTTCTTGTAAAATAAAAATATAATTAAAGGAGAACAAAAAATGAATATTAAAATAATTGGTAAATGTATTAAAAGTACTAAACCTATGTTAAAACCCGAACAAGTAGGTAATAGTAAAGCTTTCATAGTTAATGATGAAAAAGAAGAATATGAAGAATATGATGTTGAAGAAGTTATTAATTCATTAAAAGATTATCTATCAAAGCAACAGTACAACTATTCAATACATCTTATTAAAAATTGGAAAGATACAAATGTACTGCATAAATTAATGAGTATTACTCTTCGTGAAAATAATGAAATACAGGATATTAAACATAAAAAACTATGGAATATTTATAAAACTTGGATATTTGATACAATGCTTAAAGAGCTAAAATATTCCCCATTTTACAAAGGAATGTCAACATCTCGTGAAGGATGGCAATCTGATAAAAACCGCCCTTATTATTGGGGGTGTATGATTGATGGCTACATTTTTGCTTATGGATATACGCATCCAGAATTAAGTATTGATACAATGATTTCTAAAAAATATTAAAATATATAAATGACAAAAGAGCCAAGTTAGCTCTTTTTTGTTATAACTGTAAAAGGAGCTGTACTATGAATAATTATAAAAAACTAGAAACACGTATTAAATCATTAGAACAAAAAAAGAAAAAGAAAGAAGAAAATATAAAAAAAGAACAAAATGAAATCAAGGAATATAACAAAGAATTAAAAGAGCTTTATGCTATGAAAGATGAAATTGAAAAGGTCAATAATAAATTAAATAGTTTTTTTCTAAATGATTCCCCTACTTCCAACGAAGTCGAAGAAGAATATGATAACTATGAATCATGAGATATGAAATAAAGAATGGTAAAAATAAGACTTATTATTTTAAAAATGAATTAAAAGAATTTGGTTGTCAGTTCAAAAAAACTGGTAAATATTCAGGATATTGGTATTTAAATACTGAAGATCAATTCCTAGCCAATAGGCTTCAAGCATATTGTTTAAAAAAAGGATTAACTTTCTTGATATTGGAATCCTCATATTCAAGAAATGCTCATTATCGTGCAGATTTTTTTGCCAACAATAAACCTATCATTAAAAATGGTAAGCCCTATTATCGCTGTGTGTATTGTGGAAGACATTTTCAAAAAAATCAAATAACTATAGATCATCTATATCCTATCCATAAAGTAAAAAATAGTAGTTTTAGAAATATAAATAGAAAACTGCTAAAAAAACTCGATATAGAAGATATAAATGACTGCAAAAATCTAGTAGCAGCCTGTAGTAGTTGTAACAAAAGAAAATCAAAAAAAACTGGTCTATGGCTAATTAGAGGATATTTAGGTAAATATCCTCTTTTTTGGAAAATAGCATATTATGTTCTAATTTTATCTTTATGTCTAGGGGTATTCATTATGCTATTTAATTAAATAGATAAGAATTTAATTAGTTGGAAAATAAAATGAGAAATTATTTAAAATTTTATTTTATAATGAAATTAACAAAAAAGGAGCAATATATGGAAAAGAAAATTGCAATCGTTAGACTACATAGAGGTGTCCTTGACCCTATTACACAAGTAAATAAACTTATGACCTTTATATGCGATATAGGAGATGTAAAAAAAGGTGATTTCGTTGTTGTAGAATTGTCCATGAAAACACGTGCTAAAAATTTCAACAATGACTTCAGAATTGGTCGTGTTGAAGATTTTATGATCTTCAGGGATGGAGAAATAGCACAATTTAGACCTAACAACTTTGTTGTGTTTAAAATCAATGACAATGATTTCTACATGCGCTGTAACACTTTATTGAAAAAAAAGTGGTCATTGTGGGCTAGATATAGAGCTATCAAAAACAAAGATAACAAGAATCCTCGATATAGTATTTTTGATGACATCATTAAAGAAACAGACAGTCTGCAATTTCAACGCTTGACTTCTTGGGTTGATGTGATGAAACCTGACAAAGATCATACAGATTTAGAGAAAGAAACACGTATTGTATCAATCAAGATGCAACGTGGAGTTCTAGGAAAAGAAAACAATAAAACTTTCAACTATATTTGTGATCTAAAAGATATTCAAATTGGAGACTATGTAATTGTAGAAATCACAAGAAAAAATATGTATGGTAGACCAGCTAATGATTTTAGAATTGGTCGTGTTGAATCGCTCCATACATGGAATGATAGCGAAGTATCTAAATTTAAGCCAAATTCCTTTGTCGTTTGCAAAATTGCTGATAAGGAATTCAAAACAAGATGTAATGAAATAAAAAAATCAAAAAAAGAACTTTGGGAGCTTTATAACATTGACAAGAAAAGACCTAATAAAAACCCTGATGGTATTCCTATGAATGTATTTGATCATTTAATTTTTTCAAATGGTACATTGCATTTTGATAGACTTTCTAAATATCAAAATAAGATGCAACCACCAAAAAAACAACAAATAAAAAAAAGAAAAAAACATTAGAACTATTTCTATACAAACTTTTCACAGAAAACAAAAATATATTATACTGAACTAGTTTAGCTTGATGCTAGACTAGTTTTTGTTTTTTGGAGGAAAAAATTAATGAAATTAAACGAACTATTTGAATTGTATTTAGAAGATATTGACCTAACACATCAAGATACTACTTTAGATTCTATACGTTATGTATATAATTCGGGACTTGCTAAAAAATATGGAAATAAAAAATTAGAATCAATTAAATTTAAAGAGATAAAAAAATACCAAAAAGAACTTTTAAATGGAAAGCACAAAACAAAAGATGGAAAAACATACAGTATTTCCTACATTAATAAAATAATTGCTCTTTTAAAAAGACTTTTAAAATATGCAAATATTATGTCCTATGGTGATTTTACAGTTGCTCAAATAAGAGGACTTGAAAGTGTTACTTCTATCATAGATAAAAAAGCACAATTAGATACACAAATAATTTGGTCAATAAAAGACTTCAATAACTTTTTGAAAGTAGTTGATAATGAAAGAGATCGTCTGTTCTTCAGTGTACTGTACTACACAGGAATGCGCAAAGGTGAGCTACTTTCTTTATGCTGGAAAGATGTTGATTTAATTGATCAAACGATAACAATAAATACCACTGCCTGTCGTGTTCGTGGTAAAGGACAATGTATAAAGCCACCTAAATCAAAAAGTTCTCACAGAATTATTTACATAAATAGAAGCTTGAACGAAATGTTACTCAACCATTTTATAAAAGAAAAACAAAACTATACCAGTAATATTAAACAACATTATGTATTTGGTGGAATTAAAATGATTTCATTTTCCACTCTTGGTAGAATATTCAATAAATATAAGGAAAAATCAAATGTAACAAATATGAATCTTCATGGCTTTAGACATTCTCACGCTACATTGATGTTGAATCTTACAAATGATGTTTATAATGTTTCTAAACGTTTAGGTCATGAAAATATTGTTATAACCGATACATATTTACATGTTAATGCAAAAATTCAAAGGGAAATGGTAGAAAAGCTAGAATTTGCTATTCATCAGGAAGAAGTTAATACATATGATGTATTTATTGAAGGATTGAAAAAAACATTGTTAAAACAAATCACAAATGAAACATACAGTTCTGACCAAACTGAAACATTAAAAGAAATCTACGATTTTATAAACAATTAAAAAGCCTATTCAATTGAGAATAGGTTTTATTCATTACTTTGCAATTTTATCATTGAATCATATACATTGATTATTTTATCACAAATACTGTCTTGCCTGACTTTGATTTCTAAAGCTTTTGATATATTTTTTTGTTGCATTGCATCATTAAATTTATTTGATAAGCTCTCTCTTTCCTTTTTTAAAGATCTTAATATATTTATTGAATTTTCCATTTTTATATTTCCTCTATATCATTAATTTCATTTACACCTTTTTTAGAGTTACGAATATCTATATCATTCTGCATATCTAAAAAATATTTGTCTGATACACCAAAGAAACGAGCAAGTCGTAATGATATGTCAACAATTATCTTGCTACGATTATGAATAATATCCTGTATGCTTGATAATGGAACATTTATTTCTTTAGCAAGTTTATATGCAGAAATATTATTTGGTTTCATAAATTCTTCAAATAATATCTCACCAACTGTTGATGTTTCAACATTGTTTCTCATTATCTCACCTACCTGTAAATATGATATGTTTTTTGTTCAAACCTATAATATATTATAAATATCGGCTCTTCATATCTTTCAGTAAACTTTCCCAGCTAAAATAATCATTATCTTTGAATTCAATATTGATAAAATGATACTTTTGCATCATTACAATAGAAAAAGCCATCATATCCGCCTGAACAGGTGTAATTCCGCTAGGTTTAGAATTTTTTCGTTCAATATAACAATATCGCCATTGATTGACTGTAGTAGTTGATTCACTTAATTCTTTAGATTGAAGCTGATTATATACCTGTATTGTATGATACATCTGTCTTGCGGTCTGATAACATTTTACAAGCATATTTATTTCATTTTGAAACAAATCAACATTGATATAGATAACGTATTCCTTAGGAATGAATAAAATACTTTTGACCTTGTACCCTACATCTCTGTAATCATATGAAACAATATTTCCGTCCTGATCAAAGAGCTTGATGTCATCAAGCTGAACATAATAAATTTCTGGAAGCTTCAAATTAAGCTCCATACAGGCTTTTTTTATAGCAATATTACATAATATTCTCTTTTTATTAAATTCTTCTAAAATCAAAGAAATCACCTCTAATTTATTATTGAGAATATTATAGCTGTTTTAGAAAATAAATATCAAAAATTATTTTATTTTAACATTATATTTTAGGTTTTATTTATCATCTTTTTCTTCTAGATCCATTGCTTTTGTTAGAAGACGTTCAACAGCCTTTGTTTTTGTTTGCCCCTTTTCTTCAGCGTAGTTTTCAAGTCTTTCATAAATTGTACTTTCAATCTTTATATTTAATGCTTTATAGTCTTTTTTTGCTCTTGCCATTTTAAAATTCCTCCTAAAAATATTATAACAAATTTTAAAAATATATCTACAATATTATATAAAAAGCTACACTTTTGTAGCATATTATGGTATAATATAAGAGTAGAAGAAAGGTATTCAAAAGTTATATAGATTGAATATGATCTATTGGTATTAGTAGTAACAATTCACAATTTTTGTTACAAATGACTTTCTTTTGCATTTATCAGATGATATAATGATAAAGAATATAAAAAAAGCATAAAAAAACGTTGTTTTTATGAAGAAAACAACGTAATGTGTAGTCATTTTAATTGGTTTGACTTACAACATATCAATAATAGTATTTAGTTTTTCACTTAAGATTTTAACAAATTGAAAATCTAAATTCAATATAAAGTATTTGTAAATGTCTAATACCAAATGATTACTCTATCTATTAAAGAATTGATTATTCGTATTAGATATTTTCTTTTTAGTAAAAAAAACCGTTCCACTTTAAAATAAATGGAGCGGGTGATGGGAATCGAACCCACGTAGTCAGCTTGGAAGGCTGAAGTTCT